>JAYUCP010000724.1:0-16922 GCA_043740245.1 Acidobacteriota bacterium | reverse complement strand
AAAAGATGCGCAAGCTGATCCCGCGCCAAATGTTCGAGGTGGCGATTCAAGCCGCCATCGGTTCGCGCGTCATCGCCCGCGAAACGATCAAGGCCGTCGGCAAAAACGTGCTGGCCAAATGTTATGGCGGCGACATCACGCGCAAACGCAAGCTGCTTGAAAAGCAAAAAGAAGGCAAGAAACGCATGAAGCGCGTCGGCAAGGTTGATATTCCGCAAGAGGCGTTTTTGGCGGTGCTGAAAGTGAACGATTGAACCTAGCCTGAGTTATGAGCCTGAAGCCGTTTGATGACGCGTTCAAAGACCTAGCCGAGCACGATGCCGAGGCGCTGCTCAATCTGCTCGGACTGTTGCCGCCCGGCGCGACGGTCAAACGTTTGCCGCGCGAAGTGGCTTTGCAAGCATTGCTGACCGATCAGCCATATGAAATCAATGACGGCGCGGCGCGCTACATTCAGCATCTCGAAGCGCAAAGCTATTGGCGCGGTGACGAAGCGCAACGCGCGGCGGGTTATAGCGTGCGGCTCTGGCTTAAACACGAACTGCCGGTCTACACTTACTTCCTGGTTTTTTCTCCGAAAGGATTGCCTGCCGAGCCGCCCGCCGCCATCACCATCGAGGCTGGCGGCATCACCTTGATTGTGCGCCTGCGGGTGATCGGCTTGTGGCAGCTTTCGGCGGCGCGGGCCTTGGCGCTGGGACGCGCGAGCTTGTTGCCGTTTGTGCCGTTGATGCAGGGCGGCTTGGCGGAACTCGAACAGAGCGCGGCGGCACTGTGCGCAGTTGCGGACGAAACGCGGCGCAGCACGCTGGCGCTCAATTTTGTAATGGTCGGCAATATGCGCTATCCGAAGGCGGATTTGCTCGATTTGTTAAGGAGGTTTTCGACGATGGTTAACATACGAGAACTCACACGCGAGACGGAATTCTATCAAGAGATTTTGGCTGAGGGACGCGCGGCAGGGCAGGCAGCCGCCCGCGCCGAGCGGCTAGCAGCAGCGCGTAAATTGCTGCGCCAGATGGCGGCGCGCCATTTCCATGGCTGTGAACTTGGCCCGGTCGTGGAACAGGTGCAAGACGCGGCGGCCCTGGAACGGCTCTGCGACGAATTGTGGGATTACGCGGATGCCGCCAAGTTGCAGCGGCTGCTGGCGGAATTGGCGGCCACGCCGGTGAATGGGCAGGCCCACGTGAACGGCAATGCGGAAGGGCGTTCACGGTGAATTGCCGGCTCTTGAAATTTGGCTGGCCCAGCTTACGCCGCTGAACGGCTGCGTTTATTGGCTGCGGCTGTTGGTGCTGGCCGCGCCGGTTGCTTGGCGGTGGCAGCGGTTAGTATACGGCTTGGTTGGTTTAACGCGGCCATCCATTTCTTGGTGCCGAAAAGACCCTTGAGCAGCCCGTCCACCGTGAACTGTGCGTCGAGCCTGTGCCAATGCAGATCGAAGCCGCGCGGCATCAGGCTGAAATCGGCCAGGTCTTCGTCGCTCGCACCACGCAAACCTTGCAACAAGTCCACCGGCACAAACAGCGTGCAGCCGTTGCGCAACTCGATTAGCATACGCCGCGTTTGCGGATCGTAGGCAGCACGGTTGGCGCGTGGCTCAGTTCGTAAGCGTTCCTTGCCACGTTTTTCGGCCTCTGCGTACATCTTTTCAAGTTCTTCTGCGGAATAAGTCCATTTACCTGCTTTAAGTACTGCCATGAATTTTCTCCCACTCTGCCAGCAGAAAATCCTGGTTTTCGCCGGCAATTTGTAGCGCCTTGTTCTTCTCTTGAGTGCTCATACCGTTGTTGCTGCGAACATAGGGCGCGTGCCGTGCGTTCCCCAGATTGATCACAACTTCTTTGCCTGCCTTCCAAACATGAACGTGTGACGGCACGTGATCCAGTGTATATATCCTGAAATCGAATCCTGTTTGGCGCAATACCGTTGGCATAAACTGAAGTTACCTCTGCCTGCATCAACCTGGCAAGCATTTTTTCCGTACTGCTGGTCAGACTCGCCAAAAGCGACGTAGAATGTCCGCCATATGGATTCAATCCGCGTCATTCCGATCTTCCCGCTGCCGCTGGTGCAATTCCCCGGCGCGCTGACGCCGCTGCACATCTTTGAACCGCGCTACCGCAAATTGCTCAAAGACGCGCTGGAGGCCGATCGCCGCTTCGGCATCGTCTGCCAGGAAGAAGTGGAGAGTGAACTGCTCAAACCCTCGTTGGGCAGCAGCGGTTGCACCGTCGAGGTCGCCGTCGTGCAGGAACTGCCCGATGGCCGCTCGAACATTCTGTGCGTGGGCGACATGCGCTACCGCGTGCTGAACTACCTCGAAGGCGAGCCCTATTTGCAGGCTTCGGTCGAATTCTTTGACGACGAGACGCTGTTCGATGATCTGGCCTGGGAAGTCGGCCAGGTCAAAGCACTGTTTGAACGCACACTCATCGCCGGACGCAAGATGAAAGAAGAACGCGAAGGCCCCGCACCGGAACTGCCCGACTTGCCTGAGGAAGCCCAAGCCCTCTCGTTCATCGTGTCAGCCTATTTGGACATTGATTTGAGCGAGAAACAGGAACTGCTCGAAATGACCGACACCGGCGAACGCTTGCGCAAGGTGCACGGCATTTTGTCGAAGCTGGTTGAAGATTACGAACGCCGCGCCATCGTCAAAAGCCTTTCGCGCCGCAACGGCCACGGCGGCAAGGCGCCGGAAATTTAAGCCGCTCAACTTCGTTCACACACCGCAATCCGCACATAATTCATCGGCATCAACCGTTGCGGGCAATAGCGCGCGCGCAATTCCGCCGGTTCGTAATCGTGCAGCAACCGCAAGCCAAACTGCTTCAGATAAGCGCCCAATTCTTCCGGCTGCAACCCGAACAACCAGGGTTCGCCCAGCCGGGCCGCGCGCCGCGCTTTGTCTAGCGCTTCCTGATTGCGGGTCGTGCCGCTCACCACGTCGGCCAGCATGTAATCCCAGACCAATTTCGTGCCCGGCGGACTGATCGCCGCGATGCGTTGCAGCGTATCGGCGACGGCATGTGCGGTCAGGTAATACGAAACGCCGACCCAGATGATGAACGATGGGCGCGCGGCGTCGAAACCGGCTTCGCGCAATTTGGCGACGAAATCATCGCGCTCAAAATCTACCGCCACGAAACGCAAGTTGTCCGGCTGGCCGATGCGTTCGCTCACCTGGCGTTTGGCGCGTTGCGTGGCCGGATGATCAACCTCAAAGATGGTGACCTGGCGCAAAGCCTCGCGCTGCCGCCAAGCGATGGTGTCGAAACCTGCGCCTAGCAACACAATTTGGCTGATGCCTTGCGCCGCCTGTTCAACGGCCAATTCGTCTACGAGGCGCGGGCGAATCGTCAGGAACTCCTGCCCGCCCGGCGCCCAAAATTGCAGCAGGAACGACGTGCCGCGCGAATGTAATGGCAATCTAGCCAACAGCCGAAAGGCCGGATTGAAGAGAAACTCTTTGGCGTAAGGATCGTTGAGGATGCGGCGTGCGGCGGGTTGATGCTGTTCCAACGCGCGCAACACGGCCATGCCTTCGGCGGTGCGGCTGTAATCTTGTCTCATTACCGATTCCTGTTCGTCGTTAGGATTGTGTCTTGCGCTTCCGTTTACGAGCCGAAAGCTTGCGCTGGATTATCACATGGCAAAATCCATTTGCGGCTGGGCGGCCCGGCAACTTGGTTGAAACAGATTCCGTATTCCCCCGCGACGCAGCAACGTATAAGCTGACATCGGCAGAGGCATTCACGATGAGCACCAATCTCACGAGCAAAACAACCTGGGCCAAACGCTTGCGCCGTTGGCGTGGCGGCGGCGCTATCGAAGACGATTTGTCGCCCTATCAACCAATCCTCGCCGCTATCAACCAACGCGGCGAAAGCTTAACCACAATCGACGATAAAGAGCTACGCACACAAGCCGCCGCGTTGAAAGCACGCGCGCAACAAGGCGCAACGCCTGACGAGTTATTGATCGAGACCTTTGCCCTCGCGCGTGAAGCCGCGCACCGTCTGCTGAACATGCGGCCCTTCGACGTGCAAGTGCTCGCCGCCCTCGCCTTGCAGCGCGGCAAGCTCATCGAGTTGCAAACCGGCGAAGGCAAAACGCTGGCGGCAGTCTTGCCCGCTTGTTTGAATGTGCTGGGCGGACGCGGCGTGCACGTGTTGACCTTCAACGATTATCTGGCGCGGCGCGATGCGGCGTGGATGGGGCCGGTCTATGAATTCTTCGGCCTGCGCGTCGCCGCCATTCAGGCGGGCATGAGCAACGCCGAACGGCGCGCGGCGTATGCGGCGGATGTGACTTATGCCACGGCCAAAGAAGCGGGCTTTGATTTTTTGCGCATGTACTTGTGCCGCACGCCTGAAGAGTTGGCGCACCGCCCGTTTCATTTCGCCATCGTGGACGAAGCCGATTCGCTGCTGATTGACGAAGCGCGCGTGCCGCTGGTCATCGCGGGCGAAAGCCCCGCGTCGGAAACCAGTCCTTATCGTATTGCCGAAGCCGTGCGCGCGTTGCAAGCCGAACAGGATTGGGAGACGGATGATAACCGGCGCAACGTCGCGTTGACTGAACGAGGCGTTGAACGCCTCGAAGCCGCTTTGCAGTGCGGTGATCTGCACAGTGCCGACAATGGATTGCTGCTGACCGAAATCCAACAAGCCTTGCACGCGCGCGTCTTGGTGCAACGCGATGTTGATTACATCGTGCGCGACGAACGCCTCGAACTGGTAGACGAATTCACCGGGCGCGTCGTCGCCAATCGCCGCTGGCCAGACGGATTGCAAGCCGCGCTCGAAGCCAAAGAAGGTTTGCCGATTCAGCCTGGCGGGCGGCTTTACGGTTCGATCACGCTGCAACACTTCCTCGCGCACTACCCAAAACTCGCCGGCATGACCGCCACCGCGCAACCCGCCGCCGAAGAGTTGGAGCTGTTCTACAAGCTCAAGGTCGTGCCGATTCCGCCCAATCGCCCCTGCCAGCGTGTAGACTTGCCCGACTTGATCTTCACGCACAAAGAAGCGAAATATCAGGCGCTGCTCGCCGACATCCAACACGCCCATCAGACCGCCCGTCCCGTGCTGGTCGGCACCCAAAGCGTTGAGGAATCCGAACTGCTCGCCGCGCGCTTGGCTGCATCCGGCATTCCTTGCCAAGTACTCAACGCCAAAAACGACGAGGCCGAAGCCGCGATCATTGCGGGCGCCGGCGCGCTTGGAGCCGTCACCATCTCCACGAACATGGCCGGACGCGGCACCGACATACGCCTGGGCGGCGCGCGCGAAGAAGACCGCGCGCGCGTCGTCGCCGCCGGCGGCCTTTACGTCATCGGCACCACGCGTCACGAGAGCCGCCGCATTGACGATCAATTGCGGGGACGCGCCGGACGCCAGGGCGACCCCGGCACTTCGCGTTTCTTCGTTAGTTTGGAAGACACCTTGCTCGTGCGCTTCGGCATCGAGCGGTTGATACCGCCGCAATTCATGCCCGCGCCGCAAACCGCGCCGCTCGAACACGCGGCCATCCGCGCCGAGGTCGAACGTGTGCAACGCATCGTCGAAGGGCAAAACTTCGAGATACGCAAAACCCTCTGGCATTACTCGCACCTGGTCGAAGAACAGCGCCGCACCTTGCAAGACTGGCGCATGAACGTGCTGAACGGCGTGGCTGAATTGCAACTGTGCGCCGCGCACCTGCCCGCGCGTTACGCCGAACTGCGCGCGCGCGTCGGCCATACGACCTTGCAAGCAGCCGAACGCCAGATCACTTTGCATCACCTTGACCAAGCCTGGGCCGAACATCTGGCCCTGGTCAACGACTTGCGCGAATGGGTTCACCTCGTTGGCCTGGGGCGGCAGGATCCACTGGTCGAGTTTCGCAATCACATCACCGACGCCTTCCGCCAACTGCGCGAACAGATCGAAACGCGTATCGTCGAAACCTTCGCCACGGTCGAGATCACAAAAGAAGGCCTCAATCTGGACGATGCGGGTTTGCGCGGCCCTTCGGCGACTTGGACGTATCTGATCAACGACCGTGCGATGACGGATTTGCAGCAGATGCTTTACGGTTACGGCAACAGCGCTTTTGCGATAGCAGCAGTCGTGACGACGTGGCCGTTGTTGGCGGCGTGGTGGTTGTGGCGACGGTTGAAGCTGGGTAAGGACTGATTCGTTGTTGCTCGCGCTGAGTAGCTGGTTTGTACTGTAACCACGCCAAACAGCTCGCCCTCAGGTATTTCTTCGACAACGGAATGATGGGCACCCCCAACTCATTTTTAATTGGTGTTGACGGCGGAGGGGCGCTCAGCCAAAACTGTGGGCGGCTTCGTTTCACTAACGCGTAGCCCAGAGGTACAACGATGAAAAAGCTGTTTGCTCTCACCCTCACTGTTTGCGCCGCCGTCTGGTTGCTGCTCATAGGCTGTTCCGCCCAACGCCGCACGGCTGCTGTCGCGGCCAACGCCGAAATCGTTGCCTGGGTCAACCAGGTCAATTGCACGCTGGCGGGAACCACGCTGAAAAAGACGCGGGGTCGCAATGATGCGGCGGATGCGGGCGCCTCTTCGCGGCAAAAGCTCAACGCGGGCGACGGCTCTCTGGAATTTACCGCGCTCGAAACTGACAAAGAGCGCTATGTGGGATTGAGCGCCGCGCCCGCCGGGCTGGAAGCGGAAACGATGGATTTTGCGCTACACCTGACGGGCCTCGCGGCGCGCGGCGCCTTTGTTGCCGAAGTCCGCGAATGGGGCCGTTACAAGGCCGAGACGGCTTATACGGCCAAGACGGTCTTTCGCATTGCCGTCGCCAACGGCATCGTGAGTTACTACAAAAACGACGAAGAATTTTATGTTAGTAAGACCAAGCCACTCTATCCGCTGACGGTGGATGTTACTTTGATTAACTTGGGCGCGACGGTGAGTAACGTGAACTTGGCGCAAGGTGTCATCGCTAAAGGGAAGCTCGTGCCCGTCAGTGCCTCAACCGTGGCGAGCCAGCCCGCGGTTGCGCCGCCGCCGAAAGCGGAGGCCAACAGTCCGTATTATGGCATTGCGGATGATAACAAGATTTATATCCCGGCGGATTACACCAGCTTTCTGCCGCCCGCCGTCGGCGTGAAGTATCACGACACAGTTTTCGGTACGCCGCTGGTGCGGTTGACGAATGGGCTGGCGCAATTCAATGACTCGGTGCATCACGAATACGCCACCATGTCGCCCTTCAATCAGGACAGCAGCCTGATCCTGGCGCACGCTGACCACAACGGTTATATGGTCTTGGATCGCAGCGGCAAGTTAGTCGTGCCGCCTGACCAGTTGGTGCTGGGCGGGTCGTGCGAGCCGCGCTGGAGCGGTAAAGATCCAAATGTTTTTTACTACCACAATGAAAACCGGCTGATGAAATTTGATGTTATAAAGCGGCAGAAAGCTCCCGTGCGTACCTTTGCGCAGTACCAGAAAATAACCTTTGGCGGCGGCGAATGCGATATTTCAGAAGATGGCGATCACCTGATGATCGTGGGGGATGACCGCCATGCCGCGCTGTATACATTTAGCACTGATAACTTAGCCAAAACCGTTGACCTGAACATGTTGGGTAGTGAATGGGTCGAAGTTTATGTTACGGCAAATAACAACATCATGATGCGCTGGGGTGGCGAGGGCGTCGGCAAACATAAAGGCATGGCGCTGTATGACAAAGACTTTAACTTCATCCGGCAGATTGCGCCGTTCGGCGGCCACAGCGATCAGGGGCGCGATTTGAATGGCGACGAAGTGGTATTCGTCGGCGCTTACCGCGACACCGCGCCGCCGCCGGGTTGCGAAAACAATGGCGTTGAAAAAATACGGCTGAGCGATGCGAAAAGAACCTGCCTGGTGCCGCTAAACTGGGACGCTGAGTTACACGTCAGCAGTAACAGCAACGGCAAAAATCCCTGGGTGTTAGTTTCTGTTACCGACACGAAGAAAGGGACGGCGGCGGCCAATGCGGATTTGCCGCCCGATTGGCAGCGGCGCTGGGGCGTGCGGTTCAATGAAGTAATGATGGTCAAAGCCGATGGTTCAGAACGCCGCCGTCTGGCGCATCATCGCAGCCGCACGCTGAGCAGTTATTGGTACCAGCCGCACGCTTCAATCAGCAAAGACGGTAAATATGCCGTCTTCAGCAGTAACTTCGGCATTAACCCGCTGAAGGATTATACGGATGTATTTTTGCTTGAGTTGAATAAGCCGTAACAGCCGGGCTGAGGGAGATGTTATCAATCGTGCGAGGCGGCCAGCGCATCCTCAAACAACAACAAAGCCTCGAGCGCGATCAAATCGCCCGCCAATAATTCCGGGCTGTGCAGCAAAGCAGGCTGGCCATACGGCTGAAACTGGAAGCTCCCCAAGGCGGCAGGTTGTTCATCAATCAACAGCAAATCGGTTTGCGCGCGCGCCACGCTGGCGCGCAGTTTTTCATAAGCGGCGCGGATGCGTTTGAAGCCTTCAGGATCGCGTTCAGGCGAATGTTCGCGCACCAGCGTGAAGTAAGCCTGTTTGACCTCGGCCTCGCTGGCGGTGCGTTCGAGGCCGAGCACCTGATAAGGGTTTTCGGGCAGCGGCAACAGGTTCATCGTTTTTTCTTCTTACTCTTGTTTTTCTTGACGCGCGTGGGCGCGCCGAATAGGAAATCGTCGTTAAAGCCTTCGTCAAACCCCGGCTCGTCATAACCGAACGGCGGCAAGCCTCTCGAACTGGCTAAACCGCCAAACGGCCCGCCCAGCAAGCCGCCCAAACCGGGCGGCCCTTGTTCGAACATCTGCCGCATCTGGCGAATTTCAGGCAGGATGTTTTGGAATTCGGCCTTGCCTTCCATCAAGCGTTCCGCCTCGGCGAGTTCCACGACAGCCTCGTCGAACTTCTTCTGGTTGAAACCCATCAGCAGCGCCAGTGGGCCTAAGGGGCCGCCGCCCATCAGGCCAAGCATGTTGATGGCTTTGATCAGATGCGGCATCGGATGGTGCGGATCGCGTTTGATCGCCAGGTCCAGATATTTCTTGAGGTTCTTTTCGTCGCCGGCTTCGACCAGATAAACGGCAATCTCGACCAGCGTTTCCATGCTGCCTTCCGCCGCCGCGCGGTCGAAATACTTGAGCGCCGTCTTTTCGTCTTCGCAATCGCGATAAACGCGGCCGATGTTCATGAAACATTCGACACTCGGCTCCAATTCGGCGGCCTTTTTGAAGAGCGCCTCGGCGTCTTTTTTCAGATCGTGCGTCAGGTAAACAGCGGCGGCCATCACGTGTTTCTGCGCGCTTTGCGGATTGTGCGCAACGATGCGCGCCAGCAATTCATTGGCCGGGGCTGTCTGGCGCTGGCGCAAGTGCAGATCGGCCAGATGCGCCAGGGCTTGGTCGTAATGAGGGTCGAGCGCGATTTGCTGCTGGCAGATTTCGCGCGCGCGTTTTTCATCGTCACGCTCTTCGGCGCGTTCGGCTTCCTGATCCAGAAAGAGCAGCAAGCTGCGTTTGGCCAGCGCGTTTGCGGGTTCCAGTTGCAAGGCGCGTTCGAGCATTTGGCGCGCGTCCTTGAAGCGCCGGAGCATGTCCAGCGACTGCCCCTTGCGGATGAGCAGCTCGGCGCTCACGCCTTGTTGTTTCTCGACGAATTCCAGGTGCTTGAGCGCTGGTTGCGCGCGGCCCAGTTCCAGCAATTGATCCGCCGCCTGCAAGCGCAAGGCTGTGTTGTCGGGCTCGAGATTGAGCGCGCCTTCCAATTCGCTGGCGATCTCATGCTCAGGCGCGCCGGTTGCGAGCATCAGCTTGACGACGTGCTGTTCCAACTGCATCAGCCGTTCTTTGAAGCCAGCCTCGCCCGCGCGTTGTTTGGCCTGCCGCCGCCAGAGCTTCGCCAATTCACGCCAATGCGTGATGGCGTCTTCCTTGCGTTCCAGCCGTTCGCAGGCGAGCGCGAGATACTGGCGCAGCTTTTCATCCTGTGGTTGTTGAGCTAACACTTCTTGCCAGAGCGTGGCGGCTTGCTGATGCTGGCCCGCGTGCCAGGCGTGCAGCGCCTGTTGACGGCTCACGGCGGACAAATTGTGTTGCGCCGCTTGATCGTTGTGATCGAGTTTGCGCGCGGCTTGCCAGGCTTCGATGGCAAGCGGCAGATCGGTGGACGCGACAGCGGCGGCCAGTTCGTGCAGACCCGTTGCCAAGCGCGCGCGCCAAGGCAGGTACAAGTTGTGCGCATCGGCCAGGCGTTGCGCTTCGCGCCAATCGCCCAACGCGGCGCGGTGCCGCGCGGACTGCCAATGCAACGCGCCGCTGTAAAAGAATTGCGTGGCGAGCAGCGCCGCTTCCGCGCGCGTCGGGTTGTGATCGAGCGCGGGCAGCTCATTCAGTTGCGACTGCGCGCGTTCGGTCTCGCCCGCAGCCAATGAAGTCAAACCGTCAAACAGCGCCTGCCGCCCGTGCGTTTGCGTGGCGTAATCGAGCGCGGCGCTGACGGTTTGCGAGCCTTGCGCGGCGAATTGGCCGAAGCGGCGCGCGCGTGTCACGAGCGGGCCGTCTTGATCGAGCGCTGTGGCTTTGCCGAAATCACTGAGCGCCGTGAGCGCGTCATTGTTCAGCAATTGCAGCGCGCCACGTGCGATCCAATAACGCGGTTCGGCGGGCGCAGCTTGCGTGGCTTGCGTCAGGTCGGCCAGCTTCCGCGCCAGCGTGCCGGCGTTGCGTGCGCGGGCGGCATAAGCGCGCGCCTGCAAGCCGGGCAACTCGGCCTGCGCAACCAACAGGTGCGGCGGCGTCGAAACCTTTTTGCCATCGGGCGTCGCGCGCGGTTTGAGCTGGCTCTCGGCCTGTTGCAGGCTTTGCAGCGCGTCGTCGTATTGGCCGCGCTGCAACTGTTCGGCGGCGCGTTTGAGCAACTCGGCGGGCGACAGTTGCAGGACGAATTTGTGTTTTTTCTTTTTGGCGGCCATCGGGATTCAAGGCGAACCACGGGGACACGGGGAGCACGGGGAAGAATTTGGTTAATTGGGTTGCGCGGGAAATTTAAGCATGTCTGATTGGCTGTCTATCCCCGTGCGCCCCGTGTCCCCCGTGGTTCGTTCGCTAGCGTTTATTCAAAATCGTAAAGCATGTCTTCCAGCTCATTGAGCCGTTCCATCAGACGTTGTTCGTCGCCGCTGTCGTGCGCGGCTTCGAGCGCGTAACGCGTCTGGCGCAACTGCTGCGCTTCATCCTTTTTGCCATCGGCGTCGCAGCGCAACTCAATCGCGGCGGCGTGTTCCAGCGCGCGGGCGACGTCGCGTTCCACCGCCGGGTCGAAATGATGTTTGGTTTCGGGTTCGCCCACGGCGCGTTGGCCGGGCGCGGCGCTGACGGTGAGCGCTTCGCGCCGTTCGCCTTTGTGGTCGCGCGCGCAGACTTCGACGATGCCGTTCAGGTTGTAGCTGAATTCGACGATCACTTCGCGCAGGTCGTTGGGATCGGGCGCGGGCGGGATGCCTTTGAGCAGGAATTTGCCGAGCATTGTGTTCTCGGCGGCGATCTGGCTTTCGCCTTGGAAGACTTCGATCTCGACCGTGTCCTGTTGCGGCGAGAGCGTGTGAAAGGCTTCGGCCTTGGTCGTCGGGATGGTCGTGTTGCGGCGTATGATCGGGGCGAAGTGGCCGGGCACCAGTTCATTGAACATCACCGTGGCGACCGAGATGCCCAGGCTGTGCGGCGTCACGTCAATCAACATCGCGTTGACGTCTTCGCCGTTGATCAATGCGGCCTGCACGGCGGCACCCAGCGCGACGGCTTCGTCGGGATTGATCTCCTGCGCCGGGTCGAGGAAGAGGTGCTCGCGTATCAGTTCGGCCACGCGCGGGATGCGGGTGGAACCGCCGACCAGCAGCACGCGATTGATTTTCGTCGCGTCGAGTTGCGCTTCTTTGAGCGCCGTGTTGATCGAAGTCAGCGTGGATTGCAGCAGGTCGTCAATCATCTTTTCGAATTCGGCGCGGCTGACTTCGCAATCCAGATGCGCGATCTGGCCGTCGTAGCGCGCCAGAAACTCTTCGGCGGCGCGGGCGTATGGCGCGGCGGAGAGCGCCATCTTCGCGCGTTCGGCGGCGCGCGTAAGCCGCGCCAGCGCGCGCCGGTCGGCTTTGAAATCGTAGGGATGCTCGTTCGACAAATGCGCAATCAGGTGTTGCAACAGGCGCTCGTCAAAATCGTCGCCGCCCAGATGCACGTTGCCGTGACTGGCGCGCACCTCCATCACCTCGCCCTGCTGTTCGATCACCGACACGTCAAAAGTGCCGCCGCCCAAATCGTAAACCAGCAAGTATTGATCGGCCTGTTGCTCCAAGCCGTAAGCCAGCGCCGCGGCTGTCGGTTCGTTGATAATGCGCAAGACTTCGAGACCGGCCAATTCACCCGCGCGCTTGGTGGCAAGGCGTTGCCCGTCGTTGAAGAAAGCCGGCACCGTGATGACGGCGCGCTCAACCGTGTCGCCCAACGCCTCTTCGGCCAGGGTTTTCAGATGGCGCAGGATGTGGGCCGAAATCTCTTCGGGCGTGTATTCCTGCGCGCCCAGCCTGACGCGCTCGTCCGTGCCCATCTTGCGTTTGACCGAACGGATGGTGCGTTCAGGCGCGAGCACGTATTGGTTGAGCGCCGCCTGTCCGACGATGATCTGGCCGTCATCGGCGAGGCCCACGACCGACGGAATCAAGCGTTCGTCGCCGCGTGACAACACGCGCGGACGCCCATTTTCGACGATAGCGACCAGCGAATTGGTGGTGCCCAAATCTATGCCGACTGTTTTACTCATGTTTGCTTACGACAACCTCCGCGTATCTCAAGATGCGGCCTTCCAGCGTGTAGCCTTTCAGTTCTTCGCCGGTGATGGTGTTGGGGGGAAGGTCGGTGCGTGGCGACACCGACACGGCGCGGTGTTGGGTGGGATCAAAAACGCGCTCGGCGGTTTCGATGGCGCGCACGCCCGCCGCGTGCAAAATCGCGTGCAGCCGTTCGGCCAACAGCCGCTGTCCCGCGTGCCATTGTTGCAGCGGCGCCAGCGCGTCGGCGGTTGCGGTTGGTGATACGCCAGCCACGTTCAACAGCCACGCGCGCCAACCGCTGACGGGCGGCGCGCTGGCGCGTTGCAATTGCGCTAGGGCCGCCGTAGCCGCGTCAACACTGGCGTTCAGCGTATCGGTCAGCCGCAGCAATTCGCGGCAAAGCGCGGCCTTGGCCTGGAACCTGGTTTCGTTGAGCGTCTCGTCGTGCTGCGCGGGTATCTGCGCGACAGTGGCTGCAAGCTGGCGGACTTCGGTGATTGCGGTTTGAAAGAGTTCCTGATTGCGTTCGCCGACGCGATTGCTCTTGAACAGCTCGCGCCCCAGCTTGCGCACCTCGGCGGCGACCTCTTCAAACGCGGCAACAAAATCGTAACCGGCTTCTTCTTCGACTTCTGCTTGTTGCTCGGCTTCCGCTTCGATTTCCGGTTCGGCTTCAGCTTTGGGCGCAGTCGCGGCAAGTTCGGGTTCGGCTTCCGGTTCAGTCCCGGCGGGTGCGGCTGCGCCGGTCAGCCAGGCGCTACCCTGCTGATAGCGCCGCAGCCGCAACTGTTTCAAATGGTCGTCGAGCGTGTCAACGAAGCTCGCCGTCTCGCCGCCCGTCTCAGTGGATTCGGCGAGTTCCGGCGCGCGCTCTGGCGTAAAGCTTGGATAATTCATGCAATGTCGGTTGTTTGATGGGTTGAACGAGGCGGCACTATAGCATCAACCTAAGTCTGGGCAAACCGCGCGGCACTGGGCAACGACTCAACTTTGTTGTTCTAACTGCCAGCGGCTTTCCGGCTTACCGTCGCGGTATTTGATCGAAAGGATCGCCACCGCGCCCAGTAATGCCAAAACAGTTACTAACATAAACCCACCCGCATAACTGCCCGTCGTTTCGCGGATATTAGCCACCAGCGTTGGCAGCGTCGCTTCGCCCACGGCATCGCTCATGATGATTATGCCGAGCACGCGGCTGAGCGCGCCCAGGCCGAAGCATTCCGCCGCCATCAGCGGGATCAACATGTAATCCGCGCCCAAGCCAAACCCGAAGGTCACCGCGAAAACATAAAGCAGGGCAGGGTAGTCTTTGGCAAAAATCAGCAGCGGGATCGAAAGCGCGACCAGCAGGTAGGTAATCAGCATCACGTACTTTTTCTGAAAGCGATCTGCCAGCAAACCCATCACGATGCGGCCCGAAATGCTGGCGCCCAGCGTGATGCTCGAAATGGTCGTGCGCGCCAACTCGGCTTGTTCTTTGGACCCGGCGGCGAAGACGTCGTTGATATAGAGCGCCAGATTTTGCATTACGCCGCCGATGGCGCTGATGCTGAGCACGCTGCCCGCCGCCAGCAACCAGAAGGCGCGTGTTTTGACGATTGCCGATAATTTGGCGGGCGGCGCATTCGGCGTGGCGGGTTCGAGCGGCTGTTCGTCGCCATCGGGGAACAAGCCCATATCCGCCGGGCGGCGGCGAATGATCAACAACGAAAGTAACATCACGGCGGCAAACAGCAGGCTCAAGGCTTTGAGCGAACCGCGCCAGCCGTATTGCTGATTGAAATAGCGCACGATCCACGGCACCAGCATGCCGCCTACGCCGATGCCGACGTAGGCGATGCCCATCACGCGCCCGCGCAAACGTGTGAACCAATGCGACAGCAAGACCTGATTGGGCAGCGGCCCTGCACACAGATAGCCCAGCGCGTTGAAAAAGAAAAAGCCATAGAGCGCGAACGTCGAACCCATCATGCTGAAACCGAGCATGGCTGCCGCCGCGCTGAGTGCGCCGAATAACATCACCAGCTTCGGCCCGTACTTTTCGAGCAACCAGCCCGCCGCGAAACCCAGCACCGGGCCGACGATGATTTTGCTGAGCGTGTTGCCGAAGATGATCTGATCGCGCCGCCAGCCGAATTCCTTGACCCAGAGCGGATAAAAGAGCGGCAAGCCGTAGGTGGCAAAGCCTACGATCAACATCATGAAGAGAAAGGCCGTGCCGACGATAAACCAGCCGTAATAGGGTTTGTGTTGTTTGTCCATTGTGGTTCAGAGTTTAGAAGCGAATGAGCTTTGCCGCAGATTGACGCTGAAAAACGCCGATCAAACTGGCTTCATACTTGTATTGCACAGCGTTGATCCGCGTTGATCCGCGTTGATCTGCGGCTACCCTTCCGTTGAACTGGCATTTGTCTCGGCAATCAATTCGACGCGCCGCCCGAACTCTTGCTCGAATAGGTCGGCGCGTTCTTCCATACGCCAGAGCGTGGTTTCGCTGGGGCGTGTGCTGATGGCGAAGACCCGCGCGGTCTTGGCGTCGAGTTCGGCGCGCACGCCTCGCACGCGGCCTTCGTGATCGCGGTCGAGCGCGTCGGCGATGCGCAAGAGCGCGGCCAGCTTGCGCACGACGGCGCGCGTTTCGGCAGGCAGCTTGGCATAGTAAGCATGCTTGGGTTTGGGTAGCGTGCTGCGGTGATAACGCGCGACGTTGGCGATGACGGCGACTTCGGAAGCGGTGAAGCCGGTCAGTTCGCTGTTTTCGATCAAGTAGGCCGAATGCTTGTGGTGATCGGTATGCGAGACCAGATAGCCGATGTCGTGCAAGACCGCCGCCGCCATCAACAGTCGGCGGTGTTCGCCGCCCAGCATGTGCAACGAGCGCAGATCGTCAAAGAGTTGTTGGGCCAGATAGGCGACGCGATGGGCGTGTTTCAGGTCGGCGCGGTAATGCGCGGCCAGCGCCAATGCGCCGCGCAAACTGGGGTCGCGTTCGAGCCGCGTGGCCGTGCTGGTGACGGTCGCGCCGCGTTTGGCCAGGTGCGCGACGATCACGCCTTCGCGCAAGGCCCAGTCACAGACGGTCAACTGTTCGACCTCTAGGGTTTCCATCAGGGCTTCGAGCAATTGGCCGCCCGCGATGATGATTTCGGCGCGCGCTCGATTCAGCCCGGCCACGCGCGCACGTTCGGCCACCGGCATACGCGCCAGTTCTTCATTCAAGCCGCGCAGTTCCTTCAAGCTCAAGGATGCTTCCGGGCGTTTGGCGGCGCGGTCTGTGGCGGCTGGATTTTCGAGATGGCGATGCAGGGCGACACGTTCCAGCGCGGCGATTGTGCCGGAGGTGCCGTAACAAACGTCGAAGCCCACCGCTTTGATTTCGGGCGCGCGTTGCGCAATCACCGCGCGCAATTCGGCGCGCAACCGGCGCAAGGCTTTTTCGCTGGGCGGGTCATTGGCGCCGAGTTGTTCGGTCAGCCGCACCGAGCCGAGCTTGAGCGAGATCAGCACCGCCGGTTCGCCATTTTGCGTGACGGGCAATTCGGTGCTGCCGCCGCCGATGTCAATCGCCAGCGTGCGGCAATTGTTGCTCGGCGGCATGCGCACGGCCACGGCCAGCGCGATCATGCGGGCTTCCTCAATGCCGGAGAGCAACTCAACGTGCAGCCCGGTTTCTTTGGCGACGCGTTCGATGAATTCCTGCTGGTTGTCGGCTTCGCGCACGGCGCTGGTGGCAGTCGTCAGGATTTCGCGCGCGCCGTGGCTTTCGGCATTCGCGCGGAATTTTTTCAAGGCTTCGACGGCGCGGTTCATGGCGGCGGAAGAAAGACGGCGATCACGCGCGGCGCTGCGGCCCAGGCGCACCATCTCTTTGGCGCTGGCCAGCACGCGAAAGGGTTTTTCACGGTCAGTCTCGACGACGACCTGGTGAATCGAATTAGAGCCGATGTCAATGGCCGCGATGATCATGATGCTGTTTGGTTTGTGGTTGGATCAATCACTTTCAATCCGGCACTTTCAATCCGGCACTTTCAATCCGGCACTTTCAATCCGGCACTTTCAATCCGGCACTTTCAATCCGGCACTTTCAAT
>JAYUCP010000723.1:0-16924 GCA_043740245.1 Acidobacteriota bacterium | reverse complement strand
TGGCGACGCCCTGAAACCATGAATAAAGAGCATGGAGTTCAGCCTTTAAGCTGGCTTTTCTCTCGCTAGGCAAAACCAGCCTAAAGGCTGAACTCCATGCTCTTTGGCGGAGAAAGAGCACAGATGATCCAGCCCAGCAAACCGGCGATTGCACTGTTGAGTTGTTTGCTCGTTGCGTTGTGGTGCGCGCCGCTCCTTCATTCACACGCGCAAAGCGGCCGCAACAAACAAGACGAGAAACGCCCCGTCAAACCCGTCCCGTTGCCGCCCTTGCCCAAACCGCCCGTCACCGCGCCTGAACAAAAAGAAGAAGCCATCCGCATCAACACCGACCTGGTCAACGTCGTCACGAACATCCTCACGCTGCCAGGGGCCCCGTCAGGCAGCAAGACCAGCGATTTGCAGCGCGAAGATTTTGAAGTGTTGGAAGACGGCGTGCCGCAGGAAGTGACCCTCTTCGCGCGCGAGAGCGAAGCGCCGTTGCGGCTGGTGATGCTCTTCGACACGAGCCTGAGTGTGGCGCAGCGGCTGGCCTTTGAAAAGAAAGCCGCCGCAAAATTTTTCGAGCGGCTCATCCGCCCGCAAGATCAGGCTGCGCTCTTTGCCTTTTCGACCGACACGCTGGTATTGCAAGAATTCACCAACCGTGTGCCGCTGCTCAGCAACGCGACCAAACAGCTCAGGGCCGGTGGCGCGACCTCGCTTTACGACGCGATCTATCTGGCCGCCGATTACCTGAAACCCGCGCGGGGCCGCCGCGTCATCGTGCTCATCACCGACGGCGGCGATACGACGAGCGGCAAAACGCTGAAAACGGCCTTGGCACAGGTGCAAGGCGTGGACGGCGTGATCTATGCCATTTACACCGGCGGTTTGTGGAACTCGCAAAACCTACGCGATCTGGCCGCCGAACGCGCGCTCGCCGCGTTGACCGCAGAAACCGGCGGCGAGGTTTATCATCCCAAACTGTTCGCCAACGACGACGCCGCGCCTGACGAGAACCACGACAACGCGCTCAAAGAGTTGGACGCGGCCTTTGCCAAACTTGCCGATGAATTGCGCACGCAATACATTCTCGGCTTCTATTCCAGCAACGAAACGCGCGACGGCGGCTTTCGCAAACTCGAAGTGAAAATCAAAAAGCCCGGCTTCAGTGCTCGCGCCCGCGCCGGATATTACGCACCCAAAGGCTAAGCATTCATGTCCACCGTCATCCAAGTCTTTTCCGATTACACCTGACCGTTCTGTTTGCTGGGGCAGGTTGCCCTCAATCGCGTTGCCGCTCAAACCGGCGCGCAAATCGTCTGGCGTGCCTATCAACTGCGCAAGGAAGGCCCGCCGCGTATGGAACCGCGCGGCGCGGCGCTGAGCAAAGGCTGGCGCGACACCGTGCTGCCGATGGCGGCGGCGCTGGGCGTCGAGATGCGCCAGCCCTCGCGCCTGCCGCTCACACGCTACGCGCACGAAGCGGCGGCGTGGGCGCGTGCGCAAGGGCGGTTCGATGCGTTTCATAACGCCATCCTGCGCGCGCACTTTGCCGAAGACCTGGACATCGGCGCGATTGAGACCTTGCAACAACTGGCTTGGCGCTTGGGCTTGGACGCGGCTGATTTGGCGCGGGCGTTGAATGAACAGCGTTACGCTGAAGACGTGGACGAAGACTTGTTGATCGGTGAAACCTACGGCGTGCGCGGCGTCCCGGCGTTTGTGATTGGCGGGCAGGTGCTGTTTGGCGTGCAGGAGGAAGCCGCGTTGTTGCGCGCCATCGAAGCCGCGCGCAAAGGCGAAGCGGTGAAGACCGCGGCACAGCCAGCGCCATTTGTGCCGATTACGATTCAACGGTAGTGACGGCCCCCTCGTAGTAGCGAATTTATTCGCGCCGTCACGTAACGAATAAATTCGTTACTACAAGGGGGGGCGCCGACATTTCAGGCCATCCCGGTCATGCCCAAGATCAACAACAACGCCCGCTTGTACCCCAACTCTCTGCCCATTGGGTCGTACCATTCTGTCAAGCGGTGCGAATCCGCCGAGATGCCGCCCGCGCCGATGGTGATGGCGGGAATGCCCAGACTGATCGGGATGTTGGCATCGGTCGAAGCGCGATTGAGCAGCGGCCGTATGCCCAACGCCTGCGAAGCCTCAATGGCGCATTGCACCAGCGGCGCGGTCTTCGGCGTTTCGCCTGAAGGCCGCTGGCCAATCAACGTCACGTCTACTGACAGCGTTTTGCCCGCCGCCGCGCGCAAACTGTTTTCAGCCTCCGCCGCCTGCTGCACTGCGCGCAGCAGGAAATCCTCTAGCCGGCCCAACTCCAACTCTGAGGCCGAGCGCAAATCCACATCAAGCTGCGCCCATTCGGGGATGACGTTGACCGATTCGCCGCCTTCGATGCGCCCGCAGTTGTAAGTCGTGCGCGGATCAACCGGCGCGCTGTAATCGGCCAGCTTGGCGACGACGCGGCCCAGTGCGTGCACCGGATTGACCACACCGAAATCGCCCCAACTGTGCCCGCCCGGCCCACCAAACAAAATGCGGAAGCGTTTCGACCCCAAGGCCTGATGCGTGATGAATTCGACCGCCGTGCCATCGAAGGAAATAAACCCGCCCACGCGCCCGGCCAGCTTGCCTTTGGTGAACAGATGGCGCACGCCGCGCAAATCGCCCTCGCCCTCTTCGCCCACCGTCGCGACAAAGGCGATGCTGCTGCGCGGTTTGATGGCCGCTACATTCAACGCTTCGATCAAGCCCAGCAACGCCGCCAGCCCCGCGCAATCGTCAGCGATGCCCGGCGCGCACAAACGCGAGCCGCTGCGTTTGACCGTGACCTCGGTGCCGGCGGGAAAGACGGTATCGAGATGCGCCGAGACGACCAGCAAAGGTTGTTCGCTTTCGCCGGGATAGACGCCAATCACGTTGCCAACCTCATCCGTGTGAACCTCGCTCAAGCCAAGCTCGCTAAAGCGCTCGGCAAAGTAACGTCCGCGTTCCTGCTCTTGAAAGGGCGGCGCGGGGATTTCGCAGATGCGGATCAGTTCGGCGGTGAATTCGCGGTTGTGGGTGTGGATGAAATCGCAGGCGTGGCGGACGCGTTCATTGCGCAGCAGTTCAGTGGCGGCAGGTGAACGAAAGGAATCTGCAAAGGAGAGCAATGTGCCAGCCATGAAGTTGGTTCCTGAACGCTGTTAACGGGAAAAACGTGTGGCGGATTGTTTCTTTTCGGCTGTGAAAATGCAAATAACAAAAAGCGCAACGAGTGGTTTGTAACCGTTGGTTGAACTCGCAAGCGCGTCTTTCACCTATGCCTCCGTCCACGAGATCAGTTTGACATCCAGCGCGGGCAGGCTCTGGCGGAAATGGGCGTCCAACAGCGCTTCGTGTTCGCCGCGTCCCCGGTAGGCGGGATACGGGATGCGGTCTTGCTGGCTGGGATGGACAGCCAGTTCGGTCACGCCCGCGGGCAGCGCGGCGATGTCGTTGAGCAGCTTGGCTACGTTGTAACCGCCAGCCTGGCGAAAGCCGAGAAAATGTTCATTGCAACGCAGCCCCGCCGGCGTGTTCAGACGGCGCGCCACCGCCAGCGAAGCGCGCAACGCCAACGCGCCCGCCAAGCGCAACCGATCCGGCACCCGTTCACCCGGCCAGCGCAACGCCTTGATGCCGTAGGCGCGCGCGAGTTTGACGGCGCAGGCGAAGGCGGGCGGGAACGCGTGCAAATGTTGATGGCTGTCCAGGTGGTGCAACGTCAGACCTGCCGCCAGCAATCGTTCAAGCTGCGCCCGCCATTCCGTCTCAAGCGCGCGCGTGACAGTGTGTGGATGTAACAGCCAACGTTGCATGACCTGCGCCAGCCCGCTGAACGTGCCGTCTTTGCCGGTCAAGATTTCAACCTCCGGCGCGGCGGAAAGTGGGCGGCCTTCGACGGCGTTCAAATGCGCGCCCGCGCACAGCGCCGGATGCTGTTGCAAATAACGCATGGCCGCCGCCGCCTCAACGCCATTCGCCAACAACGAAACGCCGCCGAGCATGCCAGCCTCAGCCAACTCTTCGACAGAGGCGTTGACCTCGCGGCAGATGCCGTAATCATCGGCGTTGATAATCAAACGTCGTTCACGCATAGCCATTACCTGTCGGGACGGTTCGAGAATAACAGCTTGTCGCCGTAACGGGCGAGCAGATGCCGATTGTTCGGCAATAACGCTTCGAGCTTGGCTTGTTTGGCTTGAAACGTGACCATAAAGACACGCTGCTGCTTGGCATCCCACAGTCGCTGCAACTGCGCGTCGTCGGGAAAGAGCGGCGGTGCATCCGCGTAGCGCGAACCGTATTCCAGATTCGACGAACGCCCGTTGTGCAGCAGCACGCGGCGACCCGTGTAAAAGGCCACGCTGCAACCTTCTTCGTATTCGCCATCAATCACGATCAGCGCGTCATCGGTTAGCCGGGGCCGCAACGCATCCGCAATCGGTTTGGAAGTCAGCCGCGGCGCAAAGACCAGAAAGCCCAGGTTCGCCGCGATAAAGAAAACACCCATCCCCAAGGCCAGCGCGGCGGCTTTGCGCGCTGCGGTTTTCAGCCAGTAATGCAACGGCAGCAAACCGCTGAATGCAATACCCGCGAGCGCCAGCGGCCAGCGCAAGGCGCGCAAACTGTCGGGCGTCAGATCAAAAAGATGGCCGAGATAGTAGGCGTACAGATCAGGATTATCCTTGAGTTGCATGAAACTCGCGCCCGTCGCGGCGTTGGAAGCCACGGCCAACACCAACAGCGTCAAGCCGAGCAGCGCGGCCAGCCCCGCCAACACACGGCCCGGCCAATTCACACTCGCTTCCCAATACTGCGCGCACTGCCGCCCGGCCAGCAACGCCAGCGCCGGAAAGGCGGGCACGGTGTAATACTCCAAGCGCGATGAGAACGAGAAAAACAGCAGAATCGTCAGCGCCCAGACGACCGGCACAAGCAGCTTGATGCCATCCCTAGCCAGCGCCTGTTTGAAGTTCGCCGGACGCAGCAAGGTCACCAGATAAAACGACCAGGGGAAAAGCCAAACCAGATGCAGCAACCAGAACGGCACGAGGGGCACGGTGCCGTAATCCAGCGGGTAACGTTTGCCCAGAAAGCGCAACAGGTGTTCGTTGACAAAGTAGAACCAGTAAAACCCCGGATTGCGCGCGCCGATGGCAGCGTGCCACGGCACCGCGATCAGCAGAAAGAGCAAAATGCCTTTGACCGAAAGCAGCCTCAGCACTTCTTTCCAGCGTCCGCTCAGCACCAGCGTCCCGACGATCACGCCCGCCGGAAAGGCAATCCCGATCAGTCCTTTCGCCAGCACGGCCAGTGCGCCGAAAACATAAATCAGCAGCAAGTGCTTTTCGTGTTGCCCCTCCAACAACCAACGCACAAAGGCATAGACCAGCAACGCGAGCAACAAGGTGAAAAGCGCATCCGGCAGAATGATGCGCGTGAACAGAAACATCCCAATCGAAGTCGCCAAGGCCAGGCCCGCCAGCCAACCCGCGCGTCCGCCATACAACAACTGGCCGATGCGGCTGGTCACATACGCCAGGGCCACAACCGTCAACGCCGTCGGCAGCCGCGCGGTGAAGGCATTGGCCGCGCCGCTCAACTTGTAAGAAAGCGCGATCAGCCAATAAAAGAGCGGCGGCTTTTCCAAATAGCGCAGCGTGTTGGCATACGGCGTAATCCAATCGTGCCGTTGATTCATGGCGCGCGCGACTTCGGCGTAAAACGAATCGGCATCGTCCAGCAAGGCGGGAAGGCCTGCGCTGCCGACGTAAATCGCCGCTGTCAGGCCCAACAGAAACCAGTTTGCGCGTGACGCCTGCGGCTTCATTACTCGGCCTCGACTGCAGGTTGAACGAATTGATTGTATTTGTGTGTGCGGGCGCGCACTTGAACCCCCAACAGTGTGGCGGGCAACAACACGGCGAGGTAGAGCAGGCTCTGCCAGCTAAAGCTCAACGCAAAAATTGGCGGCTCCAACAAATAGTTGCTGACGAACAAGGCCAGCAACGCGGCCAGCAAACCCGGCCCGCGTCCAAAGCGCCAACTCACCAGCAAGACGGCGGGCAGGAAGAGCATCAGCGGGGAAAAACCGGGGAAGATTTGCAGCGCGAGCACGAGGGCCAGCGCGGCGAAGACGCTCAAGACGCTGCTGCCGTAGCGCCACAGATGATGCACTGGCAATTGACCCTGTCCGGCGCTGGCTGCGGTGCGGCTGATATACAACGCGGCCTCGCGCACAATGCCGAAGATGACCGATGGTCGCGACAGCGTGGATTGCCCCAACGTGCGCGGGTAGTAAGTCAGCGGGAATTCGACCAGCGCCAAGCCCTGGCGGCGGCACTCCAACACGATCTCGGCATCAATGAAGGAGCCTTCGGCTTGCAAGCGCCCGCCTGCCACAGCGGCGCGCGGCATTATTTTGCAGGCGAAATTGATGTCGCGCACGCGCACACCCAGCAAGAGCCAGCACAGCAAATTGTAGCCTTTGGTCAGCACCCAGCGGCGCGCCCCTTCGCCGCGATTCAAGCGGCTGCCCATCACCAACTGATGCGTTGAGGCGGCCGCCAGCAATTGCGGGATCAATTTGAAATCGAAGGGCAGGTCGGCGTCGGTGTAAAGAATCAACGTGCCGGTCGCGCTCTCGAGGCCGGTGCGAATGGCCGCGCCCAGGCCGCGATTGTGCGGGTGGCTGACGACACGAATGCGCGGTTCGCGGGCGGCCAAATCAGTGGCGATAGCCAGCGTGCGGTCGCGGCTGCCGTCGTTGACCAAGATCAATTCGCAAAAGTCCGGCTGGTCGTTCAATACCTCAAACAACGCTGTCACCAGCAAGGGCAACGACTCTTCTTCGTTATAGAGCGGAATAACTACACTCAAGGTGTAAGCAGTTACGGCTTGTGGGCGAGACATGTGGAATCTCCCGAATTAAGGGTTTCGTCAGTCTGGCGCGGATGCGGTGGCTTGGCTGCTAAAATCCAGGCAGCGCATTGAATGCTGTGGGAGCGCATCAAAACGCTGGGTGAAAGCAAATTCCAGCTAAGCCATATTACGCATCCACAGACCAGGTGGTGCGACTAATGCCAGACGAAAAAAAAAGAAACCATGTCTCACGGTGGGCTGTCTTAAACAGCGATGGCGAGCAGGAGTTTTCCTTTTTCGTCCGTCAATCAATTGATCCGGCTCGTTCGAGCTTTCCTAAGGGCGTGAACGAGACCGGGTCAAATAGTTTTACGAACTGCCTCGGTCTAAATCGAAATCTAAACAAAATCACAGGCAGCCAATCAACCTTGTTTTTGCGTTTTGCTCTGAGCGCAGGTAATGCGTGAAAGGGACGTCGTCAGAGTGCCGGTCGTGCTGCGCATACTTTCCCCAATCGGCTGCCTTTTGTAAAGGGCGGTTCTCTGCTTTTTTAACGAGCATCTGTTGAAAAGGTAGAAACTGCGCAGGCGCTCAACCCCGCAATAAATCCGCTGCCTTCTCTGCCAGTGCCACCACCGGCGCTTGCGTATGCCCGGTCGTTTGAAACGGAATCACCGCGGCATCCACCACGCGCAACCCTTCCACCCCGCGCACGCGCAACGCCGCATCAACCACCGCCAAATCGTCGTTGCCAATGTGGCACGTGCCGGCTTCGAGCAGCAGAACTTTAATCGTGGGGTCGGCGGTCAGGCGATGGGCCAGCACGCTACCAGCGGCGCCTGCGCCAATGATGATGTAATCGAACATGCTTGCCTCGTTGAATGAAAGTTGAGCGCGCATTCTCAACGGTTCAGCCGTGCTTGTCCAAAGGAATCTTGCTCAGTTACAGCGGCGACTCTATACTGCGCGCGCTATCGGCCAGGTGGCCCAAAATAACGCAGTCTTAATCACGCTTGGAATCAGCCCGAGATGTCCAAACGGCCTAAACACAAGTTGGCTTCAGCGGGGAAGGTCTCGCACGCACAGGCCCAAGAAAGCGCCAATACGGTTTATGCGCGCAGCACTGACCTGGAGGTGCTGGTGCGGCTGAAGGCCTACAAACCAGCCGTCGCGCAGATTGACAAGTTACAACTCAACCTCAACACAGTGCGCAGTCATGTTTCCACCAGCCTGAAAGCGAAAGACCGCCCGCGCCATTGGAGGGGCTGGAGTAATGAAAGTTGGGGGGCCGGTTTTTTGTTGGGCTTGCTGATTGGCGGCTTGGCCGTAGCGCTCCTTTACAATTCGTACGTCACGCCCCAGGCGGCAAAATCACCTGCCGGTAATGCGCGGAATCGCACGGCTACTTCAGTTTCGCCCTAGCCCAATGCGCACATGCAAACGTCAACCGCATCATCGTCCGCGTCGAAGAGCGCAGCGGCTTAGGCCTGTTACTCTTTCTGTCGAGCCTGTTAATCCTGTCCTCATTCTTGTTGTTCTGAGCAGCGTACTGATTGGCAAAGCTTTGTTCAGCGTGCACAATGTGCGCCCGTGATAAGCACAACACTAAAAGCCAGGTTATATCTGATCGCCGGTTGGATTTCGGTCGCACTGGGCATCATCGGCATTCCGACGCCGCTGTTGCCGACGACGCCGTTTCTGTTGCTGGCGGCGTTCTGTTTCGCGCGCGGCAGCCAGCGCTGGCACGATTGGCTGGTGCATCATCGCGTGCTGGGCGCTTATATCACCGCCTTCCGCGATCAGTGCGGCCTGACGGTGAAGCAGAAATGGCGCATCGCGCTTTCGATCCTGCTCTCACTCGCGCTCGGCTTCTATTTCGCCCCGCGCATCGAAGGCCGCATCGGCATCATCGTTTTTGGCGCTTTCTGGTTATCCTGGATCTATCGCTACCCAACCGCCGCGCCGCCGCCCGCCGCGGCAATACCGGCAGACACATCCGCATCAGCGCAAGACAAGGCCCGTGAACTCAGCTAACCCCGCAACCGATTCACGCATAACAACTCCGCCAGCGTATCTATGGCTGGCGCTCTGCGCGCTGGCTGGTTTGCTGATGCTCTTTCTGTTCAAGGACAGTTGCCAGCACGACGGCGGGATTCATTACCTTTTTGCGCGCTGGGCCTGGGTGCATCACGAACTTTTTGTAGACGTCTGGTCGCGCCCGCTCTTCACGCTGCTCTATGCAGGCCCGGCGTTATTGGGCTTGCGCGCCGCCCGCGCGGTGACGGTCGTGGTTTGTCTGGTGACGGCCTGGCAAACATATCGGCTGGCCGAACAATTGAAATTGCCGCGCGCGCCGCTGGTGATGGCGCTGCTCTTTCTGCAACCGTCCTACTTTTTGTTTTGCGCCGACACGATGACGGAGCCGCTGTTCGCGCTGGTCTTCGTCATTGCGCTGCGTTTGCATCTGGCGGGCCGCGTCACGGCTGGCTTGTTCGTGGCTTCACTCTTCATCCTCACACGCCCCGAAGGCCTGTTCATTTCCCTGCTCTGGTCGTGTTGGGTAATGCGCGGATGCGGTACGGGGAGCGGTAGCGACCTGGTTCTGGCGGTTACGTCCAATGCGGAAAACCAGGTCGCTACCGCTCCCCGTACCGCACCGCGCGCCGTCACATGCACACTTTTTCAATACGCGCTAAGGATATTGCCGCTCGCCACAGGCCTGTTCGCCTGGTGGCTGGCGTCGTGGCTGATTACGGGCGATGCGCTGTTCATCAAACACAACTGGCCCGCGAATTGGCCGTTCTCAGGGACGATCTACGGCGCGCCCGGTTTTTTGAATTACCCGGCGCGGCTGCCCGAAATCGTGGGGCCGCTGGTGCTGCCTGCTTTTCTGATTGGATTGTATCGTTCGCTCAAGCGGCGCGAATTCGGCGCGCTTACGTCAGCATTCCTGACGCTCTTTCTGGTGCACACGGTGATGCGCGCGTTCGGCTTGATGGGCTCGGCGGGCTATCCGCGCTATTTGATTTGCGTAGCGCCCGCGACGGCGTTGCTCACGTTGATCGGCTGGAATGCGTTGGCCGAACGCTTTGCGCATTTGGCGCGCGGGACACGGCTGGCGTTTGTCACCTTGCTGTTGGCAACTGCCGCCTTTGCCAATTTCATTTACGCCGACGGGGCGGAATGGACGCGCGATGCGGTGTTGGTTGAAAAAGTCTACGCTTGGTGGCCGCACAACCAGCGCCCCATCACACGCTTGATTTGGAGTCAGCCGTATATGTGCATGCTGCTCGACGGCGATCCCTGGCAGAACGAATTTTTCACGCAGGACGCGGCCAGGAACCGGCAATTGATGCAAGCCATGCCGCCCGGCACACTGGTCTTTTGGGATGTGAAATCGGGGCCGCGCTGGACGGATGTGAAGATCGAAGATTTCCTGGCAAATGGCTTTGAGTTATTGCACGAGGAAAGCGCCGTGTTGCGTGGCTATCTGATTCCGCGCTCGTTCTTCGGTGTGGGTGGGCCGCGCGCGCAGCGGATGGCTTTGTTGTATAAGCCTTAGCGCAACGCCTGGGAGCGCTGCCAGGCTGTTAATTGGTCTTGGTGAACCGCACCGACCGCACCAACCCGTTGGCCTCTTGCACAGCTACGATCTTCTGGGTTTCCTTTTTGCCTTCGGTTTTCTTGACCTTGAATTCCAGCAATTTCTGCGTGCCCTGCGCGCGCTTGGTGTATTTGTCGCCGAAGACGCGTTCCAGATCGTCAAGCGTCCACGTAACCAGCAACTCAACGCCCGCCAGCACGCGGTCGGCTTTATTGACCGTCATCGTCATGCCCAGCGCCGGGCTCAAGAAGTTGATCGTGAAATCCTCGGTCGCCGCCGTCTCTTTGCCTTTGACCAGCCAGGCCATGCGCGTGTGGTCAGCCAATTCGGTGTCGCGCATCATCCCGATGCCATCCACGATGCGGTAGAAAAAGGCCAGCCCTTGCGCCGGTTGCG
The DNA here is from genome assembly GCA_043740245.1 of Acidobacteriota bacterium. GTDB lineage: Bacteria > Acidobacteriota > Blastocatellia > RBC074 > RBC074 > JACPYM01. Next base: position 6,039 of record JAYUCP010000723.1, on the reverse strand, counting down.
CATACAACGGTTCGAGTTGCGTGCGGCCCAACAAGCCGCGCGCAGCCGTGCTGAGCTGTTCGTTGGGCAAGGCATCTTCGCGGCGCGGCGATTCGCCAACCGGTTGTGTTGATGACGAAACGGGCGCGATGGCTTTGGCCAACGGCCCCAGTTGCGCCAGCGTCTTCGTCGCTTCATCGCCGATCATCCCGCGCGCGTAATTGACCGGCACGGCGAAATTCAGGTTCTGCCCGCCGCGCAACAGATAGGTCACGATGCCGATGACATTGCCGTTGCCGTCAAAGACCGCGCCGCCGCTGCTGCCCTGGCTGATGGGCGCGGTGATTTGAAAGACGCGCAAGCCTTCCAGCCGCCGCACGCCGCTGACCACGCCGGTCGAGAGCGAATTGGTCAGGCCTTCGGGGCTGCTGATGACGGTGATGCTCTCGCCGATCTCGGTCTTGTCGGAATCGCCGAGCGCGACCGTGGGCAGTTTGAAGCCTTTGATTTTCAGAATGGCGAGGTCTTTGGTGTCGTCCACGTCCACCATGTCTTGCGTCTTGTATACATCGCCATTCGGCAATTTGACGCGCACGGTGTGTGCGCCTTGAACGACGTGCAGGTTCGTCACCACCGCGCCTTTGGGCGTGACGATGAAGCCGCTGCCCTGCCCCACGACGTTGCCGTTGGCGTCCAGGGCTTCGATGACGACGACGGCCTGGCCCTGTTCGCGCGCGATGTCGCTGGGCTTTTTGGGCGCTTGGGCCAGGGCGGGCAAACAGAGCAGGAGTAACAAGGCGCTGAACTTCTTTGGGTATTGCATAACTTCCGGAGAAAACGTTGGAATTGCCGATTGTATGTTGCGGAGATGATGGGAGACGAACTCTTTCACGCGAAGCGAACGCGCTGGTTCGTTTATTCTTGCCAAAGCCGTGCGACGGGCAAGACGAAACCCGGCAAGACCGGTTCGCCGCTCACACTTTCAGGCTCGTCCAGCCGCTGCATCGGCGCGTCCGGGCGATAGACATAGACCTTGCGTTTGTACGGATCAATCAGCCAGCCGAGTTGCGCGCCGTTCTCGAGGTATTCTTCCATTTTGGCTTGGAGCGGTTTCAGACGGTCGGTGCGTGAACGTAACTCAACGACGAAGTCGGGGCAGAGCGGTGCGAATTTCTCACGCTGCTTTTTGCTCAAGGCCTCCCAGCGTTCTCGCTTTACCCAAGACAGATCAGGCGAGCGTTCGGCGCCGTTAGGCAGGATAAAACCCGCTGAGGATTCAAATAACACCCCGGCGCCGTTTTCCCGCGCCCAGATTCCAAAGAGTACCAGCAGTTCAGCATTGCGCTGGCTAGACTCACTTCCGACAGGCATCATAATCATCAAGTCGCCCTCCTTGGTCAGTTCCAACACCCAGCGTTCGTTGGTTTGGCAGAAACGGAAAAAATCATCCCCGCGCAAGCGGCTCAGAATCGGCGCAAAATGCAGCACGACCGGATCAACTTCATCCGGCAACGCATCGTCATCTTCAGGCTCGCGGGCAAAAGCAGGTTGGGCAAACATACGCTCGGTCTCCTTCGGCGCGCAGCATAGCGCAGGCTGGGCAAGGCGAACAAGAAAGGCCGCGCGGCACGATGTCCACGCGGCCCAGTCAATGTCCGGCGCATTGCCGGTTCATCGTTGACTCATCAGAAAACGAGACGCAACGCCACCTGCCCCTGCCGTCCGCTGCTGCCGTCCAACCGGCCGGAGTTGACGTAGCTGGACACGTTGCGTTCCGTGGTGATCGTGCCGAGCGTGTTGGCGCTCAGGATCGAGCGCGTCGGCGCGCCGAAGGTGACGCGGTTGAACAGGTTGTACAACTCCATGCGCACGATCAGCTTGACCCTTTCGCGCACCTTGAAGGTTTTGAAGGCCGCCAGATCGGTGTGATTCAGCCCTTGCAGGAAAAAGGCGTTGCGCCCCACCTGACCGTCGAGTCCGCCGCCCGGTAAAAACAACCGATCCTGCTGCCCAATCGTACCGGCCTGCGCCGGTAGAAAGGCCGTGCCCGGCAGTTGCAGGGTCGAAATCTGCACGCCCTGGGCATTGCGCCGTCCGTTATCCACCGAAGCGCCTAGAATGCTCAGGTCAGCCACGCGCGGCCGGTCGCCCGCCAGCCCATCGCCATTGGCGTCGTAACCGAGCGTCACGCTGAATGGATTGCCCGATTGCAGCGTCGTCGTGCCGCTCACATTCCAGCCGCCGATGACACGGCCCGCGAAGCCTCGTTGATCGCGCATAATCGGCAGCTCATACGAATAGCCGGCGACGAAGCGATGCGCCGCGTGATAGGCGCTCAGCCCGCGCAATGAAGCCGCCGCGCCGCCCTTCTTGCTCGCCGGGGCGTTGGTGTCCACCACGGTGAAGGTCTGCTCTGAACCGGTGTCAATGGCTTTGCTGAAAGTGTAAAACACGTTGAAGCCCAACCCGCGGGAATACCGCTTGGTCACTTTGATTGTGCCCGCGTGGTAATAACTCCAGCCGAAGTTTTGCAGGTTGACGAAGCGGCCCAGCGTCGCATCGGGACGGCGCTCCTGCGTGCGCAGTTGCCCCAGCGAGATGTAGCCGTGCGGCACGCCGTTTTCGATCACGATGCCCTTCTGCGCCAGCGTCGTCGTCGTGCTGTTGAGCGCGGAGAAGACGCGCAAAGAACCAATCGCCGTCGAGGCCGGATTGGCCGCGTCGAGACAGATCGGATCGGCGGTGCTGGTGCAGGCGCGGTCAAACACGACATTCTTGAAAACGCCGCCGCCCACATCCACCAACACCGACGGCGAGACAATCGGGAAGATCGAATCGTTGCCGCTGTCGAACCAGGGATAGCCGATGCCGCGATTGCCGCTATAACTGACTTGCACGGCGTAACTCTTCGGCAGTTGGCGTTCCAGCGTCAGGTTCCATTGCTGCACGTAAGGCGATTGCAAATCCTTCTTCGGCACGAGCAGCGTCGAAGCCAGCCGCCCGCCGATGTCGCGCACCGCGCCGGTGTTGCTCGCGCTGTTTACGGTGAAGGCCGTCGAATAGACCGCGAAGCCCGGCGTGAAAGTAAAGCCGCAAGCCGGATCGGAGATTTCATTCGAGCAGCGCCCGCTGAAAACGTCCGCGTAGCCGTTGGGCGGCTGCGTGCGGATGCTCAACTGGTTCTGCGAATAGATGGATTGGAAGACGCGCGTGTGGTTGATGCCGTAGCCGCCGCGAATCACGAATTTGCCCGCGCCGCCCGTCAGCTTGTGCAGCCAGCCGTCTTCAAAATTGGGCGCATACGCGAAGCCGAAGCGCGGCTGGATGTTGTTCTTGTCGTCCTGCACGATGTAATCGAAGCGGTTCTGCGCCTCTTTCGGCGCGCGCACATATTCGTAACGCACACCCAGATTGAGCGTGAGATTGCGCTCGAGCCGCAAGTCGTCCTGCAGATACAGGTCGGTCTCGCCAAAGCGGTTCTGAGCGTAGGGATTGCCGTAGCCTTTTTGATAGGCCGTGATAAACCCGCGCATGAAATTTTCGAAGCTGGTGAAGCCGCGTTTGGCCTGAATATTGGCGAGCGTATCGTTGGTGCCGAAGGTCCAGAAGCCGCGCGCGCGGTCACCGGTCACATCGTCCAGCGCCTGGTTGCGCTGGTCAATCCCGGCTTTCAATGTGCTGCGCGAAAAACTGAAGGTGTGGTTGAAAACGAACTGATGATCGCGCTGGCGGCGATTGATCGGCACGTTGGTCGAAGTCCCGATGATGCCGCCGCAAGCGCCTACGCCGATGCCCGTGCACAGATTCTGATTGAAGCGGATGACCGGAATGTCGTTGCCGTCGCTCACGTCCTGCAAGGTGACGCGGTTGCCAAAGCTGTAGCGGAACTCGCTGACCTGGCGCGCCGACCAAACGTGCGTTTCGGTCAGCCCCAGGTTGTATTGGCGGTCGTTCCGCGCGCCGAAAGTGTCGCCCATAATGAAGCGCCCGGTGTTGTCAATCTGGCGGCTGTATTGGTAACGCAGCCAGAAATGGTCATGGCTGGTCGCCTTGAGATCCAGCCGCGCCGTGTAATCGGAACGCGGTTGCACGGTGGTGATGCCCAGCGTCATACAACGATTCTCGCGCCCGCTGGCAATCAGGTCGCGGCAGGCACCCGGATCGTTCGGTTGCAGGCCCTGCAACTGCGGCGTTTGATAAAGCCGGATCACCGAACGCATAAACGCCAAGTCGCGTTGCAGGTTCGGATGCGTCAGCGGGTCAACACAGAACGTGCGCAGCGGATCGCCCGCATTGGGATTGACCGTCGCGCCGTTGACCACGGGACAGGCCTTCGGCTCTTCGCCGGGCAGGAAGATCACGCGGCTGAATGTGCTGCCGCTCTTGTTGAAGATTTTCTCGGCGCTGACGAAAAAGAACATGCGGTCGCGCCCGTCATAACTGGCCGGGCCGAACCATTTTTTCGGCAGCCAAATCGGGCCGCCAAAGATGCCGCCGTACTGTTGCCGGCGCACCGACGGACGCGGCGCCAGCGGTTGGCCCGTTGTGGCCGACAAACCCGCCGCGTTGCGGAAGAAGCCGTTGGCATTGAAGACATCGTTCTGAATGAAATCGAAACCTTCGCCGTGATACTTGTTCGTGCCGTTCTTGGTTTGCACCAGCACCGCCGCGCCGCCGCCACCGAACTCCGCCGAGAAAGCGTTGGTCAGCACCTGCAGTTCCTTGATCGTGCTGATATTGACACCTTGCCGGTTTTGGTTCTCTGACGAATCATTGTTGCTGACGCCGTCCACCTGAAAGGTCGTCGCGCGTCCGCCCAAGCCGCTGAAGGCCGCGAACGAGCCGCTGGAATTGGTCGGATTGTTCTGCCCACTCGACGCATCACCGCCGAACGAGGAAATCGAGAAGCCCGGAATCTGTTCGACCAGCGAAATGAAATTGCGCCCGGCCAGCGGCGTGTCTTCGATGCGTTTCTCGTCGAGCGAATGTTTCAACTCGCCCGTGGTGGTTTCGATCTGCGGCGTTTCGCCGGTCACTTGCACGGCGTCGCCGATGGACGAGATTTCGAGCTTGAAGTTCGAGACGGTGGTCTTATTCAATTCGATCAACACACTGTTTTTGGTGATCTTCTTGAAGCCCTTCACACCGACGGTTACGTCGTAACTGCCCAATGGCAGAAACGGCATGTTGAAATAGCCTTCGGCGTTGGTGCGGGTCGCGCGCGTGGCGCCGGTCTCGACGCCCTTGGCGACGACCTCGACATCCGGCACAACCGCGCCCGCCGTATCGGTCACGGTGCCGCTCAGCGTGCCCGTCACAGTTTGTGCGCTGGCGCAAAGGGTGAAGGCAAGGAGCAGCAGAAAAGTGCTGACAATACTTTGCAGTTTCATGGCGTTTCTCCTGAAATCTCTGGTGGAGTTGATGGTGTCTCAGCGTGCTAGCCAGCGAGTGCGATTGATGTGCCGGCCTGAGCGTTATGCCGGTCGTGTCGGACGGCGGTTTGTTTGGTGCTGCCATCTCTGAGCAGCTATTGTAGCCAGCGCCCGGCAACACGCAAGACAAATTAGCCAGCCTCCTCGTTGCTGCGCTAAACTGCCACGCGCATGTACAGTCCCCAAGTCCTCGAACATTTAGACAACCCGCGCAACGTGGGTGAACTGACAGACGCTTCGGCGCACGGCACCGCCACCAATCCCGTCTGCGGCGATCTGTTGCACCTGTATCTGAAAGTTGATGACGCGCGCATCACCGCCGCCAGCTTTCAAGCACAAGCCTGTCCGCCCTGCCTCGCGGCCGCTTCGGTGTTGACTGAAATGCTCAACGGCCTGACGTTGGATGAAGCGCGGCAACTCAAGGCCAAAGACCTGAGCGCGGCGCTGGGCGGGTTGCCGCGCAACAAAGAGCATTGCGCGGTGCTGGCCATTGACGCGTTGCGGGCGGCGCTCGCTGAAATTGGGTGAGCATGGTATAAGCAAAGGCGTCAGCGATGTTCCGTCGCTAACTACCCCATCGCATTCGTATCAAACACAATGGAAACATCGAGCGCCGAGGCGATTGCCT
>JAYUCP010000722.1:0-2783 GCA_043740245.1 Acidobacteriota bacterium | reverse complement strand
GTTGAACACGCCACTTTGAAGGCGGTGAAGCCACCCCATTCAAAGTGGCGAAATTTTTTCGGAGGATCAAGATGTACAGAACATTCATCACGCGCTTATTCACAAGCAGCGCCTTGCTGGCCCTGCTGGCTGTCAATCCCGTCAATCATTTGTCCGCGCAGGCGAAACGCCGCATCGCCGTGCTCGATTTCGACTATGCCACGGTGACGAGCAATGTTTACGCCTACTTTGGCAGCAACCAGGACGTGGGCAAGGGCATCGCCGATTTGCTGGTGACCAAGCTGGTGCAGAGCGGCGTTTACACCGTGGTCGAACGCAAGCAGATCGAAAAGATTCTGGCCGAACAGAACTTCGGCGCGAGCGGGCGCGTGGACGCGACGACCGCCGCCAGGATCGGCAAGATTCTCGGCGTTGACACATTGATTATGGGCAGCATCAACACCTTTGGCCGCGACGATTCGTCAAAATCAAAAGCGGGCGCGGGCGGCGTGCGTTTGCCCGGCGGCATCCCCGGCTTGGGCGGGATGAAGGTCAATCGTGAAAAGGCGAAGGCGGTCGTGGGCGTCAACTTCCGCATGGTCAATACGACGACGGCGGAGATTTTTTACGCGGGCGATGCGCGCGGCGAATCCAAACGCGAGAGCACGTCGGTGTCGGGCGGCGGCATCATCGGCGACGCGGTCGGCGCGGGCAATCAGGAGATGACCTCCAGCAATTTCGCTTCGACCATCATTGGCGAAGCCGTGTACGACGCGGTCGGCAAACTCTCCGCGCAACTGGAAAGCAAGGCGTCGAGCCTGCCCGTGGTTGAAATGAAAGTCGAAGGCACGATTGCCGACGTGGCCGGTTCGATGGTCGTGTTGAACGTGGGCAAAAACGCGGGCTTGAAAGTCGGCGACAAACTGAACGTCGAACGTCCGATCAAAGAGGTGAAAGACCCCGACACTGGCAAGGTGCTGCGCGTGCTTTCCGACAAGATTGGCGAGGTTGTGATTACGGAAGTGGACGATGTCAGCGCGGTCGGCAAATACACGGGCAGCCTGCCGCCGAAGGTGAAAGACAAAGTGAAGAAGTAGTACCGCCAACATGGTGCGCCCGCGAGTCGCGCGCCGCACCAGGGAGTTCCCGATGAGTGAGCTAACGCTTGAACAACAACAAGCCGTGGCGCGCTGGATGGAGTCGCCGCTCTCCGACGCTGAGGATGACGAGCAGTTTCTGCTGGCAATGCATCCGCACGTCATGAAAATTTTCGGGGAAGCGGGTTGGGACGATCCGGCGATGGATGTGTACAACGAGCTTGATCCCCGCACCGAATCTGGCAAAGGAATGGCGGCAGGGAATGCGGGCTCACAAGAAACGAGGTTGTGATGTTTCTGCAAAACAAAGTCTGGTTGTTACTCGGAACCGTGCTGCTGTTTGGCTTGAGCCAGGCCCGCGCGCAAGACCGCGCCAATCCGCTGCCGCTGCCGGGCAATGAAATCAAAGGCACGCTGCGGCCCGGCGTGCGCACCGAAACCTGGTACGCGCTGGAAGCTGCGGGCAGCGTGGATTTCACCTTGAGCGTGACGGGCTATCAGGATTGGGCGCTGCTGGAAGTCGAGGTGCTGGATACGAGCCTGGTGCCGCTGCTTAAATTCGAGGCGTCGTCTTCAACCCCGAATGGCAGCGACAAACGCGAGGCGAAGCTGCGGCTGGGCGGCAAACAAATCGTCCTGCTCAAACTGAACGCGCCCTCGGCCAACAAGAGCGGCACGTTCAGCTTGAAACTCAACGGGCAAGTGGCGGGCGCGCATTTCAGTCCTACCGCGCCCGCCACCGCGCAAAAGAAACCCGCTGAGGCGCCGATTGAAAATTGGTCGGAGTTGCTCAAACAACAAAAACAAAGCGAGCCGGAACCGGAACGCACGGCCAATCCCACTCCATCGCGTGAACCGAACAAAGCCGTTGAAACAGCGCTGCCCGCCGTCACGACGGCGATTCGTGAAATCGGCGCGGACAAACGTTTTGCCTTGCTCATTGGCAACAGCGCCTATGAAAGCGTGCCGCTGAAAAATCCGGTCAACGATGCGCGCGCGATGGCCGAGGTGTTGGCCGAGTGCGGCTTCCAGGTGACGATGCTCGAAAACGCCAACAAGCGCCGCATGGAAGAGGCCATCCGCGCGTTCGGCGCGAAGCTGGATGCCAAGAGCGCCGGGCTGTTTTATTTTGCCGGCCACGGCATTCAAGTGAACGGGACGAACTATCTGGTACCGCTGGGCGTGCGCATCGAAAAGGAATCCGATATCGAATACGAGACCGTGGATGCCGGGCGTGTGTTGGGCGAATTCGCCAACGCCCGCACTGCGCTGAGCATCGTCATCCTCGACGCCTGCCGCGACAATCCGTTTGCGGCGGCGACGCGTTCGCTCACCAGAGGGCTGGCCGTGGTCAAGTTGCCGAAGGAAGCGAATGGAACGCTCGTCGCCTACGCCACTGCGCCTGGCAACGTGGCGCGCGACGGCACGGGCAAGAACGGCCTCTACACCGAAGAGTTGTTGCGCAACCTGCGCAAGCCGGGCTTGAAGATCGAAGATGTGTTCAAGCTCACGCGCATCGGCGTCAAAGAGCGCAGCAGCGGCGCACAGGTGCCGTGGGAAAATTCTTCGATTGACGGTGATTTCTTTTTTGTGCGGCAAGTGAAGAAATAGTGGTAGTGGCTAAGTTAGGTGGGATGTGTCAGTAGCCCGCGCGTGAGCAAGGGCTGTCTGCTGCCAGTAAAGCCCTTGCTCCCGCGCGGGCTACTG
>JAYUCP010000721.1:0-16966 GCA_043740245.1 Acidobacteriota bacterium | reverse complement strand
GGAAAGTTTGGCCGCGGCGCAGCTCGAACAAGCGCGGCGCGAGGGACGCGTGGACGCGAGCCTGTTTGCCAATTACCAACGGATGAGTTCCGGCTACGACGTGCGCGGCTTCAACGCGGCGGGCCAGCTTGCGCCGGTCAGCGGCGTGTTTCACTACGCGACCTTTGGCGCGCGGTTCACGTTGCCGGTGCGCAACAAGAATCAAGGGCTGATTGCGGCAACGGTCGCGGCTGCCGAAGCGGCCCGCCAGCGCCGCGAGTTTGCCGAATTGGTGACGCGCAACGAAATCGCGGCGGCGCTGGTGCGCGTGGAGAAAGCCCGCGCCGCGCTGGCCGTTTACCGCGACAAAGTGCGCGAACCGGCGCGGCGCAATCTCGATTTGGTGCGGCGCACCTATGCCGCCGGGTATCGCACGGCGCTCGATTACCTGGCCGAACAGCGCCGCTTTATCGAAATCGAAACGGGCTACACCGAGGCGCTCAAAGAGTCATTCATGGCGTTGGTTGAACTGGAGCGCGTGGCTGGCGCGACCCTGCCCGTCAGTGGAGAGGAGCAGAAATGAACACAGACGAAGCAAATCAAACGCGGCGCAAATACTGGCTGTTGGCGCTGGCCCTGCTGCTAGTGAGCGTGGCCGGTTGGTGGCTGATGCACGGCAAGAGCGGCAGCAGTCAAGCGGGCCGTCCCGTGCCGACGCCCGATTTCACGGCCTTCCCCGCTGACACGCCGGAAGCGAAGACGAACGCGGCGGCTCCGCATCCCGCTGATTTCCTGCTCACGCTGTCGCCCGACAAGCTGGCAAACGCGCACCTGAAAATCGAAGCCGCCAGCGCGCCTTCCGCGCCATCAAGCAATGCAACTGGCGGACTGCGCACGACCGGCACGGTGCAAGCGAATGCGTACAAGGAAACGCCCGTGCTGCCGCTGGCCGGCGGCATCGTGCGCGAAGTCAGCGTGACGCTGGGCGAACAGATCACACGCGGACAAAAGCTGGCGACGATCTTCAGCACGGAGTTGTCCCAGGCGCAGTCCGAATACCTGGCGATGCAGGCCGAGATCGAAAAACATCACAACCATCTACGCCGCGCGACCGAACTCGTGGAGATGGGCGCGATCAGCCGCGAGGAGTACGAAGACACGGCTTCGCAATACAAGACCGAGCAGGCCAAGCTTGCTGCCGCGCGCCAACGGATGCTGTTCCTGGGCATGACCGGCAAGCAAGTTGACGAAATGCAAGCCCCCGCGCAAATGAGCGCGCTGATCACGGTGACCGCGCCCGCCGCCGGGACGATTCTCAATCGCAGCGTCAATCCGGGTGAAGTCGTCGCCCCGGGCAAAGAGTTGTTCCGCCTCGCCGACCTCGCCACGGTCTGGGTGATCGGCCAGCTTTATGAACAAGACTTCGCGGCGGTGCGCGTGGGTACGGCTGCCGTCATCACCACGCCCGCGTATCCGCAACGCAGATTTACGGGCCGCGTCGCTTACCTTGACCCGCGCGTCGAAGCGCAAACGCGCACCGCGCAAGTGCGCATCGAGGTCGGCAATCCGCATGAAATGCTCAAGCTGGGCATGTTCGTGGATGTCAATTTCGGCAGCGCGGCCACAGCCGCGAACAGCGCGCAGCCAGTGGCGAGCGTGCCCCGCGCCGCCGTGCAAGTGATCGGCGCGCAACAAGTCGTCTTTGTCGAGACCGCACAGGCGGGTGTCTTCGCACAACGCGCGGTGCAAGCGGGGCCGGAAGCCAACGGTTTCGTGCCGATTTATGCCGGCCTCAGCGCGGGCGAGCGCGTCGTGACAGAAGGCAGCTTTTTGCTGCGGGCCGAAAGTCTCAAGCTCAATCCGGCGCAGATGAACGCCGCCACCGCGCACGGCAGTTCAATGCCGAAGCCCGCCGATGAAGCGCGGCTACAGACAGCGCGGGTGGTCTTGAACGACAAAGGCTATCAACCCGGCAGCGTCAATTTGCGCGCGGGCGTGCCGGCCCGGCTGACTTTCGTGCGCCAGATCGAAGCAACGTGCGGCACCGAGATTGTGCTGGCGGATTACAGCATCAAGCGCGATCTGCCCTTGAATCAGCCGGTGACCGTGGAGTTCACGCCCGCAAAAGCCGGCGAGCTTTTCTTTACCTGCGGGATGAATATGCTGCGCGGCAAACTTGTGGTGCGCTAACAGTACCGCGCGCGTCAGCAAGCGGGCCGCTGACTGAGGCAGCCGCTTGCTGACGCGCGCGGTACTGTTAGACAATCAAGTTGCTACTCGCAAATCCACTTTCACAGGAACCAAACTATGAACCTGCAAAACAAAGTCGCCGTCGTCACTGGCGGCGCCAACGGCATCGGCGCGGCGCTCTGCCGCCGTTTCGCGCAAGCGGGCGCGCGCGTCGTCGTGGCCGACGGGCCGGATGAAGTCCAGCGTGAGGCAATTGCAAAGCTGGAACTCAGGAAGTATGAATAGTGCCGGAGGTAACGAGATGATGATTCAAACAGCTTCTGCCCAAATGGAAATTGACGGCCTGATGCGGCTGGGTTTGTATGCTAACCAGGATGAAATCGTCGCCGACGCTATCCGCAACCTATTGCTTAATAATCGGTCGCTGCGTTTGGAACTGGCGTTGGAACTAATCAAATACGATGAGGTTTCGTTGAGCCGCGCGGCTGAAATTGCGGGCATGGATCGTTGGCAATTTCAAGCTGTGATGACGGAGCGCGGCATCAAGCTGATGATTGAAGGGGAGTCCGCCGAAAAAATGGATGAAGGCATCGCCCGCTTCTTTGCCGCCAAACGATGATCGTCGTTGATACAAACATCCTTTCTACTTTCGCGTGTGTCAATCGGCTTGAACTGCTCTTTCAAGTTGCCGAAACAGAGACTCTTTATCTGCCGCCAGCAGTGGTGGATGAATTGAGCATCGGACTCAGCCGTGGGAAAAGTTACTTGCAAGCATTGCTGAATGAACTGCAAAACGGCACAACGCTCAAGTTGATTACGTTGACGGCTGCTGAGATTCAGTTTCTTGTTACTTTACCCAACCGCCTTCACGCCGGGGAAAAGGAAGGGATTGCAGTGTGTACTTTCCGTAAAAAAGCTGTCTTTCTCACGAATGACAAACGCGCGTCTCGTTATTGCGACGCCAACCACATCGGCTTCCTCAATTTGAATAGAATCTTGCGACACCTTTGGCAAGCAGGTCATTGCGCAAAGGATGAAGTTCGCCACCTGATCGAAACCATCGAGGAAAGTGAACCCGGAATGGTCATCAAAGATCAGCGCGAAATTTGGCGTTGATCGAAACCTAATTAAACTATGCAACTCAAAGACAAAGTCATCGTCGTCACGGGCGGAGCCAACGGCATCGGCGCAGCCATTTGCCGTCGTTTTGCCCAGGAACAACCGCGCGCCCTGATCGTCGCCGATCTCGAATTGGCTGCGGCACAAGCGGTCGCCGCCGAAACCAACAGCCTCGCCGTTCAAACCGATGTCGGCAAAGAGAGCGACATCATCGCGCTCGTCAACCAAACCAATGAGACATACGGCGCGATTGATCTGTTCGCGTCGAACGCCGGCATCGGCGGCCCGCCCGGCGGCATTGAGGCCTCGAACGAAGGCTGGCAGCAGATTTGGGAAATCAACGTGATGGCCCACGTTTACGCCGCGCGCGCCGTCGTGCCGCAGATGCTCGAACGCGGTGAAGGCTATTTGCTCAACACCGCCTCGGCGGCTGGGCTGCTTTCACAGATTGGCGCTGCGCCCTACGCCGTGACCAAACACGCGGCTGTCGCCTTTGCCGAATGGCTGGCAATCACGTATGGCGATCAGGGCATCAAGGTCTCGTGCCTCTGCCCGCAAGGCGTGCGCACGCGCATGCTCGAAGGCGGCGAATTCCACGGCATCACCAACTTCCTGCGTGATTCGGCCCTTGACCCAGCCGTCGTCGCTGAAGCCGTCGTGCAGGGCCTGGCCGCTGAACAGTTCCTGATCCTGCCGCATCCCGAAGTGGCCGAATACATCAAACGCAAGGCCGGCGATTACGACCGCTGGTTGCGCGGCATGCGCAAGTTGCAAGCCAACGTGAACGCGCCGCAGTAAACAAGACCATGGGACAACTCACACTCATCCGGCACGGCCAGGCGCGCGCATTTGAACAGGACTCCGATCGCTTGACCGAACGCGGCGAAGCGCAGGCACGCGCACTCGGCGCGTATTGGCTGCGGCACAACGTTGAATTTGACGAAGTGTATTGCGGCACGCTGGTGCGCCAACGCCGCACGGCTGAAATCATTGGCGAAAGTTTTGCCGCTGCCGGGCGCGCGTGGCCCGCGTTGCAAAGCTTTGCCGAGTTGAATGAATACGATGCCAGCGGCCTGTGGCAAAGGCTCGCGCCCGCGCTGGCCGAACGCGACGCGCAGTTTCGCGCGTTGCTCGAAAGCTTTCACCAACACCAGCAAAGTCCCGACCGCAATCGCCATTTCCAAAAGATGTTCGAGGCTGTCACCACGTGCTGGCTCGCTGGCGACTTGGAAGTCGAGGGCGTCGAAAAGTGGGCCGCGTTTCGTGACCGCGTGCGCGGTGTGTTCAAACACATCATCACGCAAGAAGGCAGCGGGCGGCGCGTGGCGGTTTTCACCTCCGGCGGCGTGATTGGGCTGGCCGTGCAAACAGCGTTGCAGGCGCCGGAGCCGAAAGCGTTGGAGATCAACTGGCGCGTACGCAATTGTTCGCTGACCGAATTCACGTTCAGCCGCGCGCGGCTTTCGTTCGACTCGTTCAACGCCCTGCCGCATCTGGACGACCCAGCGTTGATCACGTATCGCTGAAAATGCCGATTGCCCCTTGTAGTAGCGAATTTATTCGCGGCGTGATGGCGCGAATAAATTCGCTACTACAAGGGCGACCCCGCACCATGAACTCAAACGGAATCGCCTTGCGCTGTCAGGCGCTGGTCAAAAAATACAACGACGTCACGGCGCTCAACGGGCTCGATCTGGCCGTGCGCGTGGGCGAATGCTTTGGCTTGCTGGGCCCCAACGGCGCGGGCAAAACGACGACCGTCGAAATTCTGGAAGGTTTGAACAGCGCCGACAGCGGCACGGCTGAACTGCTCGGCTTGCGCTGGGGCGACACGGATGAACGCGCCTTGCGCGAACGCATCGGCGTGCAATTGCAACAAACCAAGCTGCCCAACAAACTCACGGTCGAAGAAACCATCCGGCTCTTCCGTAGCTTTTACACACGCGGCCACACGCTCGAACACGTCATCGGCCTCGTCTCGCTGGAAGAAAAACGCCACGCCCGCGTCGCCAAACTCTCTGGCGGCCAGCGGCAGCGTCTGGCTGTTGCATGTGCCCTGGTCAGTGCGCCCGACATCCTGTTTCTCGACGAACCCACGACCGGCCTTGACCCGCAAGCGCGCCTGCAAATGTGGGAAGTGGTCGAGCGCTTTCGCGCCGCAGGTGGCACCGTATTGTTGACGACGCACTATATGGACGAAGCCGCGCGGCTGTGCGACCGCATTGCGATTATGGATCATGGGCGCGTCATCGCCCTGGGCACGCCCGCCGAATTGATCGCTTCACTCGGCGCTGATCAGATCATCGAATTCACGATCACGGGTGCGGCTGAGCAATTCGATGCAGTACCGCTGGCGCATTTGCCCGGCGTCAGCGGCACGCGCGCACAACCACACGGCTTTGCCTTGAGCGTTTCAGACATCGGCGCGGCCTTGCCTGCGTTGTTGGCTGAGTTGAACCGGCAGCAAGTCAAACTCGATCAACTCAAAACGCATCAGGCCACGCTCGAAGACGTCTTCGTCAACCTGACCGGACGGCAATTGCGCGATGAGTAACGATGAGGAGCACGATTCACGAATGAGCAGCACTGAGAACTTGACCGATCACGACCAACCCACAGCGGCCTGGCACTCACTCTATGAATTGACACTGCTGCGGCTGCGCGAAATTGTGCGCACGCCCGAAGCGCTCTTCTGGACTTTCATCTTCCCCATCCTGATGGCGTGCGCGCTGGGAGTCGCCTTTCGCAACACGGCCCCGACCAAGACGCGTGTGGCGGTGGAAAGCGCTGCGCCAAATGCCAGCGCGCTGGCCGCGACACTCTCGCAAGCGCCTGAGTTGGACGGCGTGTTGCTGACGCCAGCCGCCGCTGCCCAAGCCTTGCGCAACGGCAAAGTCGCACTCATCGTGCGTGCCAGTTCGGCTACCGCCTTTGAATATCAATTCGATCCGACACGCCCCGAAAGCCGCAGCACACGCTTGCTGGTCAACGACGTGTTGCAACGCGCGGCTGGGCGCGCCGATGTCGCCAGTGTCAAGGAAGCGACCTTCACCGAACCGGGCGCGCGTTATATTGATTTCCTGGTGCCTGGCTTGATCGGCATGAACCTGCTCGGCAGTGGGCTCTGGGGTTTGGGCTTTGCCATCGTGCTGGCGCGCACTGAAAAACTGTTGAAGCAATTGTCCGCCACCCCGATGCGCCGTTGGCAATATCTGCTTTCGTTCATGCTCGCGCGGCTGCTTTTCCTGTTCCCTGAGATCGTCGTGTTGCTGAGCTTTGCGTACCTGGTGTTTGGCGTGCGTATGCATGGCTCCTGGCTCAGTTTCGTCTGCATCGCAGTGCTCGGCTCGCTCACCTTTGCGGGCATCGGGCTGCTGATTGCCGCGCGTACCAAAACGCTTGAGGCGGCGGGTGGGCTAATGAATCTGGTGATCCTGCCGATGTGGGTGTTGTCGGGCACGTTCTTTTCTGCCGCGCGGTTCCCCGATTTTGCTCAGCCGTTTATCAAGGCGTTGCCGTTGACGGCGGTGAATGACGCCTTGCGCGCGATCATGAACGAAGGGGCCGCGCTTTCGTCAACAACGCTGGAAATCGGCATTCTGGTGGCGTGGACGCTGGCCAGCTTTACCATCGCGCTGCGCATTTTCCGTTGGCAATGACGCTGTACCGTAGGTTGTCCAACCTGCGGAGACTTGATCGCCAGACCAGTCCGAGTTCGCTAAACATTTTCAATCGGAGTTACCCGCAGGTTGGAAACCTACGGTACCTTTCTCCAAGGAGCAAAACTATGGTCGCATCGAATAAAGCAAAGACAATCACCTTCGGCGTGGGCGATGAAATCTCTTACGCCTTTGGCAACGGCATGGCCTATGGCGAAGTGCTGCGCGTGCTCGAAGGCGGGCAAGCCATCGAAATTCAATTTGAAGACGGACGGCGTGAAGTCAAGAAAGGGCGTGATGGCGCGTTGCGGATGCTGCGGCGCGCGACCGGCGTGAGCGAGTTGGAAGAGGCGCATCGTGACCGAAGCCCAACCCGCGACACAGACATCAACGAAGTGATGCGTAGTGACATCCGGCGGCGCAAATAAGCGGCTCCTTGGCGAAACTTAACGCAAAAGTTCAAGCCTGCTGCGCAAAACAGCGCAGCGACTTCGTTCAATGCTGCGTGTTATACTTCGCGTCACCCTTTTCCTGTGGCAAGAACGAACCATTGATTTAGCGTTAGGAGGTCTTGAATGAATCGTCAATTCTTAGGTGCGCTGTTGGCAGGCTTGCTGCTCAGCTTGAACGGAACTGTTCGCGCGCAAACCACGCCTGAAACCAATACCGGTGACGCCAATGCGGCGCACAATGTCACCATCAGCGAAGGCGCAACGGCGCGCATTTCGCTGCAATCGCAACTGAGTTCCAAAATCAGTGAAGTCGGCGATGAGGTGATCGGCGTGCTTTATGAAAGCGTGCGCGCCAGCGATGGCCGCGTCGCCATCCCGCGCGGCACAGAGTTCGTCGGGCGCGTCACGCAGGTGCAAGCCGCTAAACGCCCGCAACGCCCGGCCACGATCACCATCACCTTTGAACAAATGCGCATGTCTTATGGCGTCGAAAAGGTTTCGATGATCGTCCTCGCGATTGACGATTACGCCAACGACGAAAAATACAAATCAAAAGATGAAGAAGGCAAAATCGGCGCGGGCCGCAGCGGCAGCCGCACCGGTAAGAACGCCGGTACGATGGGCGGCATCGGCGGCGCGATTGGCGGGGCCATCGGCGGTCTGGGTGGCGTGCTGGGCGGCGCGGGCGCGGGCGCGCTCGGCGGCGTCTTGATGAGCAAAGGCAACGATATCAAACTTGCGCCTGGCACTGTGTTACGCGTGCGCTTTGAACGGCCCGTTAATTTGCCAGCGCTCGAAGCTGCGCGCGAGACGTCACGGAGCGATCGCCAATAACCGCGCTTGTGCTGCAATTCGATTTTGGTAAAAGCCCTCAACCCCGCTGGTTCAACCCAACGAGCTGAGGGCTTTTTGCTTATGCCACGATTCCCTGCAGCTTATGACTTCGCCTTGCAGACTGATGGACATACCTTAGGCCGTGTGATAGAAAACCGCCGCAGTAGTTGATTCAAACTCCAACGTCTTCCCTACCCAATTGATGACAAAAACCACAACGGTGCCTGTGCTGGAAATGCGCGGTATCGGCAAAGCGTTTTCCGGCAACCAGGTGCTCGCCGACGTCAACCTGACGGCGCGCGCGGGTGAAGTGTTGGCGCTGGTCGGCGAAAACGGCGCGGGCAAATCCACCT
Organism: Acidobacteriota bacterium; assembly: GCA_043740245.1. Lineage (GTDB taxonomy): Bacteria > Acidobacteriota > Blastocatellia > RBC074 > RBC074 > JACPYM01. The sequence goes on along the minus strand of JAYUCP010000721.1, from coordinate 8,380 downwards.
TGATGAAAATCCTGGCGGGCGTGCATCAGCCCGACGGCGGCGAGATATTGCTGGCTGGACAGGCCGCGCAATTCGCGCGTCCGGCGGCTGCGCTGGCCGCCGGCATTGCGATGATCTATCAGGAACTCTCGCTCGCCCCGCACCTGACCGTCGCCGAAAACATCTTCCTGGGCCGTGAGCCGTTGAAGCTGAGCGCGCTGGGTCTCATCAATCAACGCGCGTTGAATGAGCGCGCGCGCCAGTTGCTGGACGAATACGGCTTCAAGCTTGACCCGCAAGCCCGCGTAGGGCGGCTGAGCGCGGCAGCCCGCCAGTTGGTCGAAATCACGCGCGCGATTGTTGAAGCCAAACGCGTCATCGTGATGGATGAGCCGACATCTTCGCTGACCACGCACGAAGTCGAAGAATTGTTCCGTCTGATCCGCGCGTTGAAACAGCGCGGGCTGGCCGTCATTTACATTTCGCATCGGCTGGAAGAGTTGAATGAAATCGCCGACCGGCTGACGATCTTGCGCGATGGCCGCGTGGTTTATCACGGCGTGTGGGGCGAAATCACGACCGAAGAGATGATCCGCCAGATGGCTGGGCGTGAGTTGAAAGAGATTTTTCCGCCGCGCCACGCGCACATCGGCGAGGTTAAGTTACGCGTGCAACAGCTCTCACGCACACCGAAGTTTGAAAACGCTAGTTTTGAAGCGCGCGCGGGCGAGGTCGTAGGCATCGCCGGCCTGGCTGGGGCTGGCCGCACCGAAATGCTTGAAGCGATCTTCGGCGCGCATCCGGCGAACAGTGGCGCAGTCGAAGTCAACGGCGCTGCCTTCGTGCCAACACAACCGAACGCCGCCATCAAACGCGGCATGAGCCTGCTCACAGAAGACCGCAAGCGCACCGGTCTCTGTTTGAATTTGCCGCTGGCGGCCAACATCACTCTTGCCAACGTGCGCGCGCTGGTCAAAGGCGGACGCTTGCAACGCAAACTCGAAACCGCAGCCGCGCGCCGCTACATTCAAAAGCTAAACATCAAACCGCCCGCGCCCGGCAAGCTGGTGGGACGGCTGAGCGGTGGCAATCAGCAAAAATCGCTGTTGGCACGCTGGCTCTTCGCTGGCGCGCAAGTCTTCTTGCTGGACGAACCGACGCGCGGCGTTGACGTGGCAGCGCGTTCGGAGATTTATCGCGAGATCAACGAACTGGCCGAAGCGGGCGCCTGCATCGTGATGGTTTCTTCTGACTTGCCCGAACTGCTGGGCATGGCCGATCGGGTTCTGGTGATGCGGCGGGGCAAGCTGGTGGCCGAACTCAATGCTAACCAAACTACACAAGAAGAAGTGCTGCGTTACGCAGCCGTGGAATAACCTGCAAACAAGGAGTGTTCAGAATGTCTGTCAAAACACATCGTATTTTCGGATTTATCCTGCTGCTAATTGCCATCGTCATTGCAGTGCTCAGTCTGCCCGGGACGGCGAATCTGGGACTGACAAAACTCGCGGCTCTGCTGTGTGTGCTGGGCGCAGTGCTGGTTGCCCGCGCCCGCAAACTTGAAAAAGAGAAACCTTAACTACCAACGACCATGTCCGATTGGCTCAAACGATTCTTGCCTTTCATCAGCCTGCTGGCGCTGTGTGCGCTGATCCCGGCGGGCGAATACTGGCTGCTTGATAAAAATCCGGTCTTCTATTCATCGGCCAATCTCGCGGCCATCGCGCGCCAGACCGCCGTTATCACGATTATGGCGATGGGCATGACGATGGTGATGGTGTCGGGCGCGATTGACCTGTCGGTCGGCTCCATCATCGGCCTGTCCGGCGTGCTCGGCGCGTTGGCGATGACGCACGGCGCTCCATCGGTAGCCGGTCTTTTGATCTGTGTCCTCGTAGGAGCCGTCTGCGGCATGCTAAACGGCAGCGCGGTCGCGGGCCTGAAGATTCCGGCTTTCATCGTGACGCTGGGCGCGATGGGCATTTATCGCGGTCTGGCGTTGTATCTTTGCGATGGCAACGCGGTCGTTGGGCTGCCCTCAAGCTTTGGCCTGCTGGCCGAACGCAATCTGTTTGGCGTAGTCCCGCTGCCCTTGCTCATCGTGATCGTCGTCGCGCTGATCGTGCATTTCGCCCTGAGCAGCACGCAGCTTGGCCGTTATTGCTACGCGATGGGCAGCAACATCGAGGCCGCGCGCTACGCCGGGATTCGCGTCTCGCGTTATCAAATCTTGTATTACGTCATTCTCGGCGGACTCTCAGGGTTCGCCGGGGCGATTGAAACCTCGCGCCTAGTCACGGGCCAGCCGAATGGCGGCGAAGGCTATGAGCTAAATGTCATCGCGGCGGTCGTCATCGGCGGTGGCAGCTTGAATGGCGGGCAAGGCACGGCGGTCGGCACGATCATCGGCTCGCTGATTATGGGCGTGCTGGCCAATGGCGGGAACCTGCTGCAAATTTCGCCCTTCATACAAAAGATCATCATCGGCGCAGTCATTGTGCTGGCCGTTACGTTCGACGAATTTCAACGGCGCAAATTCGAAGTCGCTGATAGCTGAAACAGGGTTTGCCATGACCGATCACGATCAACTTTTCAAAACCCTGCTGAAAGAATTCTTCCGCGAGTTCGTCGCGCTATTTCTGCCTGCCGTGCACGCGTACCTCGACGCGGCGGAGATCAGCTTTCTCGACAAAGAAGTCTTTTCTAAACTGCCGCTGGGCGACAAGCAGCAAGCCGATTTGGTTGCACGCGTCAAATTCAAAGGCGCGGCGGCGCACTTTCTGCTGCACATCGAACCGGAGAGCGCGCGCAAAAAGCGGCGCGGCGCGTTCGGACGCCGGATGTTCGATTATTTCTCGCTGCTCACGCGCGATTACCAACTGCCGGTTTACCCGGTCGCGCTTCTGTCATACGATAACCCCCGCAATGCCGAGGCAGACGTTTTCCGCATTGTCTTCCCCGACAAGCAAGTGCTGGAATTTCGCTTCACGGTGATCCAACTCAACCGGCTGAACTGGCGCGATTACCTGCGGCAAGACAATCCGGTGGCAAGCGCGCTGATGGCGAAAATGGGCGTCGCGCCTGAAGAGCGCGTCGAAGTCAAAAAGGAATGCCTGCGCATGATCGTGCGGCTGCGGCTAGACCGCGACCGCATGCATTTCCTGGCAAAGTTCGTGGACACCTATCTGGAATTGAATGCGGCGGAGGAACAACAATTTCAAGCGGCGCTCAAAGAGTTGCCGCGTAAAGAACAGGAGAAAACCATGGAATTGATGTCAAGCTGGGAAAAACGCGGCTATCAAAAAGGCCTGGAGCAAGGTGCGCAGCAAGGACTGCAACAGGGCCGCTGGGAAGTCGTTTTGGAAATGCTCACGCAGCAAGTGGGCACGTTGAGTGAACGGGCGCAGGCGCGCGTCAAACGCTTGCCGCCACCGCAACTGAGCAGCCTGGCCAAGGCGTTACTGCATTTCTCGCGGCCCGCCGATTTGACCAACTGGCTGCGCCAATACACCCCAACGCAAACTGCTGCCACACCAAAAACCAACGGACACCGTAAACAATAAACATTCTCTTCATCACATCATCAGGAGCTTAATGAAACTCGCACAATTCAAAACCAAAACTTCCGGCGAAGCCCGCCTGGGCAAACTCGACAATGGCGTCATCGTGGACATCACCGAAGTCGCCGCCACCATGCTCGACTTCATCAACAAAGGCTCAGCAGCGCTGCAAGCCGCCAACAGCATCACGCCCAAAGCGGCCTATGCGCTGGACGCCGTCGAATACCTGCCCGCTGTCAACGCGGGCAAGGTGATTGCGATTGGCCGCAACTACCACGACCACGCGGTCGAAGGCGGCAGCGAACCGCCCGCCGCGCCGCTGATCTTCACCAAATTCACCAACGCGATCACCGCGCACAACGCGCCGGTCACGCTGCACGCCATCAGCGAGCAGATTGATTACGAAGCCGAACTCGCCGTCGTCATTGGCCGCCGCGCGCAAAAGGTCAAACAGGCAGAGGCGCTCGATTACGTCTTCGGCTACTGCTGTCTGGACGACGTAAGCGCACGCGATCTGCAATTCGCCGACGGGCAATGGGTGCGCGGCAAGGGCCTCGACGGTTTCTGTCCCATCGGCCCCTTCATCACCACGCGCGATGAAATCGCCGATCCGCAGGCGCTGAAGATCGAAGGCATCCTGAATGGCGAGGTGATGCAATCCTCAAACACCAGCAAGATGATTTTCAGCGTGGCCTATCTGATTCACTACATCACGCAGGCGATCACGCTGGAACCGGGCGACGTGATTGCGACCGGCACACCCGAAGGCGTCGGCATCTTCCGCACTCCGCCGGTGTTGTTGAAAGACGGTGATGTGTTTGAAGTTGCGATTGAAGGGTTGGAAACGTTGCGCAATCCCTTTGTGAATCCGTAAGACGGCGTTTCTAGCTTGGCCTGCAACCGTTGACATTCTCTGCAACGTTGAGAGGCGTGGGGCGGTAGCGCTGGGATGATTCGCTGTTACACGTATCCCGTAACACCAGATCGCTACCGCACTTGACGCTTAGGTAAAGCTTTCCCCTAACCCGGGTACTACGATGAACAAACTACACACACGAATGCTCCTGATGAGCGCGCTAGTCTGCACGGCTGCCACTTTGTTATGGCCTTTGCGACACGGCTTCGCCGCGCCGCAACACGGCTTCGCCGCGCCGCAACACCTTTTGTTCGCAGGTTGGAAAGCTCCGGTGGCAAAGACAACGCTGGCTGCACCAAGGCTCGCGACGCTGGTGGTCAACAGCCTGGCGGATGGCGCGGCGAATGCGGCGAATTGTCCGGGCGCAGGCTGTCGTTTGCGCGATGCACTCGCAGCGGCGGCAGCGGCGAGCGATACGATTACCTTTGGGGTGACGGGAACAATCACCTTGGCGAGCGAATTGACAATTGACAAGAATCTGACGATTCAAGGGCCGGGCGCGAGCCTATTGACGATCAGCGGCAACAACGCAGTGCGGGTGTTCAACATCGGCAGCGTGACGCCGGCGATCAACGTCACGATCTCCGGCCTGACCATTGCGAACGGCAGGCATCGTGGCGCTGACGGCAGCCCAGGGGAGACTGGTTTTGGCGGCGGCATCCTTAACGGCAGCACCGGGACACTCAGCCTTAACAACGTCGTCGTCACTGGCAATCAGGCGATCGGGGGTGACGCCGTCGGAATATTCGCAGGCGGGTGTGGAGTCGGCGGGGGTATCTATAACAGCGGAGCGGGTACCATAAACATAACCGGGAGCAGTATTACCGGGAACCTCGCGAAAGGGGGTATTGCCTATCTAAATGCAAGCTGCGCCGGTGCTGGCGGCATTAGTAACAACAACGGCACCCTAACGATTCTCAACAGCACGATCTCGGGAAACTCAGCGGTCAACGGCGATATTCAACCTACAAATGGTGGGATCGGTAATCCCACGGTTATAGCCAACGCTCCAGGAGCGGGCGGGATCTTCAACTCCGGTGGTACACTCAACTTGACCAACAGCACGGTCTCCGATAATTCAGCGAACGGTGGTACAAACCGTAGCAATCGCGGTGTCTTTGTTATCCCTTGCAGTAGTGGTGGCGGTATATTGAACGGAGGTACCGCAATAATTACCAATAGCACATTTTCATCGAATACAGCAGTTGCTACGATCATCGAATTGCAAGGTTCGGCAAGGTCGCTCGGCTCCTCAGGCTCAAGCGGCGGGGGAATTTTCAATGCCGGTACGATCAACCTGACAAACAGTACTTTAAACAGTAACTCCACTACGAATGTGAGGGGAATGAGTGTCGGTACTACCGGACTTTGTAGAGGCGGGGCGATTGCCAATCAAAATCCTACAGGCGTCACCGCCAAAAATACGATAATAGCTGGGAACATATCAGCAGTGGGACCGGACTTCTATGGCACACTCACTTCGCAGGGATGGAACCTCATCGGCAATAACACGGATGCCACCATCACACCTTCTCCCGGAACGGCTGACCAGATCGGAACGAATGCCGCGCCGATCAATCCGCTGCTTGGCCCGCTGGCCAATAACGGCGGCCCGACGCAAACGATGGCGCTACTCGTTGGCAGCCCGGCACGCGACAAAGGAGCCGCCGCGACCGATCCGCTTACCAACACGGCCATCAGTACTGACCAACGTGGCTTCGCTCGGCCTTTTGATGACCCGGCGATTGCGAACGCGGCGGGCGGCAACGGCTCCGACATCGGCGCGTTCGAGACGCAACTGGCAGACACCGCTGTATTCAGCAATCCCGTTGGCCCCGGCGCAAGCTATGCGCCCGATTCTGCGCTTAGCGCTCAGAAAGCCGGTTCAGTGTTGATCTACAATCTCTACACCTCGGACGCGAGCGGAGCCAACCAGCAGAACACGCGCCTGGCGCTGACCAACCTTGACCAGACCCGCGTCGTGTATGTGCACTTGTTTTTCGTGGACGGCGCTACGTGTTCAATTGCCGATTCATTTGTTTGCCTGACGCCCAATCAGACTTCGAGCTTCTTGGCATCTGATGTTGATCCCGGAACATCTGGCTATCTGGTCGCAGTGGCGACAGATCGCACTGGCTGTCCCATCATCTTCAACAACCTGATTGGTGATGAATTCGTAAAACTCAGCAGCGGACACGCGGCGAATCTGGGGGCAGAAGCATTGGCGGCGCTGCCCGGCGGTCTGACGCCTTGTGACCCGACGGCCGCCAGCGTAACGCTGAATTTCGACAACCTGATGTATAACGCGCTGCCGCGTGTGCTGGCGCTGTCAAACATCGCCAGCCGTGCTGACGGCAACAATACGCTGCTCGTCGTCAATCGCATCGGCGGCAATCTGGCGACCGGCGCGAGCACGCTGGTGAATGTGTTCGGCGTTTTGTACGACGACGCTGAATCACCGTATAGCTTCAGCTTCTCGCCGGGCACGTGCCAATTCCGCAGCATCATCAGCAGCAGTTTCCCGCGCACCGCGCCGCGCTTTGAACAAGTGATTCCGGCGGGCCGTAGCGGCTGGCTGAAACTGGGCATGCAAGCTGATGGCGCGGTGTCAGGTGCAGCGTTGAATGTCAACACAAATGCCGCTACCCAGTCGAATGCGTTCAATCAAGGCCACAATCTGCACAAGCTAACACTCACGACAACAGCGACACTGACAGTACCGATTTTCCCACCCGGTTGTTAGCGATCAGCCTGTCCTTTGGCGCAATCAAAGCTGCGTGAGGGTCATCGCTCTCACACGGCTTTTTCTTTTCCCCCTTACCGCCCTTGCCACCTGGGCATTGTTTGCGTTTAATGGCTGTGCCGTATCCGGCATTACATCTCACAACACTAACAAGGCAAAGATGAGCGAGTATTTCATCGGCATAGACAGTGGTACGCAAAGCACCAAGGCGATGCTGCTCGACGCAGCTTCCGGCGTGGTCGTCGCGCGCGCCGGTCAGCCCTACGAACTGATCGAAGGCCTGCCAGCCGGTCACAAAGAACAACATCCGCGCGAATGGGTTGACGCAACGCGCAACACCATCAACGCAGTGCTGGCGCAAGCCGGCATTGAGCACGCTGCCGTCAAAGGCATCGGTGTAGCGGGGCAACAGCACGGCTTCGTACCGCTGGATGCAGACAATCAAGTCATCCGCCCAGCCAAGCTCTGGTGCGACACGGCGACTAGCGCGGAGTGCGAAGAGATCATCGCCAGGCTCGGTGGTTTGGCAAAGACGATTGAAACCGTCGGCAACGGCATTCCGGCAGGCTTCACCGCGTCGAAGATTCTCTGGCTGCAAAAGCACGAGCCGGAAAATTACGCGCGGCTGGCGAGCGTGCTGTTGCCGCACGACTATTTGAATTTCTGGCTGACGGGCCGCAAGACGATGGAATGCGGCGACGCGTCGGGTACGGCATTGCTCGACGTGCGCCAACGCGCGTGGTCTGACGCGGCGCTCAACGCGATTGATCCGCGCGTCAAAACAATGCTGCCTGCGTTGATTGCGTCGGATGACGTTGCTGGAACATTGCGCGCCGAGCTTGCCCGCGAGTTCGGTTTGAGTGAAAGCGTCATCGTCAGCAGCGGCGGCGGCGACAATATGATGAGCGCCATCGGCACGGGCAATGTGCGCGCGGGCGTCGTCACGGTCAGCCTCGGCACGTCGGGAACGATCTATGCTTGCGCTGCGCAGCCGGTGATTGACCCGCAAGGCGAGATCGCGGCGTTCTGCGATTCGACCGGCCAATGGCTGCCGCTGGTGTGCACGATGAATGTCACTGTGGCGACCGAGATGGTGCGCGAACGCTTCAACCTCTCACATGCTCAATTGGCCGAGGCCGCCGCTGCCGTGTCCGCAGGCAATGACGGCTTGCTGCTGATGCC
>JAYUCP010000720.1:0-6810 GCA_043740245.1 Acidobacteriota bacterium | reverse complement strand
GCTGATGCGGGGCCGCGTCGTGCCCACCATCTCCGACAATTCTTCATGCGAAATTTTCGGTTCGAGGCGAATGCTGCGCGGGTCTTTCTTGCCCATGGTGCGCGCCAGCCGTAACAAGGTCTTGCCTAAGCGCTGTTCGCTATCTACCGTCACCAGATCGGAGATGACCTGTTGTTGGTCGGCAATCCGCACCGTAAGGTACCGCACGAAGCCCTCGAACAGCGAGTCATGACTCAACCGCGCAAAGAACTTGGAACATGGGATTTGTTTTATGCACGTCTCTTCCATCGCCGTCGCTGTTTCCAGCCGCGCGCCTAAGCCGGACAGGCACAGCTCACCGAAAAGATCGCCTGCCGTATGGACGGCCAGCAGGCATTCTCGCCCTTCGGGCGAGAGCATGAGCAGTTTGACCTGTCCGCTCTCGATGAAGTAGACCAACTCATCATTGTCGCCACACGTATAAATGTTATCGTGTTTGGCAATCGTGACCTTACGTGAATGGAGGTTCTCTCGCAGCAGCGATTCACCCATTTGTTTTTTGAACAGGTCAGCTTGTGGGGTGTCTTGAATCATAATTGCCTCTCCTTGTGGTTGCTTCCTACCGTTCTGTCTTCACCGCACCGCCCTGCATATTATTCCACACTTTTTTCCTGTCCCGCCAGTGGTCCGTGCGCTGATTTGGTAGTGGCGAAGTCCGGTGGGATGTGTCAGTAGCCCGCGCATAAGCAAGGGCTTCTCTTCGCCAGTCGAGCCCTTGCTTACGCGCGGGCTACTGACACGGAATCGCACTCGATATACCTACTACCCCAGTATGTTGGCCCTCGTCGAAGAATGCTGTCTCGCTTAACGGGCGCTGTTCGAGTGTGAATTAGCCAACGCGGTGTGCTAGAGCAAACGTTGGCCCGCTGGTGAGTGAATTACAGGGGAAAGCTACGTCAACATTTCTGAAATATGACTATTTGAAATCCTATGATCGGCTGATTGGCAATAGGCTGCCGTCCAATATTGAACGCGTTTGAGAAAAAAAGTGGTGCGCGCGCCAAGGGCTGTTTTTGCGTCCGCTTAACCGTGACTTCTGTTCGTTTGATGGCTCGCCAGGCGTTGCAGGCCGAGCACGGAAGCGATGTAGGCCAGGGCGTTATTGACAGGTTTTTTCCCCGCCGCCAGCAACGCCTTGAACGGGGAACCGCGCGGCTGGAAATAGCGGGACACGGTAGCACTGCCGGTTGTCACACGAGCTTGCAGTGCCTCAGGGTGGTGAGGTTCCAGCCAACGCTGCTTGATTTCAGCATTCACAGCCAGTTGCCCCAGCAGCCGCGCTCTCCGCTCGCGCTGCCAACTCTCCGTCAGTGCTTCAGTTTTGCGTGCCAGCGCTTCAACCCCCTCGCTCTTGAAGCTTGTCAAATTATGTCTTTCTTGGCTTGCCATCACCTCTCCTTCTCCCGGGGCAGTCGAATGTTCCTTGCTGGTCTCAGACGCCGGACTACTGCGCTAGTTCAGCCAATAGCCGGGTTGACTATAATGTCCATAAAGCTTTTCCTCGTACTCGCGCGAAAGCAGTTTGGAACTATCGTAAGTGGGACTTTGCTCAACCCCCTCGCGTGAGAGCAGGACGTGGACTTTGGCTTGCGCCCAATCTATCGAAGTGATCCATTGCGGGGCGATCATCACTTTCTTGCCGGGCAACCATTTGTGCGTGTCAATCGCCAAGTAGCGAATCGCCCAACTCTCATCGTCCAGAATGAAATCGTAGACGACCCCGATGTCGCCGTCGGTCGCCGCGATCGAATAGGTAGACACCTCTTGCGTGCTGCGCAAATGCACGTCTTCCGTCACGACGACGCGCACCGTGGCAGCAGTGCCGGCAATGCTGCCGGCATTGGTTGAGCGTCCTGCTCTGGCCGCATCCGCCGCGACCGGGGATGCCGTCGCGGCGAGGGATTGCTGTGCCGCCAGAGCAGGACGTTCCTCAACTCCCCACAGGAATGGGCTGCCCCAATAGTAGGGATACCCGTAGTAATCCGCATACTTCGCTTCCATCTGCCGCGAGACGGGCTTGCGCGTGTCAATATCCGGGCTTTTCTCCACCTGACTTTTGGTCAGGGCGACATGCAGTTGGCGGTTCTCACGATCAACCTGCATCACCGAGAAGGGTGAGACCAGCACTTGCTTGCCCGCTAGCCAAGTGCCGGTATTGACGACCATATAGCGCAACGCCCAGCGCTCATCATCGAAATAGAACTCCTCGACACTTCCGATCTCGCCGTCTATGGCGGCGATTTTGAAACCATTCAGATCATTCACACTGCGTAACATACGTTGGCCCTCTTTCTGCTTGCGACTTGCACAAGGGCCGTTGCCAGCCCCGGCATTAAAGCGGCGCGTGGACTTAGGACTTCTTCGTAGGCGCGCCGCTGATCTTCAATTGATTGGTGACGCTTTTGACGCCTTCCGTGTTTTTGGCGAGACCGTTGGCATGCTGCTTCTGTTCGAGTGTCTCGACCGAGCCGCGCAACGTCACGACGTTGTTGGTCACATCCACGTTGACCTTGTGTTCCGGCGTCGTGGTATTACCGCTCAGTTGGGCGATGATCGTCGTGTGAATCCACGCATCATCGAGCGAAGCGCCGATTTTCTCGCCGCGTGACTTGGCGATGCCGCGTTCTTCACGCGCCCGCTCGATGGTGTAAGCCGTGCGGGAGATTTCGCCGGGTTTCACGTCAATTTTGGTAGTCACGACCAAACCGGCGTGCGCGCTCTTCGCCAATTCGACCGCTTTGGCCCGCAGCGATTCCGACCCGACTGTGCCGGCCAGCGTGACTTGATTACGCTCCGCATTCGCATCCACGCTTAGCTCCGCCGCGTCGAGTTGCGCATCAGTTTTGAATTTGGCCTTGATCTTCTGCTCCAACTCCGAGTTGGTCATTTGCGCCAGTGGTGTCGGGCTGGCCGCCGCTTCACGGGTGCTGGCTGTGCCGCAACCGTTCAACGCCATGCTGCCGCCCAAGAGTGTTAGCGCCAGCAGGCCCGCGACCCCTGCCCCGGCGATTGCTTTGCCCGCCTTGGTTACGGCCTCACCGGCTTTCCGGCGCAAGTGGCCAATCTTCTGCTGGGCTTGTCCTTCCAGTTGCTCTGTTTCGCCTTCGGCTTCGAGTTGCGGATCGTGGATAAACTCTCCGACTTTTTCATTGATCGTGCCCGTGATTTGTTTCTTCTTGCCTTTAATCTCGTCTTTATTCCACATACTTGTCTCCTTGAAATGATCGCTTGAGTCTTACTGACTGTTACGCAGCATAAAAATTGGACTTGTACTTGAGCGCCCCCAAGGCGCTGAAATCCGGTCAAGTCAGCTTTCAATTATTCCGTTGCGTAACATCAGCCAGCTTGCCCGGGAATTCCGAGCTAGCATTTGCCGGTCAGCGCTTTGCCCGTCTCGACTGCCTCAGCGGCATTGCGCAGCCCTGTGCCGACTTTCTCCTGAATTTTTCCGGCCAGGCGTTCAGCTTCACCTTCGGCTTCAAGGCTGGGGTTGTTCGTCACTTCCCCAACCTTGTCTTTGATCGCGCCTTTGACCTGATGGGCTTTGCCTTTAACTTCGTCTTTATTCCACATACTTGCCTCCGTGAAATGATCGCCTCCTGCGCGGAAAGGATCAGTTTGAGTGTTGCTTGTTACTTGAGGTTTGCATTATCAGTCAAACTGAAGTAATGCGCCGTTCCGTATTGGACAAACTTGAAAAGAAAAGCGGTTGGCTTACCTCAACTCGGTTGTTACTTGTGTTACGGCCAAAGCCTGCGACTCCACCTTGCGGACATTCGTGACAGCCCGCGCGGCCGCTTCGGCGGCGGTTTTCTGCGCGGCGGTTTGGACGCTTCCGCTCAGCTTGACCTCGCCATTGCTGACCTCGACTTTGAGTTGTTGCGTCTTCAAATCCGAGTTATTCAGGATGGACGCCAACACGGCGGCTTTGATTTCAAGGTCGGTGATGTATTGCTTGGCCGCCGTGGCCGCTAACATCTTTGGGTCAACCTGAAGGTTATTCACTACGTTGGCCACGCCTTTGGTGCTGCGGGCGACCTCTTCCGCGACGCGCTTGTCCTCAACGGTCGGCACTTGGCCCGTCAGCGTCACGTCGTTGTTGCTGGTCTCGACGTGAATGTCGAAAGAAGCGACGTTGTTATTCAAGGCCAGCGCGGTTTTGACTGCGGTGGTCGTGGCCGCGCCGGACGTGCTGTCCATCATGGCATTGAAGTTGGTCGAGATGGCTTGGCTACGATAACCATAGGCATAGTAGCAGCCTGCGATCACCAAAAGAATCACGACACCCGCCCCGATAATTGATCTTGTTCGCATAGTCTTTCCTCGCTGGGGCGGGTCAACAGACACCTCCCCTGAGACTTAAATTGTTACTTTGCGGTGCGCGCTTAAGCGAAACGCACCATTGATTGCCAGATGAAGCAGGATGAAGACAACGAGCGCCAGCAAGTAAGATAACTCGACCCGGTTTACGCCGTCTGAGAGCGTTGGCAGAATGCGTTCGAAGGGCGCGAGCAGCGGCAAGGTGACGCCGCTGATGAACCGAACGAAGCCATTGCCGGGCCGTGCCCCCAACAGCCGCAGCATGAACTGTAAAGAGATTAAACCGTAGATGAGATAGAAGAGGTAATCGCCTAACTGTGAAACGCGAGCCGCCATCCTGCCGCGCTCCAATTCTCGTCCGGTCTCAACCGTCTCGAGCGCCGACTTGTGTTTTAACTCGGCGGCCACACCTGCCAACTCGGCTGATTCCTCCGGCTCGACGCGCACCGACTCAGACTTGATCTGCGTCTTCACGCCGTCATCAATCGCACTCTTGACCTCTTGATGCGCAGCCTGTCTGCGTGCTTCATCTAACAGCACACTGGTTGTTTCATTCGGCATTATTCCCCTCTGCTGGTTCAGCCGCGCTTAGACGTGCCTGTAACTCGTCAGTTATCCGCGTATGGCGCATCCCGGTTATTCAAAGTAGCGCTGATTTACCCAGCCAACATGCGTTCCATCAAACGTTGCAACCCGCACCTTGAACCAAACCTCGCCATCGAAATCCTGCTTTGTGTTGCCTAGCAAGGTGATTTTAGTTCCTCTGGGCAAGGAATAACTTGCCCGGGCAGCCTTGCTTGGCGCATCGCGCAGGTTGAGACTGTCCGCAGTTATGTATCTAACCTCTGTAACCGGCCTTGTTATTGAACGTCTAATTAGCGGTGTTGCCGGAGTATCCGGAGTATAATGAATGCGCCCCAGCCAAAGTTGCCGCACCCAGCCGACCTGCGCTCCGGCGAACGAGTCAGCCTTCACTTTGAGCCAAACATCGCCATTAGATTCCCGGTGTGAGTTGCCCAGCAGCGCGACTTTAGTTCCTCTGGGTAACAGATAACTGGCGCGGGCACGCTCACTTGGCTGCTCGCGCAGATTGAGGTTATCAGCAGTAACAGACCTTATCTCTGAGTTGTTTTCTGTTATTGGCACTGCAACTGAAAAGATCGCTGAGTTGGAATTGACGCTCAGCCATTGCTCAAGGCTGTTTCTTAGCCCCGGCAGATCGGCCCAGAAAAATAACAAGAGCAAGATGACCACGAGTAATAAAAAGAAGCCGCCGTTGTAGCGCGGGTTATTGAATCTCCCCGAACCATAATAAGATTGTTGCTCGTTGTCATAAACCATGTGGGCCATGTTTTTCTCTTTATCCCAACTCTAACTAGATAATCGGCTAGTCTGGGATAAATTGCTGTTCAGTAGTGGACAATTGCGGAAAGAAAAGTGGCTGAGGGTGTCCCGGCTTTTTTTGATGTTCGCTCCAACGGCGACGCGCACGAAGCTCTATCTGTGACTGGCTGTTGCGGCACTAACAGAACGCCACTCGCCGGTTCCCCGGCAAGCCGGACAGTGCTCGTTGCCCGTCCTCTGGCAAGCGCGGCATTCATCAGCCAGCAGACTGGAATTGAGATTGATGCCGCTTCCGCCGCAATGGCTACAATAAATCGCGCCGGTTCCGCCACAACTGGCGCATGGGTCATTAGCCATACAGCTTCCTTTCAAGATTGTGTTTGCACTTGCAAGTTCACTCTGCAAACAACGCACAAGTGCACTTATCTCACGGCTGCAGGGCTCGCGGTTGCAGGGCCTACCAGGGGCATTGCGTCGCCAACGCGCGCGATCTCGTAGTGCGCGTAGTCAACTGTCAAAATGGTTTTTCCGGCAATTTTTACGAACGAAATGGATTCATCTTTGAGCGGCAGCCAAAATTCCCCGATCTTCTGATTGCGGCGCACGAAATCAACCTGCTTGATCCAAAACGACGGATTTTTGGCGGGCTGCCCTGCGATTTGAACGACCGCAAACTCCGTCGCGTGGATCCAGATTTTCCCTTTGAACAGATAGGTGTCATTCCGTTTCGGCGTGGCTTGCACGGCAAAGCAGGGATAGCCATCCACAGCCTCTTCACCGAGCAGCTTAAAGGTGTAGTTGTCGGGGCTGATCGAGCTATCGTGGCGGTTGCGCCCGGCTGCAGTTTCGACTTCACTTTCCATCAACGGCTTGAAGACCAGACTGCGGATCAGCCCTGAACCCTTTTCAGAAACAAGCTTGAACTCTTTGCTGCCCGGCGCGCGATAGTGCAACACCACCTGCAATTCGGCGCGCACCTTGCCCTGGTCATTTTGGACCCGATAGGTACGCGGCGCCGAATACTGTTGCAGCCGCGCCTCGCGCCAACGGTTGTGTTCCAGCAATTTGGCCAGGATGAGGTCGCCCGTCATCTCAATTGTGACCGGG
>JAYUCP010000719.1:0-6811 GCA_043740245.1 Acidobacteriota bacterium | reverse complement strand
AACTCAGCGCCTGTGACGCCGGGCACGCCATAAAACCGCGCGAGCCGTTCGTTCAGGTATGAATACTTGCCGTCAATGAAATCCACGATGCTGCGGTCAGCGCGCACTAGGTTGGCAAAAAACAGTTCGGTTTCGCGGCGGATGGACATGCGCAGGTATTCATCGAATTGCGGAAACTTCTCGCGGTCGGGTTCCAGTGATTCCAACTTGCGCAATTCCAGCCACTGGCCGCCGAAGTTTTCGACCAGCGCGCGCGCCTTGTCATCACGCAGCATGCGCGCAAGTTGCGCTTGCAAGACGGCGGGCTGGCGCAGCGTGCCGCGTTCGGCGGCGCGCCGCAATTCATCATCCGGCATGCTCGACCACAGGAAGTAGGCCAGTCGTGTCGCCAACTCATATTGATTGATCGGCTGTCCTGGCGCAGTGCTATCAGCGCGCCCTGGCTCGGCGTGAGAGGATTGCGGCGTGTCGCGTTCAATGCGAAAGAGGAAATGCGGCGAAACGAGGAGCGCTTGCAGCGCGATGCAAATGCCTTCTTCAAACGAATCGCCTTTGCTGCGCGCCAACGCGGCCAGGCCGGTGAATTGTTTGATTTCGGCAAGGCTGACCGGACGGCGATACGCGCGGTTCGCTAGGTGCGACAGGATTTGCAAGGCGCATTCAGCGCGGTGCGCGCCCGCTGCGTGCCCGCAGACGAAAATCTTCTGACGGCTGTCCACCGTGGGGCCGAGCGTTTGATTGTACGGGCCGCCGATGTCGGCGCGCGACACGCGCACCGTGTTGACAGGCGCGCGCTGGTTCAAACGGTCTTCAAAAGCCTTGCGGCGGCGCTCGTTGACATCCGCCGGGACATCGGCGCGCTCCTTGAATTCCGGCAACGGCGGCTCTGGCTTGGTCGAAGGATGCGCGCCGCCGAAACTCGCCGGCAAACCGTCGTACAAATTCAAAACCGAAGCTGCGATCCAGTGCTCGCCCGCTTTGACGCGCGCGCGCAGTTCCAGATTGAACGCGTCGAAATCCTGTTTATTCTCGCTGAAGGCCGCGCCGCCTTCGGGATCAAGCGCGCGCGTTTGCACCTGCTGCCCATCCACCCACAACGCAAAGGTCACGGCGGCCGAACCCGGCGGCCGCTGCCCGTTCAAATAGAGCCGGAAGGTGTATTCAGCCTCGACCGGGAAACGGTGCATCAGATGTAACGCGTTCGGCAAACTCAACCCGCTCTGATCGTAATCGCTGAGCGGCGTGAAACTGGGCGCAATGCGTTGCCCGCGCCCGCGCCGCTCGGTCATCGTGGGTTTCAGCGGCGGCACGCCAAACACCGCCGTGCGCGCGACGGTTTCGGCGGCGCTCAGATACTTTTCCATCAGCACGGGCGACAACGACAGCACATCGCCGATGTTGTCGAAGCCATAGCCCGAATCGTCCTGCGGAAAATCGTCAGCCGGCGTCAGCGTCACGCCCAACAGATCGCGCACCGTGTTGTTGTACTCGGCGCGATTCAGCCGCCGCGCCGTCACGCGGCCCGGATCAGGCGCGACCAGTTTGTCGGCGCGCGCAAACTCAGCTTCCAGCCATCCGATGACGGCCTGGCGTTCGGCAGGTTCAGGCTGTGGCGCATTCTTCGGCGGCATCTCGCCCGAATGCAGCCGCGCAACAATGTGTTCCCAGGTCGCGCGCTTGTCGCTCAACGTGGCCGCCGTGTTGAGCGTTTCGAGGTTGAGGCTGCCCGCCGCTTTTTTGCCGTTGTGGCAAGCGGCGCAATTGTCGGCCAAAAACGGCAGAATTGTTTTGGTGAAGCCGTCGTCTGGTTTGGACTGTTGGGCCAGCGGCGCGCGCGTGTCAGTGGCCAGCCAGCCACCCAAGGCCAGCGCCAGCAGCACCAGCCGCGTCCCTCTGATTTTTGAATTTCGAATCTTCATTAGGCTTTCTATCTGGTCATGAATTGTAACTGGATTTCCTGACGCGGACGGCAACTTCGGAAATTTATGGGATGTCCGAAAATATGCCTAGCAGATGCTGGCCTAAAAGACGGCTTGCGAAGCGTGCGCGTTACAGTGTTTTTGCGGGCGCGCGTGCCGCTGATAAAACGCCAGGCAGGCAGAGTTGGCAGGTTTGTTTCTTGCAGAACCACGGTCGCAAAGAGAAAACCATGCCGTTCTGGGAGCGCAGTGCTTCCAGCCTGCGTGCCTGGCCGGAAGACGCTGCGGAAAACCAAGGAGTGAGTCACCACGGCCCGCAGCCTGGAAGGACTGCGCTCTCAGGGCTGGGTAGTTACATAAAATGTAGATAATTTGCTTGTGATGTTACTAAATAAATAGTTATTTTTTGATGCTTATGAAAATAATGCTTGACCGACTGAGTGATGAGGCGTATAAAGCCGCTTCGCTTTTTAACCTAGAGGAAGTTCACCTTCATTTGACGGGCATTATGACCAAAGCAATGCACAACAGGATATCGGCCAAAGCGGCGGCAACGGGCGTGGCCTCGTGGCTGTCTGATGCCTGTGTGTGCTTTGGGCTGATCCCGAACTCACCAGTCATCACGATGCTGCGGCAAGGCGGAAATGAGACCGATTTGTTCTTCGGTTATGAACGCCTTAGTCAGCACGTTTGAACACGCGGGAGCGGCCTCCCGCTCCCCAAAAATTCCAAAACTGCAATAACGACAGGGATTTTCGGTTGAGCGGGCCGCTCCAGCGCAAAGCGTGGGGCGCCCGCTCTTTCTGTTTGTCGCACCTTGTTTTGGTGCGAATGCCTGACAGCGCCGGAGAGGCCAAATGGATTGGCAGCGGACTGTAAACCCGTTGTGGCTGTGTGCCGCAAGTAGGTTCGATTCCTGCCTCCGGCATGGGTGTGCCCAAACATAGGAGTATGGTGTAACGGCAGCATGCTGGTCTCCAAAACCAACGGTCCGGGTTCGAGTCCTGGTACTCCTGTTCAGTCATTTTGTTCTTTCGGAGACGTGGCGGAATTGGTGAACGCGCTGGTTTGCTAAACCGGAGAGTAACATAAGCTCGTGTGGGTTCGAGTCCCACCGTCTCCGCTGCTTGTTATTTTAGTTACTGGCAAAGTAACTCCGGAGTTACTTTGCCAGGTCGAAGTGTGTTTCGGGAGAGCTTGTCTAATTGGTAAGGCAGCGGTTTCGAAAACCGCCGAGGTCACACTCATCAGGGTTCGAATCCCTGGCTCTCCGCTTTTTCAGTTCGTGCCGGTGTAGCGCAAATGGTAGACGCTCTGGAATAAGAATCCAGATATTGCCGGTTCGAGTCCGGTCACCGGTACCAATTCTCCTGGGTGCGCAGGCATCCTTGCCTGCTGGGCTTGGCTTGAGACCAAAGTGGCTCGCAGGTACGAAATGCGAAGCACAGCAGGCAAGGATGCCTTCGCACCCAGGTTGGCGGATGTGGCGCAATTTGGCAGACGCGCTGGTCTCAGAAGCCAGTTGTTGTGGGTTCGATTCCCACCATCCGCACCTTCTTTCTGTCTTGCTGATTTGAAAACCCGCACGTCTGGCCGAGTGGATAGAGGCGCAGGATTGCAACCCCTGCCAGAACGGTTCGATTCCGTTGGCGTGCTTTAAGCCGAAGTGGCGAAACTGGCAAACGCGCGGTGCTTAAACCACCATTGGTTGTGGGTTCGACCCCCATCTTCGGCATTGCGGTCGTGGCTTGGCGGGGCAGGAAACTCGCCGCAGATGAACGCGGACAAACGCAGATCAGCAGCTTCAGGTGAGCGCTCTTATCTGCGTCTTTCAGCGTTGATCTGCGGCAGCATCTCTTTCCATATAACCACGACTGGAATTGCAGCGGGCGAACAAGTGTTCGGCTGGGTCTCATAAGCCTGGCGAGTTGGGAGCGTTACCCAGGCCCGCAATTTGGGGCGTTAGGCCAGCGGTCAAGCCGTCAGTCTTTCAAGCTGAAAAACAGGGGTTCGAATCCCCTACGCCCTATTTGGGCCTGTGGCCTAATTGGCAAGGCAACGGCCTTTTAAGCCGTGAGATTTGGGTTCGAGTCCCAACAGGCTCATCGCTGTTTGACAACGCGCTCCCGTAGCTCAATTGGTAGAGCGGCAGGCTTATACCCTGTAAGCGCCGGATCAGCGCGTGATCCGGGTTCGAGTCCCGGCGGGAGTATTTGGCAAGATTTTTATGGCGAGCATAGCTCAGCAGTGCAGAGCGCCCGGCTGTGAACCGGGAGGCCGCCGGTTCGAGTCCGGCTGTTCGCCCTTTTGTGAGTTCTCCTCAGCCATTTCCTTCCAACGGCGCGGCTAACACGCGGGCCAGGGTTTGTAATAACAGGCTGGCGGTATAGGGCTTGGGTAAAAACGCCTGCGCGCCTTCGCTGCTGACTTCAGCGGTTTTGCCATGCGAAGCCAGGCCGCTGCTGGCGATGATGCGAATGCCGGGGGCGAGTTTGCGCAAGGCGCGCATGAGCGCGAGGCCATCCATCAGCGGCATCATCAGATCGGTCATGACGGCTTTGATCTCGGTGCGGTGTTGCGCGAAAAGGGCAATGGCTTCGGCGCCATCGCTGGCGGTGAGGACGCGGTAGTTAAAGGCCTCGAGCGTGGTGCAGGCAATCTGCCGGATGGCGGACTCGTCGTCTACGACCAGAATCAATTCGCCTTGGCCGCGTGGCAACACAACGGGAGGGAGTGCCGCGAGTAACGGTTGGGCAGATTCTTGCGCGGGCAGATAGATGCGGAATTCCGAGCCTTTGCCGGTTTCACTATAAACGTTGATGAAGCCTTGATGGCCTTTGACAATGCCCAGCACCGTCGAAAGGCCGAGCCCAGTGCCGAGCCCAACTTCCTTGGTCGTAAAGAAGGGATCGAAAATGCGCGCCAGATTTTCTGGCTTGATGCCGCTGCCGTTATCGCTGACCGTGACCCGCACGTAACGGCCCGGCCGGGCGTCGGCCGTCATCTCGGCATAGGTTTCGTCTACGACGCAATTTTCGGCAGCGAGCGTGAGCGCGCCACACTGGGGCATGGCATCGCGGGCGTTGATGCAGAGGTTCATCAGCACTTGATGCAATTGCGTGGCGTCGCCGTTGATGAGCCAGAGTTCAGCGGGCGTTTTGAACTGAATCTCGATGGAGCGCGGCAGCGTTTCTTTGAGAATTTTGGCGATCTCTTTGATCAGGTGTTTGAGTTGCACCGAGACGCGTTCGCCGCTGACGCCGCGCGCGAACGAGAGGATTTGCTTGATCATCCCGCTGCCGCGCTCGGCGTTGGTTTGCAAAATCTCCAGCATCTTGAGCGAGGCTTCATCCTCGGATTTGAGTTGCAACATCTGCACGGCCAGCATAATCGGCGAGAGAATGTTGTTGAGGTCGTGCGCGATGCCGCCCGCCAGCGTGCCGATGCTTTCCATGCGTTGGGCGCGCAGAAACTGGGCTTCGAGCTTTTTCTTTTCGGTGATGTCGGTGTTGGTAATCAGGATGGATTTGGGTTGGCCCTGATTGTCGCGCACCAGCTTCCAGCGGCCTTCGACAATGATGGCTTTGCCGTCGCGATTCTTTTGGTGCAATTCGCCGTGCCATTCGCCGGTGTTGAGGGCGGTTTGCGTGGCTTTTTGCAACTCTTCGGCGTTGCCCTGAAAGACCAGGTCACAGATGTCCTGGCTGAGCACTTCGTCTTTGCTCCAACCATAGAGCTTTTCGGCGCTGTGGTTCCAAAACAGGATACGTTGATTGAGGTCGCGCACCACGATGGCGTCCTGGGCGTGGTCTAAGAGCGCGGCTTGCTCTTGCAAACGTTCTTCGGCGGCGTGGCGGCTGGTGATGTCGCGCAGGATGACCGTATAAAACTTTTCGCCGCCGGTTTGTAACTGTGAGATCGAAGCTTCGACCGGGAACTCTTCGCCGTTGCGGCGCAGGCCGAAGACTTCACCGAGGGCGCGCATCGAACGGCGCGTGACGCTGGTTTTGCCGAAGCCTTCGACATGCTGGCGATGGGCAGTACGGTAGCGTTCAGGCAGAAAACGATCAAGCGGCTGGCCCAAGGCCTCGGCTGCCGGGCAGTCAAACATCTTCTCGGCCGCCGCGTTAAAGATGGTGACGCGCTGCGCGGAATTCACGGTGATGATGGCGTCCATGGCCGAGGCGATGATGCCGGTGAGTTGTTCTTGCTGTTCGCGCAAGCGCGTTTCGGCTTTGTGGCGCTGCGCAATCTCGCTTTGCAAATCTTCGCTGGCTTGGGCCAGTTCGGCCTTGTCAGCCGGGTTGTTGCTAATTGAATGTTCCATAAAAGCGAAATCAAATTGAAGCGGTTACGCACGCTTGGCGTATCTTTGGTAATTGCCTGGATAGCCTGATTCTAAATTGTGACGGCAAAGATTGGAAAAGCTTTGGGCCGGCGGTGTGAATTACTTCAGGCTTGCCGCGCTGGTTGTGTTGCAGTCACATCCGCAAAGGCGCTCAATTCCGGCAAAACGCCATCGAGTTGTTCCCAATAACCGTCGGTGATCGCGCGGCTATATTTTTCGGGCACGCCCGCGCGCGTCGCCATGATTTGCAAGCCCAGGTGCATCAACTCACATCCGTGAGGCAAGTGGTAAAGGATGTTGGCGACGGCCAGATGGCGCGCGTGGTTGAAACCGGGCAGGCGTCCGGCAAAGAAGAGCGTCAGGATGGGTTCGTAAAGTTGTTCGATTGCGGCTGGACTCATCACGCTTCGCCTCCAAATGAAAATCCGTCCGGGCAGCGGTGACAGCCCGAACGGACAAGCAGAGGTTAGGCGTTCAACTGCGCGCGCGCAAGCGGCGCGTGTCAGTAGCCCGACCGTGAGGGAGGGCTGGGTTCGCGCGAACC
>JAYUCP010000718.1:0-2796 GCA_043740245.1 Acidobacteriota bacterium | reverse complement strand
GTGTTTTTGTTGTTCACACCCCAATCGCACTACCTGACAGCGGTATTTGGCAAGCCTTTTACCGCTGTCTTCAAATCCAATTAGTCTAAACTCGAATTCATAGTCAAGCAGCAAATCCCAGCCGTCAAAGAACTCACGCAACTCGCCAGCCCGTAATAGAAACGCCGGATTCATTGGCTTCACCTGCGGATCATCATCCGCCAACGCAATCACCGCCACGACCGCGCCGCCCGGTTTGACGCCCGCGCGAATGGCTGGAAACAAATCGCGTTGCAGATAGCACGTCATCACGATCAGTTCATACGCATTCGGTTCGATGATGAATTCGCCGCACTCCAAATCGGCTACGCGCGCGTCAATCTCCAAGCCACGTTCCGCCGCGCGCGTCTGCAACATCTCAATCGCCACGCTTGAAGCATCCACCGCCGTCACTTGCCAACCGCGTTCAACGAGCAACAACGCGTGCCGCCCCGCGCCGCACACCACATCCAGCGCGCGGCCCGGCGTGAATAAAGACGCAGCGCGCACGACCAATGGATGCGGTTCGTCGTTGCCGTGCTCGCCGCGCCGATAGCGTTCATCCCAATTCGCCATCACATCACTGTCCGCGTTCGAGGTGTCGAAAGTAACGGCCCAACGCCGTCAGCGGAAACTGATTCCGGTACTGGTGATAGTTGATATAAAAGTGCCCCGGAAAGCCCGTGCCCGTGAATTCGGCTTCGGGCCAACTGCCGTCGGCGTTTTGTTTGCCCAGCAGATAGGCGACGCCGTTCTTGACCGACTCGCTTTCGTGATCGCCCGCCGCCAGCAGCCCAATCAACGCCCACGCCGTTTGCGAAGGCGTGCTCGGCCCGACGCCGCGCAGCTCGGGTTGTTTGTACGACGCGCAGGTCTCGCCCCAACCGCCATCGCCGTTTTGCACGCTGCGCAACCAGGCGGCGGCCTGCTTCACTTGGTCGCAATCCATATCGAAGCCCGCATACGGCGTAATCGCGCGCAAGCCGACCAGCGCCAGATAAGTGCCATAGACGTAATTCACGCCCCAACGGCCCCACCACGCGCCGTCTTTCTCTTGCAAGCTGAGCAGGAAGCTAATCGCGCGTTGCACGTCTGCGTCGCGATAGAGCTTTTCGCCGCGTTGGCGCCAATGGCCGAGCAGTTCCAGCACGCGCCCGGTCAGGTCTGCCGTCGGCGGATCAATCATCGCCTTGAGATCGCCATACGGCATCCGGTTCCAGAGGTCTTGCGTGTTATCAATGTCAAAGGCGGCCCAGCCGCCCGCGCGGCATTGCATTGACATCACCCATTCAGTCGCGGCGCGGCAGGCTTCCAACTTGTATTCGTCATCGTCCAACTGAGTCGAGAGCAGCGACATAATCACCGCCGCCGTGTCGTCTACGTCAGGGTAGTAATCGTTGTGAAACTCAAAGGCCCAACCCGCCGGTTTGCCTTTGCGATTGAAGACGGCCCAATCGCCGTAGCGAAAAATCTGTTGCGTCAGCAACCACGCGCCCGCCGCCTGTGCGCGCGGATGCGCCGGCGACAGTCCCGCATCAAACAGCGCCGTCAGCCCCAACGCCGTATCCCAAGTCGGCGAGATGCACGGTTGCAAGCGCAAATACTGCGGCTCTTCCGAACCGGGCACAGCTCCCTCTGCAATGCAAAAACGATCCAGCGCGTCCAGGCCGCGTTTGACGTACGGATGTTTGGCCGAATAGCCGAGCGCATGAAACATCAGCAGCGAATTGAGCATCGCCGGCACAATGCCCGCCCAATCGCCGGGCGTGTCTTGGCGTTCGATCACCCAGCGTTCGGCGGCGGCGATACCGGCGGCGCGGCGCGGGACGAGGCCCAAACGGTCGAGTGTCTTCAATGCCTTGTCAGCGAAGAGAAAAAGCGCGCCGATCAGCGTGCCGTCGTTGTTCCGCAAGGCGGTATCGCGTTCGACAAACAGTTCCTCCGCCGCGACGCCTACGTCATAGACAGGCCGTTTATCAATCACCACCAGCAACGGCACCGTCGAAGAGCGTGCCCAACTCGCCATCGTGTAAATATTGAAGGGGAACCACGCCGGCAAAAACATAAACCACGGCGGCAGCGTCGGCAGCCCTGCCCACGGGTACGCGCCAAACAACGCCAGATGCAGCTTGGTAAACACGCGCGCCTTGGTCAGCCCGCCGCGCGCCACGATGAATTGGCGCGCCCGCTGCATACGTTCGTCATCCACCGGCAGGCCTGCCAGCTTTAACGCAAAGTAAGCCTCAATCGTCGTGCTGAGTTCGCCGCCGTCGCCGAAGTAAAGTTCCCAGCCGCCGTGCGCGCGCTGTTCGCGCAACAGGTAACGCGCCATTTGTTGAATTTGAGCCGCGCGGTCTTTGCCGTTGCTGTGGCGGTTGCGCGCATCGCTGTGCAGCAAGATGCGATGCAGCATGATGAGTTCGGCGGTCAGCGTGACGTTGGCTTCGAGTTCGGCCCACCAATAGCCTTCGGGCGCTTGCTGGGCGAGCAGATAGTCTTGCCCACGGCGCAAGGCCTCGCTCAAGCGTGCTTGCAAATTGGGTTTCAGGGAAGTCTGTGGAGTGCTCATTTGAATCTAGTGCTGGATGAAACGAGCGCGCGATCCGCTGAGTCAGTACTGCGACCGGTAGGAAGCACTGGCACTAGATCGGGTTTAACTTCGATGTACGGTACGGTTGTAGTTCCGCCTTGTATCTTGAATTTCAGACAAGGCGGCTGGTAAAACGTCGCGGTCTGAATCAGACGGGCAGGATGAAGTTGAGTTTCCGCCTACGGTCT
>JAYUCP010000717.1:0-6829 GCA_043740245.1 Acidobacteriota bacterium | reverse complement strand
AGCATCTAAACTAGGAAGATCGGTTCGGGAGCGGCACCAAAGACATGGTCAATATCTTCGGCGCTAAAGATGGCGTATTTCAGGTTCGCAATGCAAGCAGAAAATTTGGCGCGGGGTAACGAGGCCGCCAGTCAATGCGACACGGTAGGGGAATGTTATGAAGCGCCCGCTTCTTCGACCGGGCCGCCGAAGAGGCTTTTGAAGCGCGCAATCAAGCGCCGCAATGCGCGCACGATCTTCGGCACAATCCACAACGCCACGATCACAAAGATCACGATCAACACCAAAATCAGCACCGGATAAAACGCCATCAGGATCGTCGAACCGATGGCGAACACATCTTCGCCCAGACTCAGCGCGATATTCGAGAACGGCTCCGGGCTGGTGTTGGCAGCCAGGCGCGTCGCTGCTTTCGTCCCGTGCGAGCCGAGCGCCAGCGTCCCGCCGACCAGCATCGCCGCCATCTTTACCGCCGGATCGAAGTCAGCCACCGCCGTCGCCGCCAGGATCGCGCCCGCCGGCACACGTATGAAGGTGTGAATCGCGTCCCACGCCGAATCCACCGCCGGAATTTTATCGGCGACGAATTCGATCAAGTAGAACGCGCCCGCAACGCCGATCACCCACCATTCGCCGAGCATGTTCAATTCGCCGGGCAGCTTGACCCAGTGAAAGCGTTCGAGCAGGCCGAGCGTGACCACGGTCGCATAAAGATTGATGCCGGAAAGCCAGGCCGAGCCCATGGCGGTGGCGACAGTCGGAAGCCATTCTACGGACATTGCGTTTGTTCCTTTCGCTCAGCAAGAGTGACGCCCGTCAACGTTTGAAGGGACGGCCACGCTGTTTTTCGATTTCGAGCATTTCTGCGGTGAACAGGTAGTGCACTTCGCCAGGTTGAATCGTTGACAGCACCGCCAGCGCGGCTGGAATCAATTCGAGTAAGTCGGGCACAGCATTCGTTAGTGCGCGCAAGACAATCAAGCCGATGTCATAATCCGGCAGTTGTTGTTGATACTTGATGTTGGAGTCGGTCGAAAGCAGCACGTCAAACTGCGCTTGCGCGACACCCAACAGGTCGCCGTTTTCCAGCCCATCCCAGCCCATCCGCCGGGTGGTTTTAACTTCGTGCGGGTGCAAATGTTTGCGCAAGGTCGCGGGCGTGCAATGGTCAAACAGGATTTTCATTAGGCTTTAGCGGGCGGCCCCACGATAGGCCGTTTCGGGCCGCACAGTCATACCGGTCAACAAGCCATCTCGAATCGCCTGCCGCACCACACTCAAGACAGCCAAAACCTCCTCTTTCGGCGTGCCTTCAAAATCTTCCATGAAATCGTCGAGCTTCAAGCCAGTGGCGAAGTAATCAATCAGCGTTTCCGCGTGCACGCGATACTTGCCGATGGTCGGCGAGCCGCCGAGTTTGCGCGGGTTTTGCTGAATCGGCCCGGCGGATTCGCGCGCTTCAGCTACCGCTGCATTCGTTTGCTTTTCCATTGTCTTACCTCCTTAACGTGTGAGCAGTGTGATTATAGCCAGCTCCGGGCGAAGTTGGAAATTCGGCGGCAGTGCGGTTATATTGCCTTTCACTTCGTTGATCCTCGATTGAACTGTGAACGCGAACTTGCCCGCCCGAATTTGTTGGCCCGAATTTGTTGCTATGACGCAATCCCATCCCTTAGTCGAACGCATCCTGCACTGCGACGTGCGTGCCGTGGCGCGCGCCATCTCCAAAATCGAAAACGATGCGCCCGATGCGACCGCCTTGCTGAAAGGCTTGTTTCCGCACACTGGCAAAGGCCTGACCATCGGCATCACCGGCGCCCCCGGCGCGGGCAAATCTTCGCTGGTGGATCGGCTGGCCGCGCATTATCGCAGCCTGGACAAATCGGTCGGCATCATCGCGGTTGATCCATCCAGCCCGTTTTCAGGCGGCGCGCTGCTGGGCGACCGCATTCGCATGCAGGCGCTGGCCAATGATCCCAAGGTTTTTATCCGTTCGATGGCGACGCGCGGCAATCTGGGCGGGCTCGCGCGCGCGACGGTTGAGGCGGTTGCGGTTTTGGATGCGGCTGGCTACGATAGGACGCTGGTCGAGACGGTCGGCGTCGGGCAAGACGAAGTGGATATTGTCAAAACCGCCGACGTTTCGGTCGTCGTACTCGTCCCCGGCATGGGCGACGATATTCAGGCCATCAAAGCCGGCATTATGGAGATCGGCGATCTCTTCGTCATCAATAAAGCCGAACGCGAAGGCGTTGAGCGCACCGAACGCGAGTTGATCGTGTTGTTGGAAATGTCCGCGCGCGCGGATGGCTGGACGCCGTTGATCGTGCGCACCGTGGCCACGCAAAACAAAGGCATCGCCGAGTTTGCCGCAGCGCTTGAAAGCTATGCGGCTTTTCGCCGGGAACAAGCGGCCGCGCTGCCCCGCCGCGCCAGCATCGCAGAAAATCGTTTGCTCGAATTGTTGCGCGAACGGCTGTTGCGGCGCGTGTTGAACGAAGCGCTGGCGCCGGGCGAATTGCAAGCTTTTGCAGCAGCGGTGGCCGAACGGCGGCGCGATCCTTATTCAATCGTCGAAGAGATCAGCGCCAAAATCAAAATCCAGGGCAATGGTTATGTCTGACAGCAGCATTCAACATCTGGGCATCGCGGTTAACTCGCTTGACGAAGCACTGGCGTTCTGGCGCGACGGCCTGGGTTTGGCATTGCACGAAATCGAGGTCGTCGAAGACCAGGGCGTGCGCGTCGCCATGTTGCCCATCGGCGCGAGCCGCATCGAACTATTGGAAGCGACCGGCGCCACCACGCCCGTCGGCAAGTTTTTGGCCAAACGCGGCCCCGGCATTCACCATCTTTGCGTCGAAGTGAATGACCTCCCCGCCAAGCTCGCTGAATTGAAAGCGCGCGGCACCCGCCTGATTGACGAAGAACCGCGCACGGGCGCGGGCGGCGCACTCGTCGCCTTCGTCCATCCGGCCAGCACGGGCGGCGTGCTGTTGGAACTGACGCAGAGCAAGAAGTAGTCGGTAGCCGGTAGTCGGTAGTCGGTGGCAAAGGCGTGCTGACGTGATATAGCTGACTACCGACTACCGACTACCGGCTACCGGCTACTTGTCTTATGTACCAACGTCCCCGCTTTCTCGAAGAGTTGCACGCCATTCGCGAAGAGATGTCGCGCGAGTGCGATTACGACGTAGATTTGTTCGCCGAGATGGTGCGCAGCGGCAACAAGCCCACGCACGGTCCGGCGCGCAACATTCGCGGCGTGCGCCAATACGCTCCGCCCAATCCGCTCACCTTAAACCACCAGACCAACCGGAAAGAGAGTCATTCCTAAACGAGCATTATGGGTGAACCCTTCGACGCCATCGGATTCAAAGTCAGTGACGCCGCTTCCTATCAGGCGCTGGCCGAAGAAGCGCAGCAACGTGGCGCGCTCACACACGCGCGGCGCGAACAAGTGGTGCTGCACGGCTGTTGCTGGCGTTTGGGCGAGGGCCTCGAAGTCTGGACGGTCTTGCACGAATCGCACGATGGTTTGTTTTACGCCGATTGCCGCCCGGCCTTTCGGGGTCGCCAGTTGTTCAGGCTCTACCCTTGGGAAATCGTCGAATTCGAACTGGAAGGCGAAGCCGTGATGCGCGGCAAAGTCGCGGGCACGCAAACCGAATTGGTTTTCGAGTTGCAAAACCTGACTGAAATCAATCCGCGCGAATTCCGCGACGGCGCGTTGACCGCCACGGTTTCCGGCCTGGCCTATCGCGCGCGGCTGAACAAACACTCGCAAAAGCCTGTTTTCGCGCCGCTCAGCCAACGTTACCCGCGCCGCCTTGTCGCCGAGAACGATTACGTCGTGCGCGGCGTCATCACCTCTTGGCGTGACATGAAAAATCCGCAGACGACCAGCAACCTCGTCTGGGTACAGGTCGAACTGGGCCAATTCAGTTTGGAAGTGTTGGTCAACCGCAGCGATCTGGCAGGCGAACTGAAACGCGGCGCCTTTCTTTCCGCCGAAGTCTGGCTGCAAGGTCATTTGCTGAATCGCGCCGAGTTGTCAGCCCGCTACGAAGGCCTCGACCTGACTGAAGGACGGCCACAGGTTTGGAAACTGTTGCGCCGCGCGCATTGAAGGCCAAGCAATACGTCTTACTTCACCACCTCGAAATCTTTTCTTGCCACCCGCAACACCGGCAAATCCGCCGCTGCTTTCTTCCACAACGCCAGGCTGTGTATGCTTCGTCGCAGCGATTGAGGCGGATCATCAGCCATAGCGCACGGCTTTAACGCGCCGCCGCCGAACTTGGCTTGTGCCGCAATGTTTCAGCCGCCAACTCGAACTGGCCGAGTTGGCGATAAATGCTGGCGAGGTTGTCGTAAACGCTCAAATCGCGCGGATAGACGCGCTGTTGCTGCTTCAACACCTCAACGCATTTTTCCAGCTTGCCGGTCACGAGCGAGTGGTAGAGAAAGGTCAGGCGGAAATTTTCAAACTCACCCGCGCGTTCGCGTAAGGCATACGCCTTAGTCGCCGCCTCAACCGCAAGCGCAGGCTGATGCGTTTCGCCGTACACCGCCGCCAGCCCGCTATAGGCGCTGGTGGAATCGGCGTCGAGTTCAATGACGCGCTGGTAAAGCGGAATGGCTTCTTGATACTGGCCGCGCGTATGTGCCTCGTATGCGAGCGTGAAGTCCTTAAGCGCTTCGAGCGAACTAAACGTGCTTTCCAGCGGCGCGGCGTAACGGCGGACGGTGATGATTTTTTCGCCCAGCTTCGTGCGCAATTCAGCCGCGGCTTGCGTCAGTGCTCTCCGCACTTCTTCTTTGCTTTCAGCTTCGGTTTTGGTCAGCGCGAGACGCGCGCCGGTCTGGCTGTCGAGCGCTTCCAGCGTGATCGAATAGTAGCGGTCGGGTTTGGCAATCGTGCCCGCGATGAAGGCTTTCACGCCTTGTTGTCGTGCGATCTCGTGCCCCACGTCTCGCGTCACAGGTTCCTCCGGCGCACGATTCATCTGCCGCAATGTTTGCCGTATGCGTTCATCTGAGAGAAGGTCGAGAAAGGGCGACTGTTGCAATTGCAGCGCCAGCCCTTGCCGCAACGCTCCGTCAAAGACCGCCTCGCCTGTGCGGTTCTCGAATTCGGTCAGCAGGATCGTGTCCCTGTCTGTCAGCACAGCCGGTTTGGGGCGATTGACATAAAGGAACGACGCTACCGAAGACAGCGCAATCAGCACCAGCACCAGGCCGATGCGCACGGGGACGGGGATCGCGCGGATTACGGCTTGCAGCTTGCGGCTTGCGGCTTGGCTGACGGTTGCGCCGCTTCTATCGTTGTCTTCCTTTTTTCGTGCTTCCATTGCTTTGTCCGGTGACCTTTACAGCTACCACCCAATCACGCCACCGCGAATCAATACCAACGACAGCGTGCCGACAATCAACCACAACACCACGCCCATCACCAACGGCCGCGCGCCGACTTTTCGCAACGTGGCGATGGAAATGCCGCTGCCAATCAAAAACAACGTCGCGCGCAAACCCGCTTTCGCCGCCAGCACCAGCCAATGATAAAGCGGCGCGCCCGCGCTGACATAAGTGTTCAGCACCGCCGCCAAACAGAAAAACAAAATGAACCACGGCCATTGAATCTTGGCCTGCTGGCGGCGCGTGAAGGCAATCCCCAGCGTCAACGGCACAATCCACAAGGCGCGCGCCAGCTTCACCGTCGTGCCGACCGCCAGCGCCTGTGCGCCGTATTTGGCCGCCGCACCGACCACCGAACTGGTGTCGTGAATTGCCAGCGCCGCCCATAAACCGAATTGCGTTTGGCTCAAGCCCACCGCCGCGCCGATCAGCGGAAAAATCAACAACGCGACCGAATTCAAAATGAAGACCGTGCCCAACGAGATGGACATCTCTTCGTCTTTAGCCTTGATGACCGGGCCAACCGCCGCAATCGCGCTGCCGCCGCAAATCGCCGTGCCCACCGCGATCAACAGCGCATTGGTCTCGGCGACTTTCATCATGCGTCCCAACAACAGCCCCAGCGCCATCGTTGCCGTAATGCCGATGGCCGTGTAAAGAAAGCCCGAACGCCCGGCGCGCACGACCTCGTGCAGGTTCATGCCGAACCCCAAACCCACGACGCTGACTTGGAGCAGCGTTTTTGAATACGATTTTGCTTCTTTGGGATAAGGATGCGTGAGGAAGAGTCCGAAGCCGATGCCCAGCGCCAGCGCCAACGGTGGTGAAGCCCAAGGCGAAATCGAAAAGAGCAGGGCGGCCAAAAAAAGGAGCTTGGGAAACATGCGCGGCAGTATACGCACGCCCCCCAAGCCTGACAAATTTGCCTTGTTGTTACGCTTGCAGATGGGCTTCCAGGAACCAAAGCGCCTTGTCCAGCCCGCGCGAAACGCCGGTGAATAAGTCCGCCGTATTCGCATCGCCCAGCTTGTCCGCTTCATCAATCGCCGCCCGCGTCGTCGTTGCCAGCGCGGCAAAGCGTTCCGCCAGCGTTTGCACTGTGACCTGACTGGCCACCGCGCCTTCCGGGTAATCGCCCAGCCGCGTCGCCTTGGCCGCCATGCGCAAGGTGCCCAGCGCCGTGCCGCCCAACGCCGTCGCGCGTTCGGCCATGGTGTCAACGTGGTCAATCAATTCGGTGGTCAGCTTGTCGTACAGTTCGTGCAGTTGAAAGAACTGCGCGCCCTTCACATTCCAATGCGCCTGTTTGGTTTGGCTGTACAGATCGAAGGTGTCAGCCAGTTGCTGGTTCAGCAGCGCAACGATTTGCGCGCGCGTCTCAGGGTCGAGATCAATGCTGGTTTGATAAGTC
>JAYUCP010000716.1:0-2798 GCA_043740245.1 Acidobacteriota bacterium | reverse complement strand
CAGGCTTCAGCCTGTGTTGTAAAGCCCAAACACAGGCTGAAGCCTGAACTCCATGCTCTTTCTTCAAGTTTTGCGAATTTCCTCGTCACTTCTTCCAGCGCGCCAACTCCGCCTCTGCTGCAATAAACCCAAACGCGGGCCAATACTTTCCGCTCACGATGCGGCGAAAGAATTCTTCGGCTTTGGCTTTGTTACCGTTGTAAAGATGCCAATTGCCCAGGCCATAGCCCACCGTGGCGATTTCCAGATCGCTCGCCTTTTCCAGATTGACCAACTCTGATTCCGGTTTCAATCCTTTGTAAAACAGCAGCCGGTCGTAATACGACTTGTTCTCTGCGACCTTCATCCGCGGCGTGATGCGTTCGAGCACCTTGGCGGCTTCGGCAGTCTTGCCCAGGCGGCGATAGGTCATATAGAGCCAATCCGAAACGGCGATGATCGAATCATCCTTGCCGCTCTTTTCGGCCACAGCCAGACAGCTTTGATAGGCGCGCGCGGCTCGGTCGAATTTGCCTTTCAGGTAATAGGCCAGCCCCAGGTGGTACCAGATATCGAAGTCATCGGCTTTGAGCTTCGCGGCTTTCTCCATATCCGCAACTGCCTTGTCAAATTGCCGCGTCGAGATATAACGATGGCCGCGATGGCGATAGAGCAGCGCGTTCGTCGGCGCACTGGCAACGCCGCGCGTATACGTCGCAATCGCCTCGTTGTAGTGCCACACGCTGGCCTGCGCGCGGCCCAGGGCGATCAGCAATTCGATGTTGCCGGGATCGGCGGCGAGCTTCTTTTCGGCGGCGACGATGTCGCCTTTCTCATCGGCTTGGGCGAAGTGTTTGACGCCAAGCAGCGAAGTGATCTCAGGCTGCGCGGTTTGCGCCACGACAGAAAAACACACGCAGCAACAACAAATCACCGCAGCGGCCAGCAGGTGTTGGATACGCATAGCGAATCTCCTTTGGTTGTGATTGGTATGGAATGACGTGGGCATTGCGCCACAGCCTGCGCTTGCTTGTCAAAGCGGCTGCGCTTAGCATACGCGCTCTTTTTACGCAGCATCGCAAGCACTATGGAAAGCCCGCCAATCATCCAATTCATCCCCTTGCCCAACCTGCCGGAGGTCAAGCCGAACGACGATTTGGCGCAATTGATCGCCCGCGCCGCGCGCAAGGCCGACGTGCAATTGTGCGACGGCGACGTGCTGGTCGTGGCGCAAAAGATCGTCTCAAAAGCCGAAGGGCGATTGGTCAATCTGGCCGCGATCAAACCGTCGCCGTTTGCCCAGGAAATCGCCACCCGCCAGCACCGCGACCCCCGGCTGATCGAAATCGTGCTGCGCGAAGCCGCGCGCATCGTGCGCATGGACGAACACGTGCTGATCACCGAAACCAAACACGGCTTCGTTTGCGCCAACGCTGGCGTGGATAAATCGAATGTGAAAGGCAAGGACTGGGTCGCGCTGCTGCCGCTGGCGCCGGATGATTCGGCGCTGCTGTTGCGCGCGCGGCTGGCCGAGTTGCTCAATGTCGAGGTCGCCGTGCTCATCACCGACACCTTTGGACGCGCCTGGCGTGAAGGGCTGACGAACGTCGCCATCGGCGTCGCGGGCCTGAACCCCGTGCATGACTTTCGCGGCGAGACCGATGATTTCGGCAAACCGCTCGCCGCCACGGTGCTGGCCGTCGCCGATGAAATTGCCGCCGCGTCGGGGTTGCTGATGCGCAAAACCGCGCGCATCCCCGTCGTCATTGCGCGCGGCGTCCCCTATGAGCGAGGCGAAGGCAGCGCGCAAGCATTGGTCAGGGCGCGCGAACGCGATTTGTTCCGCTGACAATCAGAACCAACCACAGGGGACACGGGGCACACGGGGAAGAAAACCGATTGGAGGTATGGTTTAACCCGTTCTCAATTCTGTCTTCCCAGTGCTCCCCGTGTCCCCCGTGGTTTTCCCAAGAAGCTATGATTACCGCACTCGCAGGCGGCGTCGGCGCGTCGAAATTGCTGGATGGCCTGGCCCGCGCGCTGCCGCCCGAAGCACTCACCATCATCGTCAACACCGGCGACGACATCGAAATGTTCGGCCTGTATATCGCGCCCGATCTCGACATCGTCACTTACACGCTGGCCGGGCTGGTCAATCCGGTGCTGGGTTGGGGCGTCAACAGCGACACCTTTCATTGCCTGGATTCGCTGCTGCGCTTTTACGAAACGGAACGCTGGTTCAATCTGGGCGACCGGGATCTGGCGACGCACGTCTTTCGCACACACTTGTTGAAACAGGGCGTGCCGCTGTCTGAAATCAGCGACCGCATCCGTACAACGCTTGGCGTGCGTTCGCGCATTCTGCCGATGACCGACACGCATACCCCGACGACGATCATCACTGACGCGGGCGAAATGCACTTTCAGGAATACCTGGTCAAGCACCGCGCGCAACCTATCGTGCAAGGCATTCGCTTTGAAAACATCGAACAGGCGCAACCCGCGCCCGGTGTGCTCGCGGCCATCGAGCAAAGCCACGCCGTCATCATCTGCCCCAGCAATCCGCTCATCAGCATCGGCCCGATTCTGGCCGTGCCCGGCGTGCGCGCGGCCCTGCAACAAACCGCAGCCACAGTCATCGCCATCAGCCCCGTGGTCGGTGGCGCTTCGCTCAAAGGCCCGACCGACCGGATGCTGGCGCAACTCGGGCACGACGTTTCGGCCACGCAAATCGCGCGGCTTTACGCCGACTTCCTCGACGCGTTCATCATTGATTTTCAGGATGTTGCTTTGAAGGCTGAGATCGAAGCGCTCGGCTT
>JAYUCP010000715.1:0-17079 GCA_043740245.1 Acidobacteriota bacterium | reverse complement strand
GCGTGTCTGCCCCGGCGGTGTCAGACGGATTCGATGTCGTCAAACGCCACCGGGGCAGACACGCAGGTCTGCCCCTACGCTGCGCCCAGCCTCGCGTTCCCACGGAGCGCCAGGCTATGATGCGCGCCTATGAAAGCCAAACCGATCACATGCCCCCCATCCGTCAAAAACCCATCCGGCAAAGATAAAGATTTGCCCTTGCGCAACGACATCCGCCGCCTGGGCGATTTGCTGGGCGAGACACTCAAACGCCTGGGCGGCAAAAACCTGTTTGAGAACGAAGAGCGCGTGCGCGCGCTGTGCAAGGAACTGCGCGCGAGTGAAGCGCCTGCCGTTGAACGCCAGCTCAAACGCTTGTTGCACGGATTGAGTCTGACTGACGCCATCGGTGTGATCCGCGCCTTCTCGGTTTACTTTCAACTCGCCAACATCGCCGAACAACACCATCGCATACGCCGCAAACGCTATTACGAATTGCACACGCCCGACCAGCCGCAGCGCGGTTCGCTGGCCGACACGCTGCGGCAATTGGCGCGGCAGCGCGTGCGTCCGCAGGATTTGCAAAACGTGCTCGACCGGTTGGAAATCGTGCCCGTGATGACGGCGCATCCGACCGAAGCCGCGCGCCGCACGTTGCTCGAAAAACACCGCCGCCTTGCCGATTTGCTGGCCACGCTCGACAACGAACATCTGGCCGAACGGCAGCGCCGCGAATTGCACACGCAACTGGCCGCCGAGGTCGAAGCCGTCTGGCAAACCGACGAGGTACGCCACACGCAACCGACCGTGCTCGACGAAGTCAACAACACGCTTTATTACTTCGACGCCACGCTGTTTGAGGCGATTCCCAGTTTGCTGGAAGAGTTGGAACGCGGTCTGGCGCAACACTTCCCTGGCGTAACGCTGAACGCCGAGCGAATGCCGTTGCGCTTCGGTTCCTGGGTCGGCGGCGACCGCGACGGCAATCCGAACGTGACGCCCGAAACGACGTGGGAGACTTTGCTGTTGCAACAGCGGCTGGCGCTGCGCAAATACCTGGCGAGCGTCGCCGCGCTCAGCCGTCGTTTGAGCGAATCATCTCGCTTCACCACCGCCTCGCCCGCGCTGCTGGCT
The DNA here is from genome assembly GCA_043740245.1 of Acidobacteriota bacterium. Taxonomy (GTDB): domain Bacteria; phylum Acidobacteriota; class Blastocatellia; order RBC074; family RBC074; genus JACPYM01. Next base: position 15,966 of record JAYUCP010000715.1, on the reverse strand, counting down.
TCGCTTGCAGACGATGCCGCGCGACTGCCCGAACTGGCCGAACGCGTGCGGCGGCGCAACGCCGAAGAGCCTTACCGGCAAAAGCTCTCGTATGTTTACCGGCGGCTCGAACAGACGTTGACGCGCAACGAGGCGCTGGCGGACGCCTTGCACGTGACTTCAGCTTCAGATGGTGAAGCCGCGCTGATTTCGATTCGGCCCGGCTTGCCGATCATCGAACGCTTGAAGCTCACGCCCGAACACACGCACGTTTACCGCACGGGGCAGGAACTTTACGAAGACTTGCGCCTGGTGCGCGACAGTTTGCGTGCGAATCAATCGGCCTACGCCGCGCTCGGCACCGAACGCCTGTTGCGGCAAGTCGCCACGTTTGACCTGCATCTGGCGGCGCTCGATCTGCGCCAACATAGCGAACGTCACAGCGCCGCGCTCAACGAAATCACCACGCGCCTCGGCCTGGCGCGGGCTTACGCGGACATGAACGAAGCCACGCGCGCCGAATGGCTGACGCAGGAATTGCAAACCCCGCGCCCGCTGGTCGGTTCGGACGATCATTACAGCGCCGCGACCACGGAAACCTTGAACGTCTTTCGCGTGATGCGCCGCGCGCTGGACGAGATCAGCCCCGGCTGTCTGCGCACCTACATCGTCAGCATGACGCGCACGGTCAGCGATCTGCTGGCCGTGCTGGTGCTGGCAAAACAAGCAGGGCTGGTCGAATGCGGAAGGCGGAATGCGGAGTGCGGAATTGAAGGCGAATCAGTAACCACACAATCTCAAATCTCAAATCTCAAATCTCAAATTCGCCTTGCGGTTTCCCCGCTGTTTGAAACCATCGAAGACTTGCGCAACGCGCCGGGCGTGTTGGCGCGGCTCTGCGAGCACCCGGTCTATCGTGACTTGCTGACGGCGCAGGGCAATTTGCAGGAAGTGATGATCGGCTATTCGGACAGCAGCAAGGACGGCGGCATCCTGACTTCGAGTTGGGAGCTATACAAAGCGCAAGAACGCCTGTGGGAAGTCGCGCGCGCGCACGGCATCGAACTGCGGCTCTTTCACGGACGCGGCGGCACGGTCGGACGCGGCGGCGGCCCCAGCCACGAAGCCATCCTCGCGCAACCGCCCGGCACCGTCGCCAGCCGCATCAAGATCACCGAACAGGGCGAAGTCATCTCGTCCAAATACAGCCTGCCCGAAATCGCGCAGCGCAGCCTGGAGTTGAACACTTCCGCCGTCATCGCGGCTTCGCTGCCGCATTCAAGCAAAGGCACGCGCAAACTGGCCGAGTGGCAAGCGGTGATGGAGCAGCTTTCGCAAACGGCCTTTGCCGCCTATCGCCGCGTGGTGCGCGAGACGCCGGGCTTTTATGAATACTTCACGCAGTCCACGCCGGTCGAAGAGTTGCAACACCTGCGCATCGGTTCGCGCCCGGCCAAGCGCAAGAGCGATTCGCAAAGCATTGACGACCTGCGCGCCATCCCATGGGTCTTCGGCTGGACGCAAAGCCGCCACCTGCTGCCCGGCTGGCTGGCGGTGGGCACGGCGCTCGAAAGCTTTATTCAAGCAGATGCCGCGCGCCATCTGGAACTGTTGCGCGCGATGTATTGCGACTGGCCCTTCTTTCACAGCACGCTCTCGAACATCGAAATGACGCTCGCCAAAGCTGACTTCCCCATCGCCCGCCAATATGCCGCGCGCACGCCTGATCGCAGCCTGGGACGGCGGCTGTTCAAATTGCTGGCAGCCGAATACCAGCGCACCTGCCGCGTCGTCTTGCAGATCACTGGCGAAAAACAATTGCTCGACAATGCGCCCGTGTTGCGGCGTTCGATTGCCGTGCGCAATCCGTATGTTGACCCGATGAGCTATCTGCAAGTCGAATTGCTGGCGCGCCAACGGGCAGGCAATGCGGCTGAGCAAGACAAATTGCTGTACGCGATTTTGCTGACGATCAATGGCATCGCGGCGGGGATGCGAAATACCGGTTAAACAGATGGCCTGCGAAAAACGAATGCGCCGCATCGCCCGGCCGGCCCGCGTGCCTGACATGAGATTGAGCTGCAAGGGAGTCTTCTTTCGCTGCAAGCGACCGAAATCCTTTCCCGGCTTTCATTTTTAACGAGTAGACAAGGCTAGTCCGAGGTGAGTTGGCTATGCGCAGCCTTTCGCATCAACTTAAAAAATTCATTCAACTCAGTTACGCCCAGGCAGGTGTTCTTCTGGGAGGACTGCTCGCGTGCACAGTCGCCTCTGCTCAGCCCAAATATCAATTCGATCATTGGACGACGGATGATGGTCTGCCCCAAAACGCGGTGAATGCAATTCTGCAAACGCGTGACGGTTATCTCTGGCTGGCGACATACGATGGCTTGGTGCGTTTCGACGGCAGGCAGTTCACTGTTTTCGACAAGAGCAATACCAGAGGGATCGGTGGTAATCGTTTCGCCATGCTGTTCGAAGATCGTCACGGCGCGCTCTGGGCTGTTACGGACAAGAACTGGCTGGTCAAATATCAGGCGGGCGTTTTTACCACCTTCACGCCTAATGATGGATGGCCCTCCTGGCCGGTGGCGCAGATTGAGGAAGACGAAGCAGGCAACTTCCAGGTTGTATCGCGCGCCGGGATCGCAAAATGGAAAGACGGACGGTTTACTACTTACGCAATCAAAGACCTGCTGCCTGCTCTTGCTGACGCCAACTGGATTCACGGGAATAAGCTGGCGTGGCTCAGCGCAGATGGCCTGTATTGGTATGCGCATGGCCGCCTGAACACTTGTTCCACTCAGTCTGGCCTGCCGAGCCACAAGGTCATTTCAGTCTTTGAAGATCAGCATGGAGCAATCTGGATTAACACGAGGGACGCCGGGATAGTGCGAGTGAAGGATGGGCGTCTCACTGTTTACCCCGTGAAAGAGGGACTGTCGAAGAATAAAGGTTTTACTTCAGATGGTTTCACAGTGAGGGTGTTTCCTGCGCAGGGCGACCGGAAGGGGAATATTTGGTTGACTGGGTTTGGTAAGTGGCTGGGCCGATTAAAGGATGGCTGCTTCACCTGCCATACCTCTTTCCCCGATTTTCTGGTGTCCTCAATCACGAGCTTCTATGAAGATCGCGAGGGGAATTTCTGGATTGGCACAATTCATGGGCTTTACCGAGCGCGCGAGGCGGCCATCGCTGTCTACACTCAGCAGGATGGGCTGTCTTCCGACAACGTCTATTCCATTTACGAAGATCGCGCTGGCGGACTTTGGCTCGGCACCTGGAGTGGCGGCGTAACAAAATATAAAGACGGCTGCTCTATTTCTACTTATTACCGGGCGAAAGACGGCTTGGCTTCGGAAGATATAACGGCGCTCTACGAAGACCGTGATGGCTATATGTGGATCGGCGCCACTCTTGGGCTGCACCGCCTCAACCGGCAAGTTTTCACTGGTTGCCTTCGCAGCAAAAGCGGAGGGTTAAACACATACACCGATCCCGATCACTTTCTCCAAGACGGAGTCTGGGCTATTCATCAAGACCGGGCGGGACGTTTCTGGTTCGGCGCGAGCGAAAGTCTACTCAAATATGAGGGAGGCCACTACACCCGCTACACCACAGCGGATGGTTTGGCGGGCAATGCTGTAAAGGCAATTTTGGAGGATCGCGTTGGTCATCTCTGGTTCGGCACCTGGGATGGGCTTTCGCGCTACGCTGACGGACGGTTCACGTCCTACACCGAACAGGACGGCCTGGCGAGCGGTCACATCCGCACGCTTTACGAAGACGCCGAGGGCATTCTCTGGATCGGCACGTATGACGGTGGCTTGACGCGCTTCAAGGATGGCCGCTTCACCCGCTACACCGTGAAAGACGGTCTGTTCAACAACGGCGTGTTTCAGATTCTGGAAGACGGGCGCGGGTACTTCTGGATGAGCAGCAACCGTGGCATCTACCGGGTCAAGCGGCAGGAGTTGAACGATTTTGCCGAGGGTAAGATTCGTTCGATTACATCGGTCGCTTACGGAAAATCGGACGGCTTGCTCACGCTGGAATGCAACGGTGGGCGTCAACCGGCGGGTTGGAAGACGCGCGACGGCAGGCTCTGGTTCCCCACCGCGCACGGGGCAGCGGTAATTGATCCATCGCGGGTAGAGTTCAACCAGCAACCGCCGCCAGTCATCATCGAAGCGTTTCGCCTCGGCAACGAAGCGCTGGATTTTCGTGACGGCGTGCTGATTCCGCCCAACAAAGACAGCTTCGAGATACGTTACACCGCGCCGAGTTTCATCAAGCCTGAATACATCAAATTCAAATACAAACTCGAAGGTCTCGATGAAGCCTGGATTGACGCGGGCGACCGCCGCACCGCCAACTACAACCGCATCCCGGACGGGCGCTACCGTTTCGTAGTGATTGCGGCCAACAGTGACGGCGTTTGGAATATGCAAGGGGCAAGTATTGCGATTGTCGTGATTCCTCCGGTTTGGCGTCGCTGGTGGTTTATCGCCTTGGCTTCCCTCGCCGCGGCCTTCATCGTTTTCCTGAGTTATGAACGCCGGGTCTGGCGATTGCGTCGCGAGCACGCGCTGCAAGCGGCCTTCTCGCAACGGCTGATGCAGTCGCAAGAGGCCGAGCGCAAGCGCATCGCCGATGAGTTGCATGGCAGCCTCGCGCAGGATTTGCTCGTGCTCAAGAATGACGCCTTGCTGGGCTTGAAGCTGGCCGCCGCTGGTTCGCCGGAGCAGCAGAAATTTGAGGAAATCTCGGCGAAGACTTCGCAGGCTTACGAAGGAGTCAGAGAGATCGCCCATGATTTGCGGCCCTACCATCTGGACACGCTCGGCTTGCGCGACGCGCTCGAATACATGCTTGAAAAGGTCGGCGGTTCCTGCGCCATCCGCTTCACGGCGGAGCTTGACGCGCTTGACGGCCTCTTCTCAAAAGAAGCGGAAATGAACCTGTACCGTATCGCCGAGGAAGCAATCAACAATATCATCAGGCATTCAGGCGCCAGCGAGACGAAGTTGACGCTCAAGCGCGACGGTCACCTGGTGCAATTGACGATTGCGGACAATGGCCAGGGCTTCAGTGCCGAAACGGGCGCGCCCGTGCGCGGGTTTGGTTTGACGGGCATCGCGGAGCGGGCGCGCATGCTGGGCGGTGAAGAGGTCATCCATTCCGCACCCGGCCAGGGCACGACCATCACCATCACGGTGCTGTTAAAGGACGGCTGACATGAAGACTGAGATTCGTGTGCTCATTGCGGACGATCATCCGATGTTTCGCCAAGGCATGCGCAGCGCGATTGAGACTGACCCGGCGTTGCAGATCGTGGCGGAAGCCGGCGATGGCGCAACGGCGCTCGCGCAAATTCAGAGCTTGCGACCGCAGGTGGCCGTGTTGGACATGGAAATGCCAAACCGGAGCGGCCTCGAAGTGTTGCAAGCCGTTCAAGAAATGAAGCTGCCGGTAGCGGTGATCTTCTTGACCGTACATAAGGACGAGCGCTTCTTTAACGCCGCGCTGAATCGCGGCGCCAAAGGGTATGTGCTCAAAGAAAGCGCCGTGAACGATATTATCGCCAGCATCAAGGCGGTGGCTGCCGGCGAGAGCTTCATCAGCCCGCAACTCTCCGCCTATTTGCTCAACCGGCACGTGCGCAGAGATGCGCTCCACGCGCAACAGCCCGGTCTGGCAATGCTGACGCCAACTGAACAGCAGGTGCTGCGCCTGATTGCGGCCAACAAAACCAGCAAAGAGATCGGCGAGGCTTTGTTCATCAGCACGCGCACCGTCGAAAAGCACCGCGCGAACATCAGCGAGAAGCTGAGCTTGCACGGCAGTCACGCCTTACTCAACTTCGCCCTCGAGCATCGGTCGGAACTCTCATAAGCCACAAAATACGTAGGACTACGTAGCTGAAAATACGTAGAACTGAGTATTCACCTCCCGCCGGGTTTAACTTACATTCCCGCCCGTTAAGCAGAAATCACAGAATCCCAGAGGAACCATGACGGTCTTAATCGTCGAGGATAACGAGGCGATGCGCCAGACGATCAGAAAGCTGATGGACGATCTGACCGAAGTCATCGCCGAATGCGACGATGGGGCGCAGGCGTTGGGTGCTTACCGGCAACATCATCCGGATTGGGTCTTGATGGACATCAAGATGAAAGAACTGGATGGGCTGGCGGCCACGCGGCAAATCAAAGCCGCGTTCCCACAGGCGCGGATTGTGATCGTCAGCGGCCACGATGATGCGCGGTTGCGCCGGGCGGCTGGCAAGGCTGGCGCGTGCGCTTATGTGAACAAAGAGAATTTGCTTGAGTTGCGCCAGATTCTGAATCAGGCCAGATTCTGAATCAGGCCAGATTCAGAATCAGGCCAGATTCTGATTCTGGCCTGATTCTGATTCAGGAAGGATGACTGAGCTATGAAATACCCATTGCAAGCAACCCCGAGAGGGCAACGAATTACGTGGCAAATAATTGTTTTGGCTTTGCTGTTGGTGAGAGGGAACGGCTTGGTAACAGCGCAGAATGCGCAAGGCCCCCAAACAATCCAATCCGGTGGGGAACAGCTTAGAGCCGAGGCGGCCAAGGGTAACATCAGCAGCTTGCAGACGCTGCTGGATGCCGGCGCCGACGTCAACGCGAAGGATCCCTCAGGTGTTACGGCGCTCATGGAGGCTGTCCACGCGGGCCAGGTAGAAGCCGTGAAGTTTCTAATCGCGCGCGGCGCCGACGTGAACGCGACTGCCGATCGTGAAGGAATCCAGCTCACGCCACTGAGCGTGGCGTCGGAGAACATTGAATTCGTGAATATGTGGACGTCGCAGGAAGGCGCCTTGCTGAGCATGATCCGAAAAAAACGGCGTCAGACGAACAACCAGAACGCCAACGACATCGCCCGCGCCTTGCTCGCAGCCGGCGCGAGTGTGGACAAGTCCCCCAGCTTTCTTGATCCGGACTATCTCGAACTCGCGCCAAAGACTGTGGCCATCGTGCAGTTGATGGATGGCCGGTCGGAAAAGCCCGATGAAAACAAGATGCGAGACAAACTGGCCAAGGGCTTTGACGCCGCATTGCGCACGCGCCTGTATAAAACAGTGAAGTTCGAAGCAGCGCGACAGCAACTTGCTGATTCGGGGCTGACCGGGGCCAAGCTCGACGAACCCGACATCAAAGCTGCCTGCGCAACGCTCAAGACGGACGCTATTGCGCGCGTGCGCCTGCACGACTACCGCACAGCGGAAAAGGTAGTTTTCAAAGGAGCGCTGGCCGACGCGGACTTCGAGATCGTCAGTTGTGTAACCAGCAAACCATTGTGGAAGCGCGCAACGGGCCAGGTTCGGATGACAGGCGGCTTCATCGTCGCCCGGTTCAATGGTTGGGATACCCAGTTGTTGGCCGAATACGCGATGAAGAACTTGCCGCCCAAGCCCAAAGGGCGATGACGGCAACCGATCAGTCGTATTTCGGCAAGCGAAAATGGTTCTGCTGGTCGAGACAGTGGCTGGGGAGAAGGTGAAGATGAGAGGAACGAAACAATGAAACGAATCGAAATGAAAACATTGCAGAGCGTCCGCTTGGTCACGCTCATTGCGTTTATAGCATCTGTGACGATTCTTGCATCGGTTGTGGCCGCGTCCAGGCAAACGCCTCCAATCAGCGCGCTGAACTCGCCAGGCCTAACGAATGCGAGAGGCGCAATCGCCGTCCGCGCGGCTGGCCAGGGCAATCCCTGGATCAACCTGACAGATGGCCGCGACTTGCCGGCTGGTTACACCGGAGCGGCAAAGCTCCAGCGGGTACTCGAACAGAATCAGGCCCGCCCACTGGCGCTTGCCTCCGCTGATTTCGATGAAGACGGCGTGCCTGACCTCATCGGCGGATATGCCGCTCTCGGTGGCGGCATCATCACACTCCAGCGAGGCAACGTAGATTCGCTTTACTCGCACGCTCCCGCAGCGCAGCAGCGCAAAGCCAACGGTACATACACTGACGCTCCTTTCCTTTCACCTGCGCATGTATTTGAAGTGGCGGAAGCGGCTGACTTCGTTGGAGCGGGAGATTTTGATGCTGATGGTCACTGGGACGTAGTGGCGGCGGCGCGCGGCGGCAATACGCTATGGCTGCTTCCGGGAGACGGGCACGGGAATTTCGGCGCGGCCAGACGAATAGATTTACCGGGCCGGGCGACAACTCTTGTTACTGGGGAGATCAACCGGGCTGATGGTCTGACGGATGTGGTGGTCGGAGTCGTCGCAGCGGATGGGCCGAAGGCGCTGGTCTTCGAATCGCCCGAAGGCGCGCTGCGCGGCCAGCCCGAAGTTTTCGGCTTGCCTGCTGAGGCGACTGTGATGGCACTCGGTCGGCTCGATGATGATTACACGATGGATCTGGCGGTGGGGGCGGGCAATGATTTGATAGTGGTGTACGGGCGAGATCGGAAATTGTCTCTGGATGAGATCAGGCAAGCAGAAGTTCCTGAAGCAAAGATCGGTCAGCGCGCTTTTCCCTTCACGATCAAGTCGGTGGCTATCGGAGATTTTACTGGCGATCATCAGACAGGCTTGTCATTGCTTTCAGATGAAGGCGCGGTGTATCTGCTGAGTGAGGGAAAGGCACCGGGTAAAAAGGTCAGCGACAGAGTAGAGCAGTGGAAGAGCGAATTGCTGACGCATGGTTCTTGGCCGCAGGCTACTCAATTGGTTTGCGCGCGGGTATCGAGTATTCCTGCTGATAACTTGGTGGTGGTGGATTCAGCCAACCATAAACTGAACATCATTGCGGGCAGTGCTGACCCACGACTGCAGGCGTCAGGCGCGCAGTTTGAATCGCTGGATGTAGAAGGCGAGCCAATGGCCGTGCTGCCGATGCGGTTGAATGGGGATGCACTCAGCGATCTGGTGATTTTAAGAAGCGGTGAAGTTACGGCCTCTGTGGTGATGTCGGCTGCAGCTACTTTCACAGTAACAAACACGAATGACAGTGGCGGCGGCTCGCTGAGACAGGCCATTCTTGATGCCAATAATACAGCAGGCGCAGACACCATCACTTTTAACATCCCACCAGCAGGCCCGCAGACCATTACACCGCTATCACCTTTGCCGACGATCACAGGTGCGGTGACGATAGATGGCACGACACAGCCGGGTTTTGCAGGCAATCCAATTATCGAGTTGAACGGAAGTGGCAGCGCAGGATCAGGCGTAAGTGGGCTGGTTATCACTGGTGGGAACAGCGTTGTGCGAGGCCTCGTGGTCAATCGGTCCGGCAATTATGGCATCGTGCTAGCGACGAATGGAGGCAACGTAATCGCAGGCAACTTCATTGGCACTGATGTCACCGGGGCTGCCGACCTGGGCAACCCTGGTGGTGGCGTCTTCATTGGCACAGCTAACAACATAATCGGAGGGACTGCTGCCGCTGCACGCAATGTCATCTCGGGTAATGACCTTAATGGAATTCTAGTCTCGACTGATCCAGCGGGGAGCGGCGCGACACAGAACCTGGTGCAAGGCAACTTCATTGGCACAAATGTGAACGGCACTGCGGCCCTGGGCAACGCTGGTGTTGGTGGCGTGGTCATCAGCGTAGCAACGAACAATACAATTGGGGGCAACGCTGCTGGCGCCCGCAATGTCATCTCAGGTAACACCCAGGAAGGAATCAGAATCGTTAACAACAACACGACCGGAAACCTCGTGCAGGGCAATTACATTGGCACAGATGTTACCGGCGCCGCCGACCTCGGCAACAGTACGATTGGCGTGAACATCTTCAACGCTGCTAGCAACAACACAATCGGCGGCACTGCTACTGGTGTTCGCAATGTCATCTCAGGTAATAACAGTCATGGAATTAACATCGGTTTCTCTGTTGACAGCGCTACAGGAAACTTGGTGCAGGGTAACTTCATTGGCACTGATGTTACCGGCACAGCCGACCTGGGCAATTCTTTTGAGGGCGTGACGATCAGCACAGCGAACAACACAATCGGAGGGACTGCTGCCGGTGCACGCAATGTCGTCTCAGGTAATAACGGGAATGGAATTATCCTCTCTAACAGCGGCGCCACAGGGAACCTGGTGCAGGGCAACTTTATTGGCACTGATGTCAACGGCACTGCCGACCTGGGCAACACTCTAAGTGGTGTGGGCATTGGCAACGCCCCTAACAACACAATCGGAGGCACTGCTGCTGGCGCCCGCAATATCATTTCGGGTAATGACACGTTTGGAATTGTGCTGGGTGGCGGCGCGGCAGGGAACCTGGTGCAAGGCAACTACATTGGCACTGATGTCAACGGCACTACCGACCTGGGCAACTCGATGGATGGCGTGTTAATCGGCACCACAACAAATGCTAACAACAACACAATCGGGGGGACTGCTGCTGGCGCCCGCAATCTCATCTCGGGGAATAACGGGAATGGAATTGTAATCTCTTTCAGCAGCGCCACGAATCAAGTGCAAGGCAACTACATTGGCACTGATGTCAACGGCACTGCTGCCTTGGGCAATTCCCAAAATGGCATACTCAGTTCTGGTCAGTCGAATACCATCGGAGGCACAACCAGCGGTGCAGGCAATACCATCGCCTTTAACGGCGGCGATGGAGTCTTCGTTGATTTGGGCGTCGGCAATGCCATTCTTTCCAACTCCATTCACTCCAACATAGGATTGGGCATTGATCTTGGACTCAACGGCGTCACCGCGAATGATGCATGCGATCCCGATACAGGCGCAAACAATCTACAGAATTTCCCCGCGCTGTCTTTGGCTTCAACCACCTCCATCCAGGGCACACTCAACAGCACCGCCAATACCACCTTCACCATCCAATTTTTTGCCAATTCTGCCTGTGACCCTTCAGGCAATGGTGAAGGGCAAATGTTCATCGGCTCGATGATGGTGACGACCAATGCCAGTTGCAACGCGAGCTTTACATTCCCTGTTGCTCTTTCTCTAGGGCAAGTTATTACTGCCACAGCGAGCGATCCTTCCAACAACACTTCGGAGTTCTCAGCCTGCATAACCGTCGCCGGCTCACCAACACCGACTCCGACTCCAACGCCCACCCCAACACCAACTCCGACTCCGACTCCGACGCCGTCGCCCTGCTCCAGAATCGCCTTCGATTCCACCCGCGACGGCAACTATGAGATTTACGTGATGAACGCCGACGGGACGAATCAGACCCGCCTCACGAACAACACGGCCAATGATGCCCGCGCGTCCTTCAGTCCCGACGGCAGCAAGATCGCCTTTGGGTCCAACCGTGACGGCAACTACGAGATTTACGTGATGAATGCCGACGGGACGGGGCAGACGCGCCTCACTAATAATCCGGCCGATGATTACATCCCTAACTTTAGCCCCGACGGCAGCAAGATCGTCTTTGAGTCCAAACGCGACGGCGTCAACGAAGAGATTTATGTAATGAACGCTGACGGCTCGGGACAGACGCGCCTCACCAACAACCCGGCACGCGATGGCAATCCGGCCTTCAGTCCTGACGGTAGCAAGATTGCCTTTGAGTCCTTCCGCGATGGCAATTCGGAGATTTACGTGATGAACATGGACGGGACGAATCAAACCCGCCTCACTAACAACCCGGCGGATGATGGCGATCCGTTCTTCAGTCCCGACGGCGGCAAGATCGCCTTTGAGACCAGACGCGACGGCAATGCCTGGGAGATTTATGTGATGAACGCGGACGGGACGGGGCCGGTGCGCCTTACAAACAACACGGCGAATGACACCGATCCGTTCTTCAGTCCTGACGGCAGCAAGATCGCCTTTGAGACCGACCGCGCTGGTGCCGGTAACTACGAAGTTTACCTGATGAACGCCGACGGGACGGGACAAACCAACCTCACTAACAGTCCGGCGCACGACTTCAGCCCATCTTGGACTGGCTGTAAAGGAAATCTAGATTGCGGCTCATTATTTCCCCGATCGATCGGTGCTTCGGCTGAGATAGATCAGTACACCTTCAGCGGTCTGGTCAATGAAAAGAAAACGTTGACGCTGACAGCCAGCGGATTTCCGACCTTTGTGACGGCTACCGCTAAGGTAATTAGGCCAACAGGGGGAATGCTGATTACATTCAATGCTAATAGCCAACAGCAACTGATGTTGCCGGAGACAGGCACATACACGATTCAGGTTTATGCCAGCGACTTGGTGAGCACCGGCTCTTACAGCATCGGGTTGGAATGCCTGCTGCCCACCAGCCCCGTGGATACGACGCTGGGTTGTGGCCTTCTACGATCGGATCGCCCCATCAATGCTTCGGCTCAGGTGGATCAGATCACCTTCGTCGGGCAGTCCAATGAGAAGAAGACGCTGACGCTGACAGCCAGTAACTTTCCGACTTTCGTCACGGCCACTGCCACGGTCTATTCGCCGACAGCGGCTGTGGTGAGGACGTTTAATGCAAATAGCCAACAACAATTGACGTTGCCGGAAAGTGGAACGTATGTGATTCAGGTTTACGCCAGCGACTTGGTGAGTACCGGCTTCTACAGTATCGGATTGGAATGCCTGCTGCCCACCAGCCCAGTGGATGCGACTTTGGTTTGCGGTACTCTACTATCCTCGCGCCCCATCAATGCTTCAGCTCAGGTAGACCAGATCACCTTCAGCGGACAGGCCAATGAGAGAAAGACGCTGACGCTGACAGCCGGTGGGTTTCCGCCCTTCGTGACGGCCACCGCCACCGTCTATTCGCCGACGGCGGTGGTGGTGAGAACATTCAATGCCAATAGCCAGCAGCAGTTGATCTTGCCAGAGAGCGGCACTTACGTGATCCAGGTCTACGCCAGCGATTTGGCGAGCACTGGCTCTTACAGCATCGGGCTGGAGTGTCTGCTACCCACTAGCCCGGTGGATGCAACTCTAACCTGCGGTGCTCTGCTGTCAGCGCGCGCCATCAACGCTTCCGCCCAAGTAGACCAGATCACCTTCAGCGGACAGGCCAATGAGAGAAAGACGCTGACGCTGACAGCCAGCGGGTTTCCGCCCTTCGTGACGGCCGCCGCCACAGTCTATTCACCGACGGCGGTGGTGGTGAGAACATTCAACGCCAATAGCCAGCAGCAGTTGATCTTGCCAGAGAGCGGCACTTACGTGATCCAGGTCTATGCCAGCGATTTGGCGAGCACTGGCTCTTACAGCATCGGGCTGGAGTGTCTGCTACCCACTAGCCCGGTGGATGCAAATCTGAATTGCATAACTCAGCCGTTCTCCGGCTCGATTGGCGCTTCGGCCGAGGTGGACCAGATCACCTTCAGCGGGCAGGCCAATCAGGGAGTAACACTGACACTGACGGCCAGCGGATTTCCCGCCTTCGTGACGGCTACGGCCACGGTATTTAGGCCGACAGGGGAGCCGTGGATCATGTTCAATGCCAACGGCCAGCCGCAGCAGTTGACCTTGCAGGCGAGCGGAACGCACGTAATTCAGATCTACGCTAGTGATTTGGTGAGCACTGGCTCTTATAGCATAGGGATCCCAGGGCTGGTGTGTCTGCCGCAAGGCTTGCAGTTCTATCCGCTGCCGACGCCCGTGCGATTGCTCGAAACCCGCGGCAGTGGAATCAGTCCCGACGCCTGCACGCACACCAACGCGCCGATTGCAGGTGGCATATCCCTGACTCAGGCGGCGCGCGGCGGCTGCACCATTCCCGCCGCCGCGCGCGCCATCACCGGCAACGTCACGACGGTCAATTCAGGCGGCGGCTATCTGACGCTATATCCGAGCGACGCCGCGCAACCCATCGTTGCCAGCACCAACTACGGCCCCAACGAAGTCATCAACAACGTCTTCACCGTCGGGCTGGGCGCTGCCGATGGTGCGTTCAAGATTTTCGCTTTGAACACGAGCGATGTAGTCGTTGACGTGACGGGTTATTACGCGCCGCCCGGCACGGGCGGGCTGTACTTCCATCCTTTGCCCTCACCCGTGCGGTTGCTGGAAACTCGCCCCGGCGAACCGGTCGGCTGCGTCAAGCCTGGCGCGCCGCTCAGCGCCAACACCGAAACGCTGCACACGGCCATTGGCGCTTGCACGGGCATTCCGGCGGCGGCGCGCGCCATCATCGGCAACGCCACCACCGTCAACCCGCAAGGCGGCGGCTATCTGACGCTCTTCCCGGCTGACGCCGCCAGCAGACCGGTAATCGCCAGCTCGAATTACGGGACGGGACAAGTCATCAACGGCCCCTTCGCGGTCGGGCTCTCGGCGGCGGGGCAATTCAAAATCTACACTCAGGCGACGACTCATCTGGTGATTGACGTGCTGGGCTATTACAGCGCGGAAGCGTCGGATGTGAACGGCGCAGGCTTGCTCTTCACGCCACTCGCGCATCCGGTACGGCTGCTTGAAACGCGCAGCGCGCCGCCGAACTTGCCGGGCTGCTTCAAGCCAAATCAGCCGCTCAACGGCAATCAGGTTTACCTGCAAGCGGCACGCGGTTTATGCGACGGGCTGACGATCCCGGCTGCGGCGCTGGGCCTGGTGGGCAATGCGACGGTGGTTTTCCCGCAAAGCGGCGGCTATCTGACCTTCTGGCCGGGCAGTGCTCAGCAGCCGCTCGTGGCGACGTCGAACTTCGCCGCCGGGCAGATCTTCAACCGGCATTTCACGGTTGGGTTGGGGAATAGCAGTGGAGCATTCAATGTCTTCAGCTTGGCGACGACCGATCTGGTGATTGACGTGTCGGGGTATTTTGCACCGTAAAAATGCGGCGCAGGCTGGAGTGAATTTCAAGCTACGCGAGTCAGACCGGGTCAAACTTCGACTCGCATAGACATTCAACAGCGGGCGGTGGCCGTCTGTGACGCTGTTACAGTCGGTATGAATAAACGACAAACTGGACATCCACGAAGTCAGAAACGAGGCGATTCAGGAGGAAATGAATCGCCTCCTTTAGGTGCTGATGGCCGAAACTAATTGGGAGGAATCCAAAATGCGAACCCCAAACCTGCTTCTCAATTTGCATCTGAGCATGAACAACGCGGCACGCAGCGCCGTGTGGAAAGTAAGCCTGCTGCTGTTGTGCTGGCGTTGCTCGTTTGTCTTCCCGGCCAACCGCTGCGGGCCAGCCGTTCCGGGTTTGTAAGCGGGAGCGCTTCGGCAACCGCACAGCAGACGCTTGCTTGCGGCCAACTCCTCTCCGGCAATATCGCCGCCGCTGGGCAGCAGGCCACTTATACCTTCAGCGGGCAAGCAAGTGAGAGGAGAACGCTGACGCTGATGCCCAACAGCCCGATGGCTCAATCGCTGGCTTGCGGTGCTCTGCTGTCAGATACCATCGGCGCTGCAGGCGAGGTGGACCAGTTCACCTTCAGCGGGCAGGCCAATAACCGGGTGACGTTGACGCTGGCGACGGGCGGGTTCACGGTCGGCAGCGGCGCTACGGC
This sequence comes from Acidobacteriota bacterium, assembly GCA_043740245.1. Classification (GTDB taxonomy): domain Bacteria; phylum Acidobacteriota; class Blastocatellia; order RBC074; family RBC074; genus JACPYM01. Next base: position 552 of record JAYUCP010000715.1, on the reverse strand, counting down.
CACCGCCACGGTCTTTTCGCCGGCAGCGGCTATGGTAGTCACCTTCAATGCCAACGACCAACAGCAAGTGACGTTGCCGGCGACGGGCACATACGTGATCCAGGTCCGGGCCAGCAACTTCGTGAGCACTGGCTCCTACAGTTTGGGGCTGGAGTGTCTGCTGCCGACCAGCCCGGTGGACGCGACGCTGTTTTGCGGCGTTTTGTTGTCGGATCGCCGTGTCAACGCTGCAGCCCAAGTGGATCAGTTCACCTTCAGCGGGCAGGCCAATCAGCAGGTGACGCTGACACTGGCGACGGGCGGGTTCACGGTCGGCAGCGGCGCGACGGCCACCGCCACGGTCTTTTCGCCGGCAGCGGCTGTGGTAGTCACCTTCAATGCCAACGGTCAGCAGCAATTGACGCTGGCGGATAGCGGCACGTACGCGATCCAGGTTCGCGCCAGCAACCTGGTAGAGGCCGCTCAGAAATTTCGCCGCCCCAATTGAAGGGCCTTTCCGCAGTCCCCGGCAGCCCGTTCAAACAACTTTTGCCACAGCCGCCACGCGTTCAG
>JAYUCP010000714.1:0-6852 GCA_043740245.1 Acidobacteriota bacterium | reverse complement strand
TTGAAACCGGCAAGCTGATTAGCACAAGTTTCAACCGTCGCTACGCGACTGGCATGGCGCGGTGCGCGGTACCCGGCGTTGAAACGCCGGGCTAAGCTCAACCGTCGCTACGCGACTGAAAGAGAGGTCAAAGTTCTGGCGTAACCCTGCGCGAGTTATTTGCGCGGGCCGTATTTTTTGGCCGTTCGTTTGCGGGCTTTCCTGGCTTGCGGCTTGGGCTGTGCGGCTTGCCCGGCGGCATTGGCTTGCTGCCGTTGCGCGGCTTGACGGCGCAGATATTCGTCTTGCTCTTCTTGTGAGCGGTGGCGCTTGGCTTCTTGCTGGCGCTGCTCTTCCTGGCGGCGCGCCTGGTCTTCGCGGTAGCGGCGGTCTTCGCTTTCGTGCCATTCCTTTTGCCGCGCCTCAGTCTCCCGATAGCGGCGCTGGTCTTCTTCCTGGCGGCGATCCCGGTCTTGTTTGTTGCGCTGCGCCTCCTGGCGTTGCGACTCCTCAAGCTGGCGGCGCTGCTGATCCTGTTGCTGTTGCTGTTGGCGGCGCGCCTCGTCTTCGCGGTAGCGGCGCGCGGCTTCCTCCTGCTGGCGGCGGGAATAGTCATCCTGGGATTGTGGTGCGGCGGGGAATGCCGCATTCGTCGCCGGCCTGGTTTCAACGCTGGACGCCAGCGCTGGCAGGGCGAGCGCGCACAAGCAAGCGAGCAAAGTGAATTTCCGTGTCATGTGATTTGCCTCCGATAAAGGTTCGATGCGTTGCAGGGAGAAAGAACCGGCTGTTCTTCCGTTTCGTGTCGAGGCGGCGCGTTGCCGTCTTCACCCGCATAAGCGAGCCGTTGCGGCAAAAGAGCGCAGACCCTGACAGAAAAATTTATGGCGCAATGGCTCAGCCGAAACTTTGGCAAACCGGACTGGATGCCGGATACTGCGCGCGCTATGCAAATTGATTGGGCCAAGGTCAAAACCATCTTTGACGCCGCGCTCCACCGCGCCCCAACCCTGCGCCCCGCCTTTCTCACCGAAGCTTGTGGCGGAGATGGAGCTTTGCGCGCCGAAGTCGAAACGCTCCTGCGCCACTACGCCGCAGCCAATCCTTCGTTTCTCGAACAACCGGTCTTCGCCGACACCGTCAGCTTTATCGAAGAAGCGCTGCCGCAACGCTTCGGCCCCTATCGCATTGTGCGCGAATTGGGGCGCGGCGGGATGGGCGCGGTCTACCTGGCCGAACGCGCGGACGGCGAATTCAAAAAACAAGTCGCCATCAAAGTCATGCAAAGCAACCTCAGCGCCGCCGAGGTCGCGCGTTTCAAACAGGAGCGGCAGATACTGGCCGATCTGGATCATCCGAATATCGCGCGGCTGCTGGATGGCGGCACGCAGGATGGGCTGCCCTACGTGGTGATGGAGTTGGTCGAGGGCCGCAGTTTGCGCGCGCTGTTGAAAGAACAGGGCGCGTTGCCGTTGGAGCAGGCCGTCGCGTTGACCGAACAGGTTTGCGCCGGACTGGCTGCCGCGCACCGGCTGGGCGTGGTGCACCGCGACATCAAACCGGAAAACCTGATGGTGGCCGAAAGCGAGGGCCGGTGGTTGGTCAAGATTCTGGATTTCGGCATCGCCCGCGCCAGCGCAACGGCGGGCGAGTTGAACCAGACGAAGACGGGCGTGGTGATGGGGACGGCGGCGTATATGTCGCCGGAGCAGGCGCTGGGCGCGACGCACGACCGGATTGACGCGCGGTCGGATGTGTATTCGCTGGGGATGGTGCTCTACGAAATGCTGACCGGGCAGGTGGCCTTCGCGGGCGCTTCGCCGCACGCCGTGATCGCCAAACATTTGCACGAACAGCCTACGCCGCCCAGCCGCGTGCGCGCGGAGTTGCGAATCTCCGGCGCGGTCGAGCGCGTGGTGTTGAAGGCACTGGCGAAAGACCGAGCGGAACGGCAGCAAACGGTGGAGGCTTTGGCGGCGGAGTTGACGCAGGCATACACACACGGCCAGCAAACCGTGCGCGCGAGTTGGTTGCCAGGCAGGCGAATGGCGCTGGCTGTCGCGTTGGTCTGTGGGTTGTTGCTGGCGGTGGCGGCTTGGGGCTGGTGGCGGCGGCAGGACGCGCGCCCAGCGGTTGTTGTTGATGCAACGTTGCCAGCGGCCAACGCGCCCGCGCCGCTACGCCTGACCTATCGCGTCTTCAAACGCAGCCCGAACGGCGCGGCGCTGGCGCTGGGATTGGAAGACGCGGCGCGGGTGGGCGATGAGGTTTATCTGGAACTCACGCCGCCGTTCCAGTGCGCGGTCTATCTGCTTTACGAAGACCGGCAGGGCACGCTGGTCTGGGCCAATCCGAAACCCAATCGCGCGCCGCAAATCGGGCTGGCCGGACAGTTGTTGCGCGTGCCGGAACAGGCCGGGGTCAAGCTCGACGCCCCGCCGCGCAAGCAAAACTTCCTGGTCGTCTACGTGCCGGACAGCGTGAACTGGTCGCTGGAAGACGCTGTGTTGCCGGAGCGGTTTGCGGTCAAAACCGAAGGTGTTTATGTGCCGTATGCATTGCTCAGCAAGGCGGCAACGCAACGCTTGCGCGAACATTTGCGCAACGAGGCTGAGTTGCTCGAATCAACCGCGCCGCCCGTCAATGCGGTTTATGCGCTCGAATTGAAACCAAGCGAGCGGACGCGCTATCACCGGGTGACGATCCGGCAGACGGAGTGATGCGACGATTACCTGCCCGCGTTGTTGAAGTTGATCCTGAACATCGCCACTTTGTTTCGCATCAATTTGCCGCTCGTGCCTTTCGGTTGGCGCAGGGTGACGAGCGCGGTTTTCTTTTTCGCGTCCCAAATCGGATCGCGGCTCTCCACCGCGCGCGCGGACGCCATTTTCACGCTGCTACCGCTGATACCCGGCGCTTGCGCGCCTCCGTCCTGCCACCACTGTTCGAGTTGCGCCGCTCCGCGTTGTCTGAGCGCGCCATCCGCGCGTTTGGCTGCTGCCGCGAGAAAGGCGATGGGCTGGCGCGAGGTGAAGACTTTCAGCACCTCGGTGCCGGTGTTTTCGTCAAAGGCAAAGGCGCAGCGGTTGGGCAACAAGTATTTTTGGCGCGGCGTGATCCGGTTATCTTCGCCGCCGCAGGGAAAGATGACGCTCTGCTTGCCGCTCGAACCATAGTTGACGATATAGAGATAGCCGCCGAAATTGCTTTCGAGCGCGAGTTTGATTTGTTCGCCAGTTTTGAATGCGCGTTGCGGTTCGACAGGCAAAAGCGCGCCGTTCTCCTGGACGAGCAGAATGGTAAGCTCGACGCCATTCACTTTGCCGCTCTGGTAGCTCTTGACGATGTCGCGCGCCGCCGCGTCGGCTTGCGCAAGCGCCAGCAAGGGTAGCCCACAAAGGAGCCACAACACGGCAAACAAGCGGGCATTGGTTTTCATCGGTTGATCCTCCTGGTTTTCATTATCGCCGCTACAAGTCAATGCCGATAGCGGTGTTTCGTCTGCTTCATAGAGCGAGAATTATGGGGAAAAGAGCGCAGCCTAATTTTATTTGTTGTGCCTGACGCCAGTGCGTCCGCTTTGCTATCATCCCGCCCGATGCGCAACTTTCTGCTCGCAATCTTCAAACGCTTACTCTTCGTGCTCCCGGTCGTCTGGGCCGTGGTGTCGCTCGTCTTTTTGCTGATCCATCTGGTGCCGGGCGATCCGGTGCGCAATGCGCTGGGCGACAACGCTACACAAGCGCAAGTCGCTGAACTCAAACACAAACTCGGCCTCGATCTGCCGCTCACGGCACAATACGTCAATTACTGGCGCGGTGTGGTGCGGGGCGATTTGGGTGTCAGCTTGAATAACCCCACCGAGAAGGTGCTCGAACGCATTCTGGCGCGCTACCCGGCGACGCTGGAATTGACACTGGCGGGGTTGGTGGTCGCCTTGTTCATCGCCATTCCGTTGGGCGTGACGGCGGGGCGACATCAGGGCAAGTGGATTGACAACGTGGCGTCGGTGATTGCGCTGTTGGGCATCAGCACGCCGGGCTTCGTGTTGGGGCCGCTGATGATTTATGTATTCGCGTTGAAGCTGGATTTGTTGCCGGTGTCGGGGCGCGGCGGGATTGAATATCTGATTCTGCCAGCGGTGACGATGGGCGCGGCGTTGTCGGCGATACTGACGCGGATGGTGCGTTCGAGCGTGATCGAAGAGTTGGGCGAAGATTACGTGCGCACGGCGCGCGCCAAGGGCTTGAGCGAGAATTGGGTGGTTTACAAACACGTGCTGAAAAATGGGCTGATCCCGGTCGTCACGGTTTTGGGTCTGCAATTCGGCGTATTGCTGGCGGGCGCGATCATCACCGAAACGATCTTCAGTTGGCCGGGCTTGGGGCGCTTGACGGTGGATGCGATCAACGCGCGCGATTATCCGTTGGTGCAAGGCTGCATTCTGGTGATCGCGGTGACTTACATCGCCGCCAATCTGCTGACCGATCTGGCGTATCGGCTGCTCGACCCACGCATCAAAATCGAGGGATGAGGGATGAGGGATGAGGGATGAAAAAGTTCCTTCATCCTTCATCCTTCATCCCTCATCCTTCATCCTTCTCCTATGAATCGTCTCGGCAAAATCGGTTTGGTCATCATCACGCTCTTCTTTCTGGCCGCGCTGCTGGCACCCGTCATCGCGCCGTATGACCCGGCGGCGCAGTTGCCAATGAGCCGCGATCTGCCGACCGAGGAGCGCTTGAAACCGAGCCGCGCGCATTGGCTGGGCCTCGATGATCTGGGGCGCGATGTGTTGTCGCGCATCATGTACGGCGCGCGGATTTCGATGCGCGTGGGCGTGACGGTCGTGTTGATCTCGGCGCTGCTCGGCGTGCTGATTGGCGCGGTCTCCGGCTTTTACGGCGGCTGGGTAGACCGCATTCTCTCCGGCTTCGTCTTCAACGTGTTTATGTCGTTCCCCAGCATTTTGCTGGCGATTGCGATGGTGGCATTTCTGGGGCCGAGCCTGGGCAATCTGATCTTGGCGCTCTCGGTGATCGGCTGGGTTGGCTACGCGCGGTTGATGCGTGGGCAAGTGCTGAAAGTGCGCGAATACGATTTCGTCACGGCTGCGCGCGCGTTGGGCGCGAACGACCTGCGGTTGATCGTGCGCCACATCCTGCCCAATGCGATTCAGCCGCTGATCGTGCAGGCCAGTTTGGGCATGGCGGGCGCGGTGCTTTCTGAAGCGTCTTTGAGCTTCCTCGGCCTGGGTGTGCCGCCGCCTGCCGCCAGTTGGGGCGCGATGCTGAACGACGCGCGCAACTTCCTGACCATCGCGCCGCACTTGCTGGTCTTTCCGGGGTTGGCGGTGATGCTGACGGTGTTGGCGTTTAACTTCGTGGGCGATGGATTGCGCGAATGGCTCGATCCGAAGCAGCAACGCTAATGGGAGTAATGGGGCATTGTGGGACGTTGCTCGATTCGTGATCCCGTTATGCTTCCCATCTCTCCAATTTCTCCTATCCCTCCCATGCCCACGTAAACGCGAGCGCTCCGCAAGAGCCTGTGCCTGTCTCGTTCTACCGCAGGCAAAGGGGCGTTGGTTGACGCTGCTGCGGCGTGACCGGTACACTCCCGCTTCCCTTTTTCAGGCATCATCAATCGAACCGAGTTCACTGCTATGTCATTCTCGAAGCTGCTCTCGTCTGCCCTGTTTGCCGCCGTGTTGGCGGGTCTGTGCGCGTCCAGTGCGCGTGCCCAAAAAAAAGACAACAAGGCTCCGCTCGCGCCCGTCGCACCCGCGCCAGCCACGCCTTTCAGCGACGTGCGTCGCGACAATCTGCTCAACGGCTTTCAGGTCATTTCGCTTGAACGCGTGAGTGAACCGCTGCTGAAATGCGAGATCGTGTTGCGCGCGGGCGCGCTGTTCGATTTAACCGACAAGACCGGCCTCGCCACGCTCACGCAAGCGGCCCTGATGGCCGTCAACCCGCGCGTCAAAGATGAGTTTGAATCACTCAACGCCAAGCTCGCTTGGGGCGTCACCACTGACACGACCTGGTTTCATATCGAAAGCCCGCCGGGCAACTTCGACGCCGTGATGGAAATCCTGGCGCGCTTGCTGATCGTCGAAACCGTCCGCACCGACGCGTTCAAAAGAGCGCAACAAGACACGCTCGACAAACTCAAAGCCGCGCAGCCGACGCTGGCCGAACGCGCTGACGAGGCCTTTCTGCGCGCGCTTTATGGCGTGCATCCATACGGCCACAATTTGATTGGCAGCACGCCCACGATCACGGCGATGAAGCAGGGCGACCTTTACGACTTTCACAAACGTTTTTACATGGGCAACAACGCGTTCGCGGTCGTGACCGGCCCGGTCAAACACGAACGCATCATGCGCACGTTCAAGACCTTCTTTGGCGGCTGGATCAAAGGCGCGATTGTGCAACCGACCTTCCGCGCGCCGGCCCGCGTCGAACAACTCAACTTCGTCAAGCTCGAAGCCGCCGAGGCCGCGATGGTGGAATTGCGCGGCGGCGTGTTGGGTGTGCGTTTGACCGACGGCGATTATCTGGCGGTTGAATTGCTGGCGCGTGTGCTCGCTGCCCGTCTCAACCGCGCCGGTGTCGCAGGCGTCACCATTCATCACCCTGCACGCGTGCTGGCCGCGCCCTTCTATTTCACGGCCACCGCCGCAGCCGATCAGGCGCAAGCGTTATCGCGCCAGGTCACGGATGCTTTCGCCGCGTTGGCCACGGCTGAAATTACGGCGGATGAACTTGCCGCCGCCAAGGCCGCGCTGACCGGCGAATTCGCCGCCCACCCAATCGAACAATCGTTGCGCGACATCGAGGCGTTCAAGCTGGCGAAAAACTGGCCGCTGAC
>JAYUCP010000713.1:0-17135 GCA_043740245.1 Acidobacteriota bacterium | reverse complement strand
CGCGGGCGACGGAACCCTACCGCGTGGAGTGCGAGTTTTACGCCAAGCTCATTGCGCTGCTGCTTTTCAACCGGCTCAGCGGCCTGCTGACGGAGTTGGCCGGCGCGACGCTCTCCGCACCGAAACTCTGGCGGCGGCTGCGCGACGAAGCCAGCGACTGGCTGCGGCTCTTGGGCCAGGGCACGGCGCAGGCCTGCCACGCCGTGCTGCAAGGGCTCCCGCGCTTTGCCCGGACTGGCACGCCGCAGAAAACTGACAGTACCTGGCAACACTTGGCGCTGGCAGGCACGAGCGCGCAACACGTCGTACTCAAAGACCCGCTCGGGTACTTGGACACGCCGCCCGCCGCGGCGGCCGCGCGCACGCAGGCTTTTACCAAGTATCTCAAACGACGCAAAATCACGCTCAATCCTGAACGATTGGGTTCTCAAAGAACTATTTCAGCGCAGTAGGGCTATGGCTTAGCTTTAGCCACATGGACACGCAGGTCTGCCCCTACATTGTTCTCAGCGCCGCGGGCTGATCGTCATCGTCGGATCGCCGAACAACAGATAGGTGTTGCGCACGTCCTGATCCAGAGTGGCCGCGCGCGCCAACTGCATCGCTTCACCCAAGGTTAGCCCCTTGCCGAACAGGTTCTGGTACAACGCCAGATTGAAGGCCCGCTGCGGCTCCGGTTGATTCAGGCCGGTCGAAGTAATCACACCAAACGCGCCGCCCAGCGGATTGAGCAACACCGCTTCGCCCAAGCTCTGTTGCTGCGGGTCGGTGAAATAGCCGTTCAAACACGTCGTCATCACAAACAAGCTGGCCGCTGAATTGCTCAGCGCCGCCGCGTCCTGCGTGCGCAACAACCCGTCGCCCGTCCAGACCTGGGTCGAGCCGTGACCCAGCCAGTTCACCACCAGCGGCTTGGAGAGGTTGATGCTGTTGATGATTTGCGTGCGCAATTGCTCAGCCTGGCCGTCAGTGCGGTTGATGAACTGTTTCGTCATCAGCGGCGGCAGCAAGCTCGCCAACTGTTCGCTGATGGCTTTGAAGTTCACCCCATCCACCGTGCGATCCGAGATGAAAAGACCGCTGCGCGGAGTCGCCGATAGTTTGAAGGCCAGGATTTTGCTGACGACGGCGTCGGCCTGCGCGGCGGTGCGCACCGGCAAGCGGCCCAATGCGAGTTCCGGCAAACCATCACCATTCGCGTCGGCGAACCAGTTGTCGAGCGCGGTCTCGAAATTAAAGGTTGCGCCCAGCTTGGCCGGGATGAATTCGTTGTCGTCCGCCGTGCCCAGATAATTGCTCGGATCGTTCGTCGCATCGCCGATCAACAACGCGAAGCCCGGTTTGCGCGCCCAGTTGACGCGCGCATAGCTCAACAGGTCTTTCACCGCTTGCGGCGTGCGCGCGCCATAGGCGAATTCGTCGTAGGCATCTTCCACATCCACCACCGCCACGCGCAGGCCATTCGCGCGGCGCGCGGCGGCCAGGCGGTTGGCGGCCGTCCAGAAATCGCGGTGCGTGACGATCACGAAATCTGCTGCGTTGAGCGTGGCGCGCCAGTTCGAGGGCAGATTCAGCTTTATGCCCGCGACGCGTTCGAGCCGCGTGTCAGCCAGCGCCAGATAGGTCGCGCCCGTCGGGCTATGCAACGCGAAGCCGTAATCACCCGCCAGGCCCTGCGCTTTGACGTTCAGTTCACGCACCTTGCCCGGCTCAGCGTCCAGTTCGAGCAGGCGTATATTCGGCGTGCTGAAACCGCCGATATAAGCGGATTGCCCCGCAATCAGGCTGAACTGCAAGGTGTCGCCATCGGCGACAAAGCCGCGCGGATAGGTCAGCCGTAGGCTTTCGGTCAGACTGATGTCGCTCGCCCCCGCCGTGGCGCTCAAGCGCAAATCGTTCTCGCCTTCGCGTAAGGCGTCGAGCGCAACCGTGAAGGACGCGAGTTGGCGTTTCTTAGCGGTGAAGTTGACCGTGCCGATAAAGCGGCCGTTGAGTTCGAGATTGACCGCGTGCGCCTGTTCCGTCACGCCTTGCAGCGCGATTTCGAGCCAGGCGGATTGCAAGCCGCGCCGGTTGACGGCGTGCGTGGTCAGCTTTTGCGTCACGCCCGCAGCGTTGATGACCGGGCCGAACCAGTTTTCGGCGTCGCCATTCAACAAGCCTGAAAAATAGATCAGCCGGTCTTTGCGTTCGACCGTCGAGAGAAAGCTCGATGAGCTAAAGAAAGCCGGCGTCTGAGCCGTTTGCACTTCGATGCGCCGGTTGGATTGCTGGCCGGCGGTCAGCCAGTAAACACGCGTGTCGCTTTCCAGACCGCGTCCATAAAATTCGATGAAGTCGAAACTGTTGACACCCTTGCCGCCAACTTTGATGGGCACTTCGACGCCGTCGGCAAAAAGTTGCAGAAAGACCGGATTGACGTTGGTGTCGAAACCGGCGGCTTGCAACTCCGCCGCCGTCACGCGATACCAGCCGGTTTTGCGCACCAGCAGTTTTGCGGCCCGTTCGTTGGGCAGCGTCCAGCTTGCGGGTGCGGCGGGTGTGCCGCCAGCGAGCAACAGCAAGGGCGTCGTGGCTGCGGCGTTGGCATATTCGCGTTGCGCTGATTTGTTCGCCGCCGCGTTTAGCTCTTCCAACGACTGCGTGCGTTGCGTTTGAACGCCGCTCTCGCCGCCCGTCGTCACGGTGGCATATATCGGCCCGTGCCAGGCCGACGTGCCGTCGAGATCGAGCGCTTCCAGCCAATAGCCCGTCCCGATGTTGCCGCGCGGATCGCTGTAGGCATAAGCATTCCCCGCCGTCAGCGGTGTGCGCGCGCCGGCCAGCAAGCTCGAACCCGCGAGCAAGGTGGGATTCACGCGCACACGCTGGCCGCCTTCCACGCGATAAACGTTGAAGCCCAGATTCCCTGCTTCAAAACCTGTGCGCCAATTGATCGTCACGCCCTGGCCGCCAGCCGTTTTGAGATTGCCGCCGCCCGTGCCAGCGGCTTGCGCCGTCAATCCGCTCAACCGGACAGCCAGCGGCCCATTCGGCATCACCGAAGCATTGGCCGTATCGGTGCGGTTGATGGCCGGGTCTTGCGCGATGCCGCTGGCGGGCAATTGCTCATTCACCGTATTGGTAATCGTGCCGGTGGCCGCCGCGCCGACGGTCGCATTGATGGTGTAGGTCGCCGCCGCAAACAGCTTCAACGAAACTGTCGAGTTGATGTTGCCGCTGCCGCTGGCCGCGCCGCAGGCATTCGTGCCGCTACCGGTGCCGGTGGTAGTGATCGCGCAATTCCACGAATTGAAAGTCACATTGGCGGGGGCGTTGTCAGTGACGGGCGCGGCGGTGACATTGGCCGGGCCGTAGTTGGTGACCTGCACGGTGTAAGTGACGTTGGTCGCCACGCCCAGGTTGTAAAGCGCCGGCGTCACCGACTTGCTGATTTGCAAATCGGTTTTTGGCGTGGGGGAGTTGCAGGGCGACACACCGGGCATACAAGCGTCGTCAATCACGACGTAAGAAGTGGTGGCGCCGTTGTCGAGCGAACTGGCGCTCAGCCAAACGATGGCGTGATCCGTGCTCGGGTGCGTGGTGAAGGTGTAGCAGTATTCCACCCAGGGAATCACCGTTTCGGCGCTGTCGCTCCAGTCCGGATTGTTGGGCAGCGTGAAGCGGTTGAAATGCAACGGGCGGCTGTTGGCCCCGGTGTTGCGCTGTTCCTGCACTTCGATGGAGAGGCCGCTGGGATTGCCGTCGGCTTTCGCATCGGCGGCAAAGACACAGATGGTATAGGTCGTGTTGGGGCAAAGCGTCGCGGTGGCAAACGATTGCTGGTTGCAGGCATCGTTGCCGGCTTCGGTATAGCCGCTCGAATAGGTGTAAAGAAAATGCGCGCCTGAATTGGCCTGCGCGTTGTTGACCCAGTAATTGTTACCCACCGTCGTGTTGGTCGCCTTCGTCCAATTCGTGGGGCCGTTCGAGGCGTCCATAATCACAGCCGTGCCGCCCGCAAAGGCGAACGGTGTGACGGCGGCGCCCAGTTCAAAATCCGCATTTGAAAACAAATTGCTCGCACAGCCATGCAGCGGGGCGAACGGGCCTCTGCCTTTGGCCGGGCCTTGCCCTTGTCCGGCCCGGGCATTGAAGCGCGCCGCCGCAGGGTGTGTAAAAATCGTCAGGGCGAGCAGCAGGACGCAAAAGAATCCGCGCTGCAGTGTTGCGTTTATGTGTTTACGACTATATGGCCGGTTGCGTATGGAATCCATCACCGATCTCCTTCTTACTTTTGTCCAAACCTAACCACCGCACGTATTCAAGGCGTACTGCGCGAACTCAACCGTAGCCTGGCTACGCGGAACGAGCCCGCAGCAATCAATGCCCAAGACTATGGGTAGCCTAGCGAGAAATAAGATTGTTTGGGAATGCGGCCTCAGTCGGGCCAATCAGAACTTAGCTTGGTGTAGTTGCGATCCTGCTCTGAAACCTGGCTCTGAAACTTGGCTGTACGCTGAAAGGGGAATGCTTGCTCGTCAGCCGGACGCCGCCGCATTGCTCGATCGTTCAGTTACAACTGAACCGCCGCTTAAGTTTCAGGAATCGCAAGAAGGGGATGGCAAACTTTTTTTGGGGATGGTGAATGAAGTGTGTTTTCGAGCGCTTTTGCCGCCAACTGTCTCGGTCGTTTTTTGGCAATGAGTGGGAGTTCCGAAAACGGCGTCATACTAGCGGCCCGCCTCAGCAGCGTCAATCAAAAAAATCCCGTGCCTGCACGGTCACGGTGGTCTTGGCTGGCTGTAGGTCCAAAATCCAAGTGCTCTTATAGCGATTTGCACGTGTGCGCGACCACACAACGTAGGGGCAGACCTGCGTGTCTGCCCCGGTCGCCTTTGACGCCCTCGATTTCGTCTGCTGCCACCGGGGCAGACACGCAGGTCTGCCCCTACGTTGTGTGTGTTACCGCAGGTCGCACGCATTTGAAAACCGCTGTAAACGAACTGCTAGTGCACAAAAAGATCAGGCTCAGCGCCGCGCACTCACGCGCATGGTCGGATCGCCAAACAGCACATAAGTGTTGCGCACATCCTGGTCGTTCACCGCCGCGCGCGCCGCCGTCAGCGCCTCGCCCAAGGTCAGGCCGCTGCCGAACAGGCCTTGGTACAAGGTCAGGTTGAATACGCGCTGTGGCCCCGGGAAATTCAGCCCGCTCGACGAGACCACCGCAAACGCGCCGCCCGGCGTATCCAGCAAGACCGCTTCGCTCAGGCTCTGTTGCTGCTGGTCGGTGAAATAGCCGTTCAGACACGTCGTCATCACGAACAGGCTCGTGGCCGCGTTGGTCAAGGCGGCGGCGTCTTGTGTGCGTAACAAACCGTCGCCCGTCCAGACCTGCGTCGAACCGTGGCCCAGCCAGTTCACCACCAGCGGCTTGGTCAGGTTGATGCTGTTGATGATCTGCGCGCGCACTTGTTCAGGCGCGCCGTCGTTGCGGTTGGCGAACTGCTTCGTCATCAGCGCGGGCAATTGCCGCGCCAACTCTTCGCTCAGGGCTTTGAAGTTCACACCGTCCACTGTGCGGTCTGAAACGAAGAGGCTGTCGCGCGGCGTCAGCGGCAGGTTGAACGCCAGCATTTTGCCGACCACGGCGTCGGCTTGCGCGGCGGTGCGCACGGGCAAGCGGCCCAACGCCAGTTCGGGCACACCATCGCCATCCGCGTCGGCAAACCAGTTGTCGAGCGCCGTCTCGAAATAGACGGTCGCGCCCAGCTTCGCCGGCACGAAATCATTTTCGCCCGCGTCCAAATAGTTGCGCGGATCGCAGGTCGCATCCCCCATGAACAAAGCGTAAGCCGGTTTGCCCAGCCAGCGCACGCGCGCGTGGGTCAATAGCGATTTGACTGCTGACGGCGTTTTCACTCCGAAGCTGAATTCGTCATAGGCGTCTTCCACATCCACCACCGCCACGCGCATGCCGTTCAAGCGGCGCGCGGCGGCCAGCCGGTTGGCGGCGTTCAAAAAATCGCGGTGCGTGACGATCACGAAATCAGCCGCATTGGCCACCGCGCGCCAGTTCGAAGGTTGATTCAGCGTCACCCCTGCGACTTGTTCTAGCCGCTTGTCAGCCTGCGCCAGATAAACGCCGCCCTCGCCTTGCAGCGTGCAGCCGTAACTGCCGTCCGCGCGTTGTTGCGCGTCCACCGTTAGTTCGCGTGTCTGGCTGCCGCGCAGGTGCAGCAGGCGCAGTTGCGGCGCGCTGAACCCGCTCAGCGTGGCCGTTTCGCCCACGTCCAGACTGAAGTTCAGCACATCGCCGCTGGCGCGATAGCCGCGCGCATAGGTCAGCCGCACCGCTTCGACCAGACTGATGTCGCTGCCGCCGGAACTGGTCAGCTTGATTTCGTTTTCGCCCGCGTTGAGCCAGGCGGCTGGCACGTCGAAGCGTCCGACATAACGTTCGCGGTTGACGAAACTGAGCACGCCGAGTTGGCGGCCATTCAATTCCACGCTGACGGCGTGGGCCGGTTCGGTTACGCCTTGCAAAGTGAGTTCGAGCGTCGCCGGCGCGCCATTCGCCGCGTCCAGCGTCTGCAATGTCAGTTTTTGCAATGCGCCGTTAGCATTGACGACCGGGCCGAACCAGTTTTCGGCGTCGCCATTGAGCAGGCCCGAAAAGTAAATCAGCTTGTCCTTGCGTTCGACGGTCGCGCGGAAGCTGGCAGTGTTGGCGCGCTCCGCCAACTGGGCAGACGCGAGTTCGATGCGGCGCCCCAGGGGATTGAACGGATTGGACGCATTGCCCACGGCCAGCCAATACACACGCGTGTCGGTCGCGGGCGTGTCCAGGCCATACCCATAAAATTCGATGAAGTCGAGCTTGTTCCCATTGCCACTGACGCGGCTGGGCACTTCGACGCCGTCGGCCCAGAGTTGCAGCAGCGCCGGGTTGACGTTGGTGCTGAAGCCCGCCGCTTGCAGTTCCGCCGCCGTCACGCGATACCAGCCGTCTTTGCGCACCAGCAGCTTGGCGGCCTGCTCATTCGGCAACGTCCAGGCGGCGGTTGGTTGGGGGGCGGCCCGCGCCGCTTCGCAAGCGCCGGGACAGCGCGAGATTGGCGCTACGTTGTTTCCCGCCACAGACTCGGTTTGGGCCAGACGGTTTGCCCCGGCGTTCAATTCCGCCAACAGTGGCGCGCGTTGCGCAGGCGGCGCAACGCCCGTCGCGCCGCCTGCCACACGCGCGGCAAACACTGGCCCGTACCAAGTGCGGCTGCCGTTCACATCCAGCGCTTCGAGCCAGTAAGGCACGCCAACCGCGCCGCGCGGATCGTTCCAAAAATAGGTATTCCCCGCTGTCAGTGGCGTGCGCGTACCGGCCAGCAAAGCCGAACCGGCGATCAACGAAGCGTTGACCGGCACACGCGCGCCGCGCTCTTCGCGGTACAGGTTGAAACCCAAGTGGCCGACTTCAAAACCCGTGCCCCATTGCAAATTGACGCCGCCCGCCGTTTGGCCCGCCGCCACACGTGCCGGCGTCGCATCGGCTTGCGCATTCGCCGTGAAGCCGGTCAAGCGCACGGCCAGCGGCGCAGTGTTTTGAAAACCGAAATCTATTTGCAGATTGTCAGTCACATCGCCGTTCGTGCCGTGCGCGCCGTTGCCGGAACTGGTGAAATCGGGTTCGGCCAGCGGTTGCGAGGCAGTGCCGAGGGTGAACACGGCGCTCAAGACGCCGATACTGGTGTATAGGGCGCTGGTCGCGGGGTCTACGCCATTGTCGCGTTGGTCTGTACCACTCGTGACGCCGGTGCTGCTGTAATAACCAAGCAGCGCGCCGCCGCTGTTGAAGTTGACCGCATTGATGCGCACTTTGTAAGTGCCCGCGCTGACGGCATCGAAGCGGTAATAGCCGCTGCTATTAGTCGTCGTCGTGCGCGGCGTAGACAGAGGATTGCCGCTGCTGTCCACCAGTTCCACCGTGACGCCGTTCACGCCCGCTTCGCCGCCGTTCATGATGCGGTCGTTGGCCGTGCCCCCACCCGCGCCGTTGTCGAACCAGACACGGTTGCCGACTGAATAACTGACCGTCGCTGATGTGAAGCCGAAATCGAAGGTGTGATCGTTGACGCCGTAATCGCCAGTCGTCAACGCGATGACCGCCGTCGTGCTCGACAAGGTCGCATCCGAATCGCGCGCGTCGCCGTTCGTGCCGGGGTCTGTGTTGGCCGTGACCAGGTTGTTCGCGCCCAGCGCCGCCTGCTTGCTGCTGCCTGAGGCATTCGGGATGCGGATTTCATAGGCCGTGTTCGGATTGACCACATACGAAGCGCACGTGTAGGTAATGTTGAGCGTGGGCCGCTGGGTCACCGTCGCTGTGCCGTCAAAGGCATAGCCCACACGTTGGTTGGTAGAGCTGTTGTTGGTGAGAATGAGATTCAGGCTGTTGCCGCTGGCCCAACTGGAATAATTGACAATCTCCTGAATCACGGCGGTCAGGCTCGGCGACGTGGCATTGGTGGTCGCGTTGGCGGTCCACGCGCCGATATTGCTCCAAGCCACCGTAGCGCTCGTGCGGGTACGGCTGGTCACATTGCTGTTGGCGCTGGTAAAGGTGGTCGCATTGGCCGTGGCCTCGCCCGCAATCGTGTGGCTTACCGGGTTGCCGGAATTACTCAAGCTCGCCGTGAAGGTCAGCGTCGCGCTGGTGATGACCGCGCCGGCCGGGATCGTCACGTTGGTGAAGCGCAACCCGCTGGCGCGCGGGTCGTTGGTAAGCTCGACGCCCGCAGCGGTCAGGAACATGAGGCCAGTGACCTCCTCGTTCGCATCATCGCTGCTGGCGCTGACTCTGACCGTGAGATTGGTCGAACCGCAAGAGGCGAGCATATTGGTATTGCCGGCGCCGCCGAAATAGTAATTGCCGCTGGCGTCCGTCGTCGCCGTGCCGACCTGCGTGTCTACCGTACTGTCGCTGTTGGTGTCGGCCCAGAGTTGTACACTGACATTCTGGATGCCGTTCTCGCCGGGGTCTTGCACGCCGTTACCATTGGTGTCGGCCCAGACGCGATTGCCGAGTTGGATGGGGGCAGGATCGGCGAGCAACTCGATCTCGCCTAACCCGGCGGCCTTGCCCAGCGTGTTATCTGCGCCCGCCGTGCTTGAACCGTCATACAAACGATAGGCGCGCACAAAGCCGCCGGCGCTGCCCCCGCTGTTGCGCAGCCAACGCATACCGCCGTCGTGGGTGATGTTGATAACATTCGGTATCGGATCGAAAACGGTGCTGATCACATCAAGCGCGCCCGGCAATTGCGCCATTGTGCCTAACCCCACCTCGTCGTGGTTGCTGCCCGAACCGGCAAACCCGCCGCCCGCCAAATCGTAAGCGTCGGCAAAGTAAAACTCGCCGTAGCCTGTTGGCGGTGAGGCGCCACTGCCTGGGCCTTGCCCAGTGTTTTGCGGCGCTGAACCGGCGCCGCCGCAGCGTCCGTTGCTCTCCAGCGTCCAGCCGCCCGCCACACTGCCGCAGGCGCGCAAAATATCGCCCGCAATGCGTGGTTGATAAAGATTGGTGTCGCCGGGATTGCTCTGCGTGTTGTTGCCGACCTGGTCGCCCAAACGGTCGCGCAGCCCGATAATCAGATTCCCGTTGTCAAAGACCAAATCAGTGAACACCGGTTGCGCGTAGGTGGTGCGGGTGGTTTGCGACGTCAGGTTTGAAAAGGTCGTGTGCCAGGGTTGCCAGGCCGCCGTGGCCCCGGCGGCTGTGTTGGCCTTGCCGCGCGGGTAATTCAACCGGACTGTGAAAACCGGGCTGGCGCTGAAGGCCAATGTTGTCGGATTGACGGAGTAGACATGAGCAAAAAGGTCGTTCGTGCTGTTGGTGCTTTCACCCGTGCAAATCAAACCGACGTAGACCAGCCCGCGATAGTAGCGCACGGCAAAGGGACGCACATCGCCCGCCGCCGCCGTGGCGGCGCTGCCGCCGGTGGTGGGCACGCCCGCAGTCGGCACCGCCTGACTGGTGATGACCGCGCCCGTGCTGGCGTTCAACGCATAGAGCGTGCGGTTCTCCAAATTCAGCACGTAAAGCGTCGTCTCGTCGGGTGAAATATCCATGCCCCCCAACGAAGTCTTGCCCACGCCGTCCCACCCGGCATTGCCGTTGTCGGTGCTGTAATTCGAGGTGTCGTGTTTATTAGCAGTGGCGCTCGGAACTGAATAGGTGGCCGACACGCTGCCGGTGCTGCGCTCTATCCGATAAATCGCTTGCGGGTCGTCGCCAGTGCCGCTGCCGTTGGACGTATCAATCGTGCCATTCGCGCCGGGGCCGAAGCCGCTATGCCGTTTGAAAAAGGCCGCCGCATAAACGCGGCGCGTGACACGTGCGTAGGCCAGACCAAAGGTCGTGCCGATGGTCTGCGCCGTAATCGCCAGATTATGCGTGGACGGCGCATCGTATTGCGGCAACGGCGCCGACGCGCTGGTGTCTGTGCTGCCCGCCGAATAAGGGAAAGATATCAGCACCGGGCTATTGGCCACCGCGGCGGCATTTTGCGAACCGAAGACATAGCAGTTGGTCACCAACTCCAACCCGTTCTGGTTGTAATCCGCCGCATAAACGAGGCCGAGATCGAGGCTGGTTGCGCCCCCATCGCTTACGAAGCGCACGGTTGTGCCGTTATTCGTGCCGCTCGCGCCGGGGGTATAGCCCGACGGCAGCGCGGTGAATTCCAAGCGGTACGGCCCGCTGCCGGTCGGCACGAACGAATAGGTTCCGTCAGCGGCGGAAGTCGTATTGCCGACGGCGACGCCACTGGCATTGTAGGCTGTCACCACGACGCCGGACACCCCGCTATCAACCGCGTAATTCGGGGTTGTTCCGCTCGTATCCAGTGCACCATTCTGGTTGTAATCCAAATAGGCTGTCCCGGAAAACGTGCCTGTCACCAGGGGCGAGTAAATACCGGCTCCGAGGCGTCCGGCCAGCTTCCGCGCACCCGCGACGGAGCGTGTCAGCCAGGCTTGCGGCCCATGCGCCGCCGCCGTCTGGCTCGGTGTCCAAAAAGCCGAACCGATCAAGCCGCAGCTAATAGCGCCAATGAACAGCCATTGAAACGGCCTGAATCGGACAACTCTGTGCGTACCAAATTTTGACCTGCGTGCGCTGCCCTGCCTACCGAGTAAGTTACGTATGCTACCCATCACCGATCTCCTTTTGACCCACAAATGTCAAACCATAACCACCGCACGTACCAAAAGCGTCTCAAGCCAAGGCGGACTTGGACCAGTAAGGACATGAAGTGGTTAATCCGAAGCAAACTCTGCCCAGGCCAATGGGAATGCGTATGGGAATGCCAGTTGGGAGGTAAGTAGTTTGGGAATGCGGCCTCAGCCGGGCAAACCTGGACTTGTGTGGGTGTGCTTTGAAATCTTGCCCTTGAAGCGTGACCGTGCGGCGGAACGGGCCTCACTACGGCGTTACCGGTCTATTCGCCACGACCGGTCTTCACCGCGAACTTGCTACCGAGCAAATTGCCCACTGCCGAACCGCTCAGTTACATCTGAATCTGGTTTCGCTTCAGTTGAGTGCAAGAAATGTGTTGAAAGCTTTGCTGGGGATTTTGTATGCAAGCCTGTTTTCGCGTGGAATAGGAGATCGAAAACGGCGGCATACTAGCGGCCCATCCTCACAGCGTCAATTAAAAAAATTCCCCGCCTTCATAGCAGGAGCACGCGGGCTTGTCGCAACACCCAAAACAAATGGCTGTAAAACGAAGCATGCCCACCAGCCGTTGACCTTCCGGCAAGTCAAAACCATTGTCGGTTTTAGGCTCGCCACGCGGTCAAAAACAGGTGGGCATGCAGCGCCTTTGCGCAAACAACAGTTATAGCTGTGGCAGGCTCAACGGCGCGGGACAACCCGCAAGGTCGGATCACCGAACAAGACGTAGGTATTGCGCACGTCCTGATCCACAACCACCGTGCGCGCCATAATCAATGCTTCACCCAACGTCATGCCTTTGCCGAACAGGTATTGGTACAGCAGCAGGTTGAAGGACTGCTGCGTCCCCGGTTGATTGAGCGCGCTCGAGGCGATCACTGCGAACGCGCCGCCCGGTGTGTTCAGCAACACGGCTTCGCCCAGGCTCTGCTGTTGCGGGTCGGTGAAATAGCCGTTCAGACAAGTCGTCATCACAAACAAGCCCGGCGCCGTGTTGGTCAGCGCCGCCGCATCTTGCACTCGCAACAACCCGTCGCCCGTCCAGACCTGCGTCGAGCCGTGGCCTTGCCAATTCACCACCAGCGGCGCGGTCAGGTTGATGCTCTTCACGATCTGGTCGCGCACTTGTTCGGACGCGGCGTCGTTGCGGTTGATGAATTGCTTGCTCATCAACGCGGGCAACTGGTTGGCCAATTGCTCGCTCGCCGCTTTGAAGTTGACCCCCTCCACCGTGCGATCCGACACGAACAAACTGTTGCGCGGGGTGGTGGGCAGTTTGAACGCCAGCGTCTTGTTCACCGCCAACTCCGCTTGCGCCGCCATCCGCACCGGCAGGCGGCCCAGCGCGTATTCGGGCACGCCGTCGTCATTCGCGTCTACGAACCAGTTGTCCAGCGCCGTCTCGAAATAGCTCGTGGCCCCCAGCCGCGCCGGCACGAAATCGAATTCGCCCAGGCCCAGGTAATTGCGCGGATCGTTCGTCGCATCGCCGAGGAACAAGGCGAAGCTCGGTTTGCGCAACCAGTTGGCGCGGGCATAGGTCAACAGGTCTTTGAGCGCTTGCGGGCTGCGCACGCCGTAATTGAATTCGTCGTACACATCCTCGATGTCCACCACCGCCACGCGCATTTCGTTCAAGCGCCGCAGTGCCGCCAGCCGGTTCGCCGCCGCCCAGAAATCGCGGTGCGTCACGATCACAAATTCCGCCGCATTCGTTGTGGCGCGCCAATTCGAAGGCTGGTTCAGCTTCACGCCCGCCACGTGCGCCAGCCGCGCGTCGGTCAACGCCACATAGGTCGCGCCCGCCGCGCTTTGCAGCGCAAAGCCGTAGCCCGCACCGCCGGCTTGCGCCTTGACCGTCAGTTCGCGCACGTCCTCCGGCTCCGGCCCCAGTTCCAGCAAGCGTATCTCGGGCGTGCTGAAGCCGCTGATGTACGCCGACTGGCCCGCCACCAGGCTGAATTGCAAGCTATCCGCAGCCGCCACGAAGCTGCGCGGATAACTCAGCCGTATGACCTCGCTCAAACTGATGTCGCTCGCGCCCGCCGCCGCCGCCAGCCTGAGTTCGTTCGCGCCTTCGCCCACCGCCTCGAGCGGCACCGGGAAGCTGGCCGTGAAGCGTTGCTTGCCGGTGAAATTCGCCGTGCCCACTGCTTGCCCATTGAATTCCAGGTTGACCACGTGCGCTTGCTCCGTCACACCTTGCAACGTGACTTCCAGCAGCGCCACAGACAGGGCCTGCCGGTTCACGGCCTGCGTCGTCAGCCGCTGCGCCACGCCTGCCCCATTGATCACCGGCCCGAACCAATTCTCAGCCTCGCCGTTGAGCAAGCTCGAAAAGTAAATCAGTTTGTCTTTGCGTTCGACCGTTGAAACAAAGCTCGTCGTCGTGAACGAGTCTGACGTCTGCGCCGCATGCGCGCGCCAGCGCCGCCCCGCCTGCTGGCCCGCCACCAGCCAGTAAACGCGCGTGTCGGTCGCGGGCGTGTCCAGGCCACGGCCATAAAATTCCAGATACTCGACGTTGTCGCCTTTCCCCTTGGCCGTGATCGGTACTTCGACGCCCGCGGCGAAAAGCTGCAGCAGCACCGGATTGACCGCCGTGTTGAAGCCCGCCGCTTGTAATTCCGCCGCCGTGACGCGGTACCAACCGTCCTGGCGCACCAAGAGCTTGGCGGCTGTTTGCCCCGGCAAAGCCCAGGGCGTGCGTTGCACGGCGGCGACACGTGGCGTGGTCTCAGGCACGGCTGCACTTGTGCTTGGTTTGATGGCCGCCGCGTATTCGGTCTGCGCCGTGTCTGGCACAGGCGCGTTCAACTCTTCCAGCATACGGGCACGTTGCAAGAGCCCGCCCGCGCCAGGTTCGCCGCTCACGCCGTCGCCGCCGCTCCCGCTGGCAAAGACCGGCCCGAACCAATCGCGCGCGCCGCTCAGATCAATGGCTTCCAGCCAATACGATGTGCCCGCCGTGCCTTGCGCATCCGGCCAGGCGTAGCTGTTGCCCGCCGTCAGCAACGTCCCAGCCCCGGCCAGCAAGGCCGAACCGGCGATCAATGAGGCATTCACTTTCACGCGCGTGCCGCCGCTCTCGCGGTACAGATTGAAGCCCAGATTGTCAGCTTCAAAACCCGTGCTCCAACGCACGATCACGCCCGTTGCGCTAGGCGCGCCCGCCACAGTGCGCGCGAGTCCGCCTTGCGCTTGCGCCGTAAAACCGCTCAAACGCGCGGCCAACGGGGCGCTCGGAATGAAGCCGAAATCTATGGTCAGATCGCCGCGGCTATTCGCGGCGGGCGGGCCGTTGACCGTCGAACCGACGCCATACGTGCCCGGTGTCTGGTTGTCGGTTTCGCCAGTCGGAATCGTCTTCGTCGCCAGGTTGAAGGTGCCGGAGAAAATGCCGTTCGTGCCGGGCGCGGCGTTGTCTACGCCATTGTCTTTGCCGTCGGTGCTGTTGCTGCTCGAAGTGGCCGTGGTCGTCGTGCTGATCCGACTCGCCAACGGTTGCCCCGCGCCGAAGTTGGCAGCGGGAATGCCGACCACGTACTTGCCCGCCACCAAACCGTCGAAGCGGTAATAGCCGTTGCTGTCGGTGGTGACGGTCGCCAGCGCCACGCCATCCGGGACGCCGTTACTATCGTTGTCAGCGTAAATGCTCACGGTGACGCCGCTGATGCCGGTCTCCGAGCCGTTGAGAGTGCCGTCGTTGTTGTTCGCGCCGCCCCCGCTCACATTGTCGAGCCAGACGCGGTTGCCCACGGTGTAGGCCTGGAACAAGCCAAAATCCACCGTCAGGTTCGAGCGGTTGTCTGGGTTGAGATCGCCCGCGCCGTTGACTTCGCCGGTCGGCGCGCTGCCTGCGGTCACGGTCACAGCCTGCGCGCGGATGACGCCGCCGCTGCCGAGCGTGCCGCTGGTTTGGCCGTTGTCATCAGTGTCCGAAGTGTTGGTGTTCGGGTTGGGCGGCGCGGTTTCAGAACCGTTGGGTTGCGTCAAACTCGAACGATAACCGTCGAGTGCGCCGCCGCTGTTGAAATTGCTGGCCGCCAGTTCGATCACGTAAGCCGTGCCGGAGGTCAGACCGGGAAAACTGTAATAACCGCTCGCATCGGTCGTCGTCGTACCCAGCAAGGTCGTGCCGGCGGCGTCGTAAAGATTGACCGTGACATTCGCCAGGCCGGTTTCGCCGGCATCCAGCACGCCGTTGTTATTCACATCGTTCCAGACGCGATTGCCAAGGCTGACCGTGGACGTGTTGGTGAAGCCGAAATCGTAAGTGTGATTGTGGTCGCCGTAAACGCCGGTCGTCAGCGCGATGGCGACATTGCCGCCGCTGTAGGTGGCGTCGGTGTCGCGCGCGTCGCCGTTGGTTGTGAAATCGGCGTTCACATCGGTCAGCACAAAGCCATTCAACGGCTGGCCGGCGCTGAAGTTCGAGGACGGAATGCGCACTTCGTAATTCGTGCTCGGCGCGATCGTGTAAGGGCAAGTGTAGGTGATGGTCAACAGGGCGGTTTGGCCAGCGGCGTTGGGCTGGGTGTCCTGGCTGGTGCCAGCGCCGCCAGGGTCATTGGTGTCGCCGGTGTCCAGGGCCTGGGCATTGCGCGCGTTCGTGCCGGTCGTGCCGTTGTTGCGGATGATGAGATTCAGCGCATTGCCGGTTTGCCAGCCGGCGCGATTAACGATTTCCTGCACGAGGTTTTTAAGGTCGGGCGTGGTCGAAGCCGCGTTGGCCGTGCTGGCGGTCCAGGCGGCGGGCGACCAACTGACGCGGTTGGCGCCGCTGGTCACAGTGCGATTGCTGATGTCGCTGGCGGTTGCGCTGTTGAAGGTCGCGGCATTGTCCGCCGCTTCGCCGTCAATGAACACATTGACCGTGCCGCTGCCCGGTGTGGCATCGGCGGTGAATTGAAGCGTCGCGTTGGTGATGGTCGCGCCTTTGGGAATTTGCAGCCCCGTATAACGCAGCCCGACGAAGTTGTCGGCGCCGCCGGTGCGCGCCAGGCTCAGGGGCGAAGTGGCCGGGCCGGTGGTCGAGACCGTCGTGCCCGTTTGCTCGGCGTCGTCGCTATAGGTGGCGATGCGGTGCGCCGTGACGTTGCCGGTGCAGGCGGGGTTCGACAGCATACTGACGTTGGCCGCGCCGCCGAAATAATAGTTGCCGTTGGCGTCGGTGGTGGCCGTGCCGACTCTGGTCGCGCCGGCGTAAAGGTCAACCACGACATTCGCCAGGCCGGTTTCGCCGGGGTCTTGCACGCCGTTGGCGTTGGCGTCGTTCCAGACGCGGTTGCCGATTTGCAAGGGCGCGGGGTCAATCATCAACTCCACTTCGCCCAAACCGGCGGCTTTGCCAAAGGTGGTTTGATCCGTCGTGCTGGAACTGCCGTCATAGAGGCGGTAGGCGCGGGCAAACTTGCCCGCCGTCGCGCCGGAATTGTGCAGCCAACGCATGCCGCCGTCGTGAATGAGGTCGAGCGGGTCGGTGCGGTTCGGAATCGGGTCCCACATGGCGAACAGCATATCCAGCGCGCCAGGCAGTTGCGCCATCGTGCCCAGCGCGACTTCATCGTGATTGCTGCCGACGCCTTCGGTGGTGCCGTTGGTATAGGTGTAAGCGTCGCCGTAATAAAACTCGCCGGAGCCAGCCGCGCCGCTGGTGCTGCCGGGGCCTTGCCCGGAATTTTGCGGCGCGGAGCCTGTGCCGCCGCAGCGCCCGTTGCTTTCGAGCGTCCAGCCCGCCGCCACACTGCCGCAGGCGCGCACCACGTCGCCGGCGTCGCGCGGCTGATACAGCGTGGCATTGGCCGGATTGCTCATCGTGTTATTGCCGACCTGGTCGCCGGTGCGGTCGCGCAAGCCGAGCACGAGGTTGCCATTGTCGAACATGATGTCGGTGAAGACCGGTTGCGGATAAGTGACGCGCGTG
>JAYUCP010000712.1:0-40921 GCA_043740245.1 Acidobacteriota bacterium | reverse complement strand
TCGAGCCGCGCGACTTGTTTCGCCTGGGCGCACAGTTGGGCGCGGATGTGCCGTTCTTTTTTATCGGCGGCACCTGCCTCGGCGTGGGGCGCGGCGACGAAGTTTATCCAACCGAAGAGATCGAAGCTGAACACTTGTTGCTGGTCAACGCGGGCATCGCGGTACCCACGCGTGAAGTCTATGGCAACCTGCCGCCTGAGTTGACAAAGCCAGGGGCCGTCACTAATATCCCCGCTTCTTTGTGGGCGGCCTATGACGCCATGAGCAATAGGCAAGCCCCTTCCGGCACGTTTTCAACGGTATTGCACAATGATCTGGAAGCGCCCGTGCTGACGCGCCATCCGTTGCTGGCTGAGATCAAGCAGCGGTTGTTGGCAAACGGCGCGCGCGGGGCGTTGATGTCGGGCAGCGGCTCGACGGTTTTTGCGCTCTTTGACAGTGAGGCGGCACGCTCCGCCGCGCAACAGGACTTACACGCAGAAGGTTGGTGGTGCGCCCCCGCGCGCACGCTGAACCGTCGCGAGTACCGCCGGGCTTTGCAGTTGACTTGAGCGCATCACGAATTGGAGATGCGCTTGCCAAGCGCCTGACTGACCGGTATTCTCAACGGCGTTCAAACGCTGCACAATTTTGAAACAGTTTTTGCTGGGGAGTCGCCAAGTGGTAAGGCAGCGGCCTTTGGAGCCGCCATTCGAAGGTTCGAATCCTTCCTCCCCAGCCATTCTTTTGTATGGGTCTCGCCTGCTGATCGAAATCCTAAAAGTATAAGGCTGTAAAGTTCTGTAGAGGGGGAGAAGCTTGAAGAGCTTACAGATATTCTCCGGCAACGCCCATCGCTCGTTGGCTGAAGAGATCTGCCAATACCTGGAATTGCCGCTCGGCAGCGCGAATACGACGCGCTTCCCTGACGGCGAGTTTAATTTCCAGATTCTCGAAAACGTGCGGGGCAGCGATGTTTACATCGTGCAGCCGACCTGTCCGCCGGTCGACGCCAACGTGATGGAGTTGCTGATTATGACGGACGCGTTCCGGCGTTCGTCGGCGGATCGCATCACGGCGGTGATTCCTTATTACGGTTACGGACGCGGCGACAAGAAGGACAAACCGCGCATCCCGATTTCGGCGAAGCTGGTCGCCAATCTGCTGACGACCGCAGGCATCAACCGCATCCTGACGATTGACCTGCACGCGCCGCAAATTCAAGGCTTCTTTGATATTCCGGTGGATCATCTGTTCGCCGCGCCGCTGATGATCAAATACTTTGCGGAACATCCGATCGAAGATTTGATCGTGGTGGCGCCTGACCCAGGCGGGGCCGAACGCGCGCGGGCTTATGCCAAGCGGCTGAACGCCGATTTCGCCATCGTGGACAAACGGCGCGACAAATCGCAACCGGGCCACGCCGAAGCGCAAGTGATGCATGTCGTCGGCAACGTCGAAGGCCGCAACGCGCTGATCGTTGACGATATGGTGGACTCCGGCGGCACGCTGACCAAGGTCGCCGAGGCGCTGGCGAAAAAAGGGGCCAAGCGCGTCTTGACCAGTTGCGTGCACGCCGTGCTGTCAGGCAACGCGCTTGAACGCATTGAAAAATCGCCGCTCGAAAAAGTGGTCATCACTAATACGATGCCGCGCAAAGCGGCTTGCGCCACGCCACTGTTTGAATGCTTGAGCGTCGCGCCGATGTTGGCCGAGGCGATCCGTTCGATTCACGAAGAGTCATCGGTGAGCCGCCTGTTTATCTGATTATCTGATTACTTTGCGGTGTCAGTAGCCCGACCGTGAGGGAGGGCTAGCATCGCAAGCTAGCCCTCCCTCACGGTCGGGTTACTGACACCTATCTTAAGCTGAGATTGCAAGTGGAGTTTACGACATGAGTTTTGTTACGGACCTTTCATTGAATGCGCAAGCGCGCACCGCAGGCAGCAAAAATGCCGCGCGCCGGGTGCGCGCAAACGGGGAGATTCCCGTCACGGTTTATGGCGGCGGCGATCCCGCCAGCGGCACGGTCAGCAAACGCGAACTGGGCGCTTTTTTGCGCGCGAATGGCCGCAACAAGATTTTCAACTTGAACCTGGAGGGCGCGGCGACGGCGGTCAAGATTACCGAAATGCAACTCGACCCGATCAAGGGCGTGCTGATCCACCTCGATCTGATGCGCGTCTCGATGACTGAAAAGTCCGAGTTCGATGTGCCGATCAAGATCGTCGGCGAATCCGAAGGCGTCAAGCTTTCCGCCGGCATTCTAGACTTCCCGACGCACACGATCCGCGTGCGCTGCCTGCCCGCCGACCTGCCCGAAGCCATCGAGGTGGACGTGACCAAGCTCGGCATCGGCGGCCATATCGAAGTCAAAGATTTGCGGCTTGGCGACGCCGTCGAAGTGCGCACCCGCGCCGAACAGACCATCGTCACCTGCGTCGCGCCGGTCGCTGCTGAAGAGCCGGTCGTGGCCGAAGCCGTTGCTGCGGTGGCCGAACCCGAAGTCATCAAGAAGGGCAAGGGCGACGAGAAAGAGAAAGAGAAGAAGTAAGCTTCATTGCGGATTGCAGATTGCGGATTGCGGATTGAAACGACGTAAATCCGCAATCCAAAATCCGCGTTCTGCAATCGTATGTGGTTAGTCGTGGGCCTGGGCAATCCCGGCGAGCAGTATGAATGGACGCGCCACAACGCCGGTTTCATGGTCATTGACGAACTGGCGCGCCGCACCGGACAAACCGTCCGTGTGAAAGAGTGCCAAGCACTGACCACACGCGCACGCATCGGCGGCGTCGAAACGCTGCTGGTCAAGCCGCAAACGTTCATGAATCTGAGCGGCGTGGCGGTGGCCCAATTGAAAACCAAATACGAAGTCGCGGAGGCCGCCAACATCCTGGCCGTCACGGATGATTTCGCACTGCCCTTCGGCAAGTTGCGCATCCGGCCCAGTGGCAGCGCGGGCGGGCACAACGGTTTGAAATCGTTGCTCGCCAAGCTCAACACGCAAGCATTCCCGCGCGTGCGCCTGGGCATTGCGCCGGAGCATCCGCTAGCCAATTCCGCCGACTTCGTGTTATCCGAGTTTTCGCGCAATGAGCGCGCGGCGCTCACCGCAATGGTTGCGCAGGCGGCGGATGCCGTCGAAGTTCTTTTGACAATGGGCATCGCGGAAGCGATGAACAAATATAACTGAAGGATGAGGGATGAAGGATGAAGGATGAAGGATGTGGAATGAAACGCTGATTCAAAGGTTTCATCCCTCATCCCTCATCCTTCATCCCTTCCCTTTTCCCTTCTCCTTGCTTGCTGATGCAAGATCGGCAGGCTTTCACATCCACAAGGAGGAACGCATTGAGAACGTACGAAGTCTGCTTCATCGTCAATCCCAACACGGTTGAGGACGACCTGAAGAAACTCACTTCCCAAATCGAACAAGTCATCGCCGATAAAGGCGGCACTGTCACCAAGGTTGAAAACCTGGGCCGCAAAAAACTGGCCTACCCCATCGGCAAATTCGACGACGGCAATTACACCTTCATTTACCTCGAAGGCAGCGGCGGCGAGATTTACGAAGTCGAACGCCGCCTGCGCGTCAATGACGCGGTCATACGCCACATGACCGTGCGCACCGACGAAGACCTGAAGCGCGCGGCCAAGATGAAAGCCAAACGCAAAGGCGCCGCCGCCATCGCGCGCCGGAGCGACGATGATCTGACCGACCTGCCGCTGACCGCTGAAGAGCGCGCCGCGTTGGAGGATATGTAATTCGCTGTCTCCGCACAGCCTTTGACACTGAGGTGAATCACTATGGCATTTAGAAACGATCAAGATGACGATAAATTGAATCGCGGGCCGAAAGGCCGCAACACGCGCCGCCGCCGCACTTCCAAACTCACGGCGGAGCGCATTGATTACATTGATTACAAGGACGTGAAGCTGCTGCAAACGTTCATCGCCGAGAACGGCAAGATTTTGCCGCGCCGCCTGTCGGGCCTCTCGGCTTACCAGCAACGCAAGATCACCGAGGCAATCAAGCGCGCGCGCAACATTGCGCTCTTGCCCTACACGAAGTACTAAACGAAAGGAGCTCGATCGTTATGGCAATGATGGAAGTTTTACTACGCACTGACGTAGACAAGCTGGGCGCGCGCGGCGAAGTCGTCAAAGTGCGCGCCGGCTATGGCCGCAATTATCTGCTGCCGCAAGGGCTGGCCGTCCAGGCCACAGTCGCCAACGTCAGGCAAATCCAAATGCAACGCAAGGCCCTGCTCAAGAAATCCACCGAAGAAAAAGCGGTGGCCGAACAACAGGCGGCCTTGCTGAAAGACGTCACGCTCGTCTTTCACCGCAAAGTCGGCGAGCACGGCTTGCTCTACGGCTCGGTCACCTCGATGGACGTGGCGGAAGCATTCGCCGCGCAGGACTTCGAGATTGACCGCCGCCAGATCACGCTCAAAGACCCGATCAAGGAAACCGGCGAATACGAAGTCCCGGTCAAGCTCCACCGCGAAGTCACGGCCAACGTCAAAATCGTCGTGAAGAGCGAAGACGAACCAGCGGCTTAACCCGCCGCCAAAACCGCAAGCCAACGCCCCTTGTAGTAGCGAATTTATTCGCTGCGTCACGTAACGAATAAATTCGTTACTACAAGGGGCGTTGCAACCGCCCAGATCAGCAATTCAACGCCAGCGCCCTGGGAGGCCACGCTTTGATGTCAGCGCCACCATCGGAAATCACGCGCCTGCTCGCCCGCGTCCGTACTGGCGATGCCACTGCTGCCGAACAACTCTTGCCGCTCGTTTATGACGAACTGCGCCGCCTCGCCCGCCATTACCTGCAACAAGAAAACCCGCAGCACTCACTGCAACCGACCGCGCTCGTGCACGAACTCTACCTGCGCCTGTTCAATCCGGCCAGCAGCACTGAGACGGTCGCATGGCAAGACCGGCATCACTTCTTTGTCGTCGCCGCGCGCCAAATGCGCCGCTTATTGGTAGACCACGCCCGCGCCAAACACGCCGCCAAACGTGCCGGCGACTGGCAACGCGTGGAACTGAGTGCCGAGTCTGGTTTCACCGCGCCACTCGACCCGGATTTACTGGCGCTCGATCAGGCGCTGGCGCGTTTGGAAGCCGATCATCCGCGCGCAGCCAAGGTCGTCGAACTGCGCTACTTCGCCGGCTTGACGGAAACCGAAGCGGCTGAGGCGCTCGGCATTGGGCTGACGACGCTGAAACGGGAATGGGAGTTTGCGCGCGCGTGGTTGTTCAACCAGCTTCAGCCGTGAACGATCACCAACGCAAAGGCTGACTTGGCAGATGTGCTCAATTACGGTTTGGGCGCAGCGATCAGCGTGATTTGATCGGACACGACCTGCCAGTTGCCATTCCGTTTCACGTACACAATCATCATTTGCATCGCGCCGACGACTTGTTTCCCTTGGCGTGTGCTCTTCTCTGTCCAGCGCCCACTGACCAAAGCCGTGTCGCCATAGACGCGTACTTTGATGTCGCCGCTTTGTCCCACCTCAAACTTCACCGTCCCGGACTTGGCGTTAGCCACGATCTCGGCTTTAGAAAAGACCTTGCCTTCTTCATTGATTTGCATGACCTCGTCAGCCAGCAATCGCTCAAAGGCCGCCGCGTCCTGTTGCAGCCAGGCCTTGTCGTACTCCTGCTGGACTCTTCGCACTTCCTGTTCTGCATTCGCTCCGGCCTCTGCCGGTGCTGTCGCCGATGGCGCGGGAGTCGAACTGGTTTGCTGCTCGCTTGCGGCGCACGCAGAGAAGAGGGCAGCGCTGGTTATCAATACTACTGTCGAGAGGATGGGTTTCATTTGGGTTCTCCTTGTTGATTTGATAGGTGGCGACTAATTCGCTTGCGCATTGGTCTCCTGATGAAACGCAACCAGCCATTTCCGGCCACGTTTGACCAAGACGGTGGAAGCCCAGGCCGGACTCGGTTCAGGCTTGCCGTTGCAGACCGCGTCATTGGTGTAGCGATACGTCATCAGTGCGGTGTCCGGGCTGAGCATGATTACCTTGATGTTGTCCAACGCATAGTTTTTCACCGTGCAATTGGGATCGGTGACTGCTTGCGCCCACTGCTCTCTGTTCCTCACTCCGGTGAGATCAATGTTTTGACTCCAGTCGGTTGCCGTATCCAGGAAAAACTTCTTGTCCTTGTTTTTCCACGCTGCAAAGGCGCGTTTTTCATGCGCGATGACTTCGGCTTCAACTGAGGTGTTGCGCTTCACTTGGCCAAACGCAAAAGTGCAAGCGGCGATTGCGAGTGCGACGAGGGTGATGATTCTTTTCATGATGAGTGGTCTCCTTTCGGTCAGCTATTGTGGTTTTGATGGACGCCCGGTAATGCTGAGCGTGAGCTTGCGGTGAACGTGCGGCGCAGCGCTATTTCTTGGACTGCGGCTCCGCTTTAGTAGCTGAGTAGAGGACGCACTTCCAGTCACCGTTCTGTTTCGCCCAGACAGACGATGCATAGAGTTTGCCCGACGAAGTCACGCCTTTCGTGGTCGCTGTCATCGTACCCATGTAGGTAATCACGGCGGTGTCCTGGTTAGGGAAGGTTGTGTTGAAATCGCTCAGTGCATATTCCTTGATGTCATACGTAGGTAGGTTCTGAGCGTCTTTGTCGGCGTCTTTAATCCCGTCTACACCCACTCCCCTGTAGCCGGGTGCAAGAGCGTTTCGATACTCCTGCACCTGCTTACCCTTCGCCAGCTCCCACATTTTCTTTTCGTGATCAATCACGGTCTTCTCCAACTCCGCTGTGGTGGCGGCGCTCACGGTTGCGGCAGGTGTTGCAGCAGTTGAGGCGCTAGACGGTGCTGGCGGCGTTGAACAGGCACAAAGCGTGAATGCCGCCAACAGGAGAATTGCAACGTAGGTTCGTTTCATAGCGAGATTTCCTTTCAGTTAGGTACTGCGGGTTTACGAATGCCCGGTAATACTGGGCGTGGATGACACTTGCGCAGCGGCACGTCTGTCGCTGGTCAGCCCAGTCTGGCCAGTCTGGATGGCCACCAAGTTACTTACCCAATTTCTTCTGGATCAACTCATACCAGACGCTCCAAGTCTTGCCTTCGTCGAGCGAGTACTCCTGTTTGACGCTGCAAGTCTTACCGTTGGGCGACAAGGTTAACGTCGCCCTAAGGTGGAGGCGCTTACCTTTGGCATCGAGCCGAGTTCCGGTTGCCGTCCAGGTATTCCCATCTACCGTCACCGACCCGCTACTAACAACGCCCGAAGGTTCGAAGCTTTGGAAAACGTAACCCTTGACCACAGGGTCGTACCACCAAAGGTCAAGCCAATCGCCGTCCTTTTCAATGGCTCGGTGTTCCAGCACGAACCCATTCGCCAGCATTCGAGTGATCATTTTGCCGGTGAAGTGGCCCTGTTTCCCAAAAGGCGGTTCTTTATCGTCGCCCGCGTAACTCCATTCACCGGCCCACACCTCCATTTTTTTCTGCTCCGGTCCTGGTTTCTGCGGTTCCTGGGCGTAAACAGCCGCAGCGCCGGAGGCGAGCAAGAATGCAAGGGTGAAAAGGGAAATGCCTGGAAGCACGAAACAAAGCTTTCTCATACGGGAGTCTCCTCTCAATTGGTTACTGTGGTTGGAACTGCTTGCTACCTCTTCATTCGCCCTGCTGACTGCCGGTCGAATTGAAGAGGCTTGACGGTCGAGCCGGAAGACTGCTGGTTTCCGGTTCTACCCTACATGCGCAAACCGCAGAAAAAACAGCCCGCTTTTTTTTCGGATTATTTCGACCTGTGCGGACGCCGGTTCCGCATGTAGGGCAAACTGTTAGTTTGCCCGTGTCTCGGCAGGCAAGCGTTGACGGGCCGCCAGTGCGTTTGGCCCTCAAGCGACGGCAAACTAACAGTTTGCCGTACATCTGCGGCGCGCCTTTTGTCCGCACAAGCCGGATTATTTTTTGGCCGAGTTCAGCGCGGGTGATTTTGTTTGGCCCACCGGTTCGCTGGCCGCGCGCCACAACCGCACCGTCTTATCCCAACTCCCGCTCGCCAGCGTATTGCCGTCCGGCGCAAAAGCTACTGACCAGACTTGATCAGTGTGGCCTTTGAGGATGAGCAGTTCCTGCCCTGTCGCGACATTCCAGAAGCGCACGGTTTTATCCCTGCTCGCGGTGACCAGGCGTTGGCCGTCAAGCGTGAAGGCCAATTCAAACAAGCTGTCCGTGTGGCCTTTGAATTCACGGACGAGGCGGCGTGTGGCAGTCTGCCAGAGTCGCGCAGTTTGATCGCCGCTGGCGGTGGCGAACTGTTGGCCGTCAGGCGTGAAGGCAATTGACCAAATCGAACCCGCGTGCGCCTGCCAAGCCGCGAGTTGCCGCCCGCTCGCCACTTCCCAAAAACGCACTTCACCTTGATCCGTGCCCGACGCCAGCGTGCGCCCGTCGGGCGTGAAGGCGAGCGACCAGATGTCGCGTGTGTGTCCGGTCAGGGTGCGTAACTCGCAGCCATTCGCGGCATCCCAGAGTTTGACGGTGCGGTCGTCGCTGGCGGTGGCGATCACTTGGCCGTCGGGCGCGAAGGCGGCGGCGTGCATTTGATAACGATGGCAACACAACTCGAACAGCAGTTGACCGGTCGCCACGTCCCAAACACGCGCCGCCTGGCCTTCGCCTGAAGAGACAAGCCGCTGGCCGTCGGGCGAAAAATTGACGCAGAAGATTTGGCCGGCGTGGCCGCGCAAAGTTTTGCGCAACGCGCCGGTCGCCACATCCCAGAGCTTGATGCTGCGATCCTGGCTGGCGCTGGCGAGCGTGCGGCCGTCGGGCGCGAAAGCGACGGAGAAGATGTGGCCCGTGTGGCCGGTCAATGTTTCGGGGCGCAAGACTTCGGCCACGTCCCAGAACTTGAGGGTTTTATCCTGGCTGACGGTCATCAATTGCCGCTCCTGATCGAAACCAGCAACGGAGACGACATCGTCCGGATGGCCTTTGAGCGTCGCCAATTCGCGTTGCGCGGCGACATCCCAAAGCTTGACGGTGCGGTCGCTGCTGGCCGTTGCCAGCCATTTGCCGTCTTGAAACAGCCAGGCTGCGTTGACCCATTCGGAATGCCCGGTGAAAGTCCCAGCCAAACGTAAGCCAGGCAATTCGTAGAGCCTGACTGCGTTGTCCTGCTGGCTAATCAGCAAATGATTCGAAGCGAGAGATTGGGCAAAAACGATGGGGTTGCCAGCCGTCTCAAGCGTGTTCAATTTGCGTGCTGAACCCAGATCATAGACACCGAGCGAATTGTTGCCGAAGTTTGCGATCAACCAGTGATTCGCCCCCGGGCCGGTAACCAGGCCGGTGACGCCTTCCAACCGCAGCAAAAGACGCGCGCGTTGCATGTCCCAGAGTTGCGCGACATTGTTCCCGGTCAACGTTACCAGCCGCTCACGGCTCGCATTTGGATAAAGCGCGCGGAGCGGGCCCGCAGCCGTAAACAAAACGCCTTGCGCCTGGCCTGTCCGGCGATCCCAGCGTTTCACCTGCCCATCGGCATGCCCGGTCAAATACCACTTCTCATCCTGTTCCCAGGCACAGGTGATGGGATTGCTCTGCTCGCTGAGCAGCTTGGTTTGCGTGCCGCTCAGCAGTTCCAGCGCCATCAAGGTATGGCCGTCTGTGTGATAGGTCAGGTTCCATTTACCGTTGAGCATCAGCGCGCCAGTGATCAGCAACGGCGCCGGGAATTGGTGCTCGACCTGCGGCTGGCCCGTGCGCGCGTCCCAGAACGTGAGGCGGCGGTTGTTATCACAGCGCGTCATAAAGCCATAGCCCGGTTCCGGCGCTGCAATCTCGCAGCCAGCCAGCGGCCCTAGCGTCAAG
Organism: Acidobacteriota bacterium; assembly: GCA_043740245.1. Classification (GTDB taxonomy): domain Bacteria; phylum Acidobacteriota; class Blastocatellia; order RBC074; family RBC074; genus JACPYM01. Next base: position 31,078 of record JAYUCP010000712.1, on the reverse strand, counting down.
CGTTCACGATGGCCGAGCCGCCACAGGTAACGCCATTCCAACCCGCGCAAATCCTCTTCACCGTTTTGCGGCTGCACTGGCGGGGACTGCAAAGCCGCTTGATAACCGCGCACATTGCCATCGAACCAATCCTGGCCGGCTTTGAGGATGCGCGCCGCATAAAGTTCGCGCCGCTGTTCGCGCGCCCGCAGACGCGCTTCCCGCAACTGCCAAAGCGCGGCCAGGAGTCCGAAACAGAGCAGCAACACAAAGACAGCAGTGGCAGGATGGCGTTTGACGAATTTGCTGAAGCGGTAAGCAAGCGTGGCCGGACGCGCGCGCACCGGTTCACCATTCAGATGGCGGCGCAAGTCCTCGCTCAACTCTTCGACCGTGCGATAACGCGGCGGCGCGGCTTTGCTGAGCGCCAGCAAGGCGATGTTATCCAGATCGCCACGCAAGCGCCGTTGCAACTTTTCGGCGGAAGCTTCGGCGCAATTGGCGGCGTGGGCGGGCGTCACGCGGCGGCTGGGCGGCGGCGGATCGTCTTCGCCGAGCACGCGGATGATTTCGTGCAGCGGCATTTCCTGCAATTCGTGCGGACGCACGCCGCTCAGCAATTCATAAAGCAACACGCCCAGGCTGTACACATCGCTGGCCGTGGTGATGGCTTCCTCGCGCACCTGTTCTGGGCTGGCGTATTCGGGCGTCAACCATTGCAAGCCGGTGCGCGTGCGGGCCTCGTCGCTGGTTTCCGGCGTGAGCATTTTGGCGATGCCGAAATCGAGCAGTTTGATGGTGCCGTCTGCGGTCACAAGAATGTTGCTGGGTTTGAGATCGCGGTGGATCACCAGATTTTGATGCGCATAGGCCACAGCCCCACAGACGGTTTGAAAGAGTTGCAGGCGGGCAGGGATAGAAAGCTGCAGTGCGGCACAGTAGCGCGTGAGCGGCTGGCCTTCGATGTATTCCATCACCAGATACGGCCAGCCCTGTTCGGTCGTGCCGCCGTCGAGCAGGCGCGCAATGTTAGGGTGATTGAGTTGGGCCAGAATCTGGCGTTCCTGGCGGAAGCGGCGCACGACTTCGGCACTGTCGGCGCGCGGCCAGAGCAGCTTGACCGCGACCAGTTGCTGAAATTCGTCGTCGTCGCGCTCGGCCAGATAGACCGTCGCCATGCCGCCGCGCCCGATTTCGCGCAAGAGCCGGTACGGGCCGATGCGTTGCCCGGCGGCGGCTTCGGCTGGCACGGACGGAGCGGCGAACTGTAGCGGCGTTTCGAGGAACCCAGCGGCTTGGGCGTGCGCTTGCAACAGTTCTTGCACGGCGGCCAGCAAGACAGCGTCGCCGGCCGTTTGGTGTTGCAAGAATAACTCACGTCCATCCGGCGCGCGGTCAAGCGCGGCCTCGAAGAGCGCTTTGATTTGCTGCTGTCTGGATTGTTCAGCCGAATCTTTCATTTGTTGCCTGGCATCATTGTCTGAATTCTGTCCGGCTGATTATGCGTAAAAGCTGGCAAAAACAGTCCACCCTGCCGCAAGATTTTTACAGGCCGGCAAAATCGGGGTTGGGAATTTGGCTAGGCTGAAGAAAGGAAAAGAGGCGGCGATCGGAATCGAACCGATGGATAAAGGTTTTGCAGACCGTTTGAGGCACTTTTGACTGAGTGCCATACAGTGTTACACAGTTGCAAAATAAGGGCTTTATCGTTTCTTCTGTCACTGCGTAACACTCCAAATCAACACCTGATAGTTACGTTTTCGGCTACAGGTCAGTGAATGAATGCGGAAGCCATCGCCTCTGCCATCTGCCCCGCCAGCGTGAAGCCTTCCAGTTTCTTGATGGCGTTTATCTGGTGCTCTGCCGTGGGGTGCGCGTACCGCAACACCATCTGAATCTTGCTGTGGCCCAACAGCGCCGCCAGCGTCACCAGATCAACGCCCGCCATCGCGGCCCGGCTGGCAAAGGTGTGGCGCAGATCGTAAAGCCGGAAGTGCGCCACGCCCGAACGCTTCAGTGCGCCAGTGTGCGCATTGTTTACCTTGCCGATGGATTCATCCGCGTTGCCTTCCGCCGGAAAGAGACAAGCGCCCTTAACGGCGGCAATCCGCCCGCGCAACATTTCCGCCGCGCGCTGCGTGAGCGGCAGCTTGCGCCGTGCCGCCTTCGTCTTGCCGAATGGAATGGACAGGCAATTCTGGTCAAAGTCCACATTGCTCAGTTTCAGCTTGTAAACCTCATCCGGGCGCATCCCGGTTTCAAGCATGAGCACGGCAATATCTTGGAGCGGTTGCGAAGCTGCCGTCAGGTAAAGTCGCTCTTCCTCGAAACTGAGCACGCGCATCTGCTCGTTGTTCTCTGCCAGCAGCTTCACCCTGGACACAGGATTCTTGACGATGACATCACGCTTAATGAAGTGATTGAACGTCGCTTTCAGGCAGGCAAGCTCCCTGTTGACCGTGGCAGGCTTCAACGTCTGGCCGGTCGTCTTCGTCTTGCCGTTGCCCATGCCCCGCTGGCCACGTTGATTCAGGCGCGCGGTCTTGTACTTCTCGACTTCATCCGACGTGATGGCATCGAGCGGCTTTGCGCCAAAAGTCGCCAACAAAGGTTTGCCGGCAGTCGCATAACGTTTGGTCGTGTTGGGATGCGCCGCGTGCTGCTGGGCTGACCAGATCAGGAATTCTGCCATTGCCTCTTTGAATAGCGGGGCGGATTTCTTGCGCCGAATGTCAGACTTCCCTTCCAGCACGTCCAGCCGCGCCTTAGAAGCGAGGCCTTCCGCGTCGCGGCGGTTCTTCGTGCCGGTGGATTGCTGGTAGACCGTGCCGTGGTAGGAGAATTTGAACCACCAGTATTTGGAATCTTTGCGCTTGTACAGATGCATTGCTTTTGCCCCTGACTTTATCCGCCGCCTGGGGCGACGCTAAACGGTCGCACTCAACTTGCTGGCAATGAACTGGTCTAGCGAAACCCCTTGCTTGGCTGCTTCGAGACTCAGCTTCCGATGGAGTGTTTCAGGCACTCTCAAGTTTAACTTCCCGCTGTACTGCCTTTTGCTGAGTGGTTCCGGGATCGCCTCACCCGCTTTGGACATGTCTTCCAAAACAAAACCGACCACCTCATTGATTTCCTGTAGCGCCGCGATTTGCGTAGCGGCGAAGGCGCTCAACGAAGGGAACTCCGCCACGCGCCCGAAAAAGCATTGATCCACTTCTGCCCAAGCGACACTGTAGCTGTAGTCCTCCGCGCGGAAGCGCGGTGACTGCCGGGCCTTTGCTTTTGTATTTGCCATAGCTCCCTGTCCTTGCTGGTTTAATCGGTGTCGAGTTTTTTCAACGCTTCGATCACAGCGCGCACTTGCTCTGCTTTCGCCTTCCCGCTGTGCCTGTCGCGTTGAATGTTGATGCGCGGGTCGCCCGCCCAGGGCATTTTGAAAATATGATGAGAACCTGTTACGCGCGGCTCACCAAAGAATGCCGTGCAGATCGTCACCAATCGCTCAAAGCGAATGTTACGCACATTAGCCTCAAGCTCTGCAAGAACCTTGCTCAGGTTTGGCATTCGTAGTGTCTCCGCTCAAGCCCGCTTGGCCTTCTTCGCCGCGCGCTTCTTTGCGGGCTTCCTCTCTGCCAGCCTGCTACGCCGCCATCTGCCTTTCGCGCAGCACCTGGCGCAAAGCGTCATTGACGGCTTCAGGCGTGGGAAAGGCCGTTGCTAGGTCATCGGCCAAGCGCACATAGTGTGCAGTGGCTTGTGCGCGGAATTTAACCTGTAGCTCTTTAGCGCGGGCGTAGTGCTGGCGCTCTTGCTCTGTCTGTGGCGCGCGCGGGCTGTATTCAGCCGCACCGAAATCGTCATCATTGCCTTCGTCAATCAAGTGAAAGTGATTCATAGCGCCTTCTGTTAAGCTAAGCCGCCTGTGGCAAAGCCGCTGGCTGAGTGGTCAGCACGGTCAGCATCGCGGCCAACTCCGCCGCGCTCAACCCAAGCTGCTCAAGCGAGCCGCGCGCCGCATACACCTGGCGCAGCGCGTGGGCCAGTAGTTGCGGGTCGTTTTCTTCCGCAATGCCGCGCAGATATTCTGCCGCTTCTTCTGTCGAAGCCCGCAGGTCTTCTTTCAACACCTCATCCCAGGTTCTCATGCTGGATTCCTCCGTTGATAATCGCGCCAAAACTCGTGGGCGCGTTCAATGTCACGCATCTGGCTGCTCTTGTCGCCGCCGCACAGCAGCAAAACGATTTGCGCGCCCGCGAAAGCGCAATACAGCCGGTAGCCCGGCCCGGCGTCAACACGCAGTTCGTAAACTCCCTGCCCGACCGTCTTGTAATCGCCGGGATGACCTTGCGCCGTTAACCGCGCCAGCCGTACCCGGATGCGCTTGCGCCCTTCAGCGTCGCGCAAGCCTCTCAACCATTCGGCGAACGGCTCCGCGCCTTCATTGGTCGTATAGACGATGGTCTCTTTGGGTTGGCCGTCAAACATTGAGCGTCATTTCCCTTTCTTCGCCGTGCGTTTCTGCGCGGGCTTCGTCTGCACCGCCGTGCCCTTCCCTGCCGCCGCCTTCTTCGGCTGCGCTGCCGTGGCCGTCACGCTCGCCGCTGGCGCTGCGGTTTCGGCGGTGGCCGGGGGCTTCGGCTTAGGCCCGCGCTGTGTTTCCGGTTTCGATGCATCTGCTGGGATCAAGTAGTAATGCCCGCCAGTCGGCAAAGGGTGTTTTTCAGCATCCTCAATCAACCCTTGCCGGAGCCAGAGCATGACCGTCTGATACTTCGCTCCCAACTTCTCAGCAAATTCCTTTGGAGGAATCATTTTTCGCGTTTCCTTTCTTTTGGTCATAGCGGAGCAAATCTAGCCCCTTTAGGAATTATAGGCAAGAAAGCTGAAATAAGCAAAATAATTCTAAAGGGGCTTGATTATTATGTTGACTTATTTCTAAAGGGGCTTTAGAATCTGCCTTGTCAGTTGGACATCACACACGGAGGCAAACGGCAATGATTAAACTCAAAAACAACGACAAGATGCGCAAGGCGATTCAAAGAGCGAAAGCCGTTCATCCCCGCGTCAAATGGTTGGGCGAGCGCACCTACACAGTGAGTTCAAGCGACGGCCAGCGCCTCTACACGGTGCGCTTCGTCGTGGCGAACGGGCACAAGCTGGCGGAGTGCAATTGCGCGGCTGGTCAGTCTGAGCAGCTCTGCTACCACGTGGCCGCCGCCGCTTCGGTCAACATCGCGGTCGCATCCATCCATCGGCAGGCTGAAGCATCAGCCGCGCCGGTGGCGGGTGTGCGCTACGTGCGCAACGGCCAATTGAGCGGCGATTACTATGGTCGCGTGATGATCTAACCGAAAGGAAGGCCAACCAATGAGCAACAACACGTCCGAACAACTCCAACCCATTACCGCCGCGTCGGTGGCGCTATTCATCCTGCGCCCACTGGCCGCGATCATTGAGAACTTGTCCAAGCCTCTCAAAGCGCGCCATCTCAAGACGCGCAAGCAGGGCGGCGCTGACATCACCTTTATCGAATGGCACACCGCCGTGAAGTATTTGGACTTGTATGCGCCGGGCTGGTCATACAGCGTGCGCGGTGTTGGTCTGGTGGGCAAGCTGGTGACAGTGACAGCTTCGATCAGCATTCCCTGTGCTGAAGGTGTTGTAACGCGCGAGGCGACGGGCTGCGAAGACCTTGACGCCAAAGGTTACGGCGATCCGGTCAGCAACGCCGAAGCGATGGCGCTCAAACGCGCCGCGTCGAAGTTCGGGTTGGGTCTTTACCTTTACTCGAAATAAACAAACCACCTTGGCGCGCGAAAGCCGCGCAATCGCACCGGCGCAGCGGCTGCTCTTCGATCAAGAGCGGCTGAAGCGCTCGACAGCGGCGCGGCGAGGACGCCAAGCGTTCCCGGCAACGGGTAGCGCGTCAAACGTAGCGGCCCGGCCAACGCTTTCCCGCACTGGCCGGGCCTTCCAACAACCAACACGCCGAAGCGCGTAGGCCGTTGACTGCAAGCCAATCCTACCGCTTCGGCCTTCCCTGATGAAAGGAAAACTCACATGCAAAGTTATCAGGACTACCAAACGAAGCAAACCGAATTCGAGCAAGAGGCCAACGACAAACACGAAACCACGGGCGCTATCGTGCATTGGCTCTTTCTGCTGATTGGGGCCACGATCAGCGCAGGCGCAAGCTACTTCATCGGCCACAAGGGGCTGAGCGGCAATGAATTCTATGCGCGCTTCATCGGCGCGCAGAATGCCGCCCTGCTGGTCGTGGCCGCGCTCGATGGCACATTTCTGGCCTTGTGCTATGGGATGGCTTCGTTCCTGAAAAGCAGCGAGCAACGCTCCCTGGCGGGCCGTGCGCTGGTCGTGGTGAAGCTGGTCTTGTGCCTCAACATCCTGGCCGCGTTCCTGCTCATTCAGAAAGCAGCGGTGCTGCCCGTCGTTGAAAACTATGTCGTCTATGGCGCGCCACTGGTGATTGGCGCAACGCTCTGGCTGTGGTCTTCCCTCTACGCCAAGCGGCGCAAAAACGTGATGATGGCGAATGCGCTGGATACCATCGCCAAGCGTGATGCGCTCTGGGCCGCGCAATACTTGCAAGACCAGCAACGCAACCGCGCCGCCTATGATCTCGCCGCCAACTCCCCCGCGATGAACGCGCTGCGCAATGCTGCCGCCCGGCGCAAAGCGATTGAAGCCGTCGCGGCGGAATTCGCTTTGCCCTTTGCGGAAGCCGAACAGATTTACAGCGCAGCCGAACGCAGCCGCACAACCACGCCGCAGCCGTCACCAACACAAATGCCGAAGCCTACGGTAGCTTGGCGCGGCGGTCAGCGAGTGAGCAACGGAATGGATTTGGACGCGGCCCCAAAAGTCTAGGGCCGGTGATTGTGCCCCCGCCGGTCAATCTAACCGGCGAATCATCGGCGCTGATTTCAACGGCAACCGCTGTGCCGGTCAGTCAATCATCCGAGACAGGGGCTCGCACAGAAAAACGTGGCGGTAGCGGGTCAGGGCAAAAACGTGGCGGTAGCGGGTCGGATTCGTTGCCGCCGCTACCTGGCATCCAGTGGGAGAAACGCACCGACCGGCCCGGCTTCAGTTGCTGGCACGCGCCAGACGGCCCCCAGGCGCACCGCAACACGAAAACTTATCTCGGCTATGTGGGAAGGCGATTGCTGGCGCAGTGGCTGGCGATGTCATCAACCGAGCGGCTGGCGACGGTCACAGAATGGGTAAATGCCAGACGAAGAGAGAAGGGCATCGGCTGAATCTTCACTTGTCCGAATTGTTGGTCAAAGATGCGCGGCAACTGGTAGCGAACTACAGTCATAGGCTGAACCCGTAGTTCCGCTGCCGTATAAGTAACAAGCAGGTAAGAAACACGAAAAGCCCGGAAGCCGACTCTTTTGCTTCCGGGCTTCGCGTTCAAGGTCGGAGGCACCGACGATGAATTTCTTAACGACCGTGGCTCAATCCTGTAGCACGCCGACAATAACAATTTCATAGGGTAGGCTCCAATCGAGCACTTGCGGCTTCTTCTTGGCATTGGCGATGCGCCAGGAAATCAGCGAGAGGTTTATGCGCGGAATTCCTAACACGTGCAAACTATCGCCTTTGTGAAGTAGTTTAACCTTTGCTTCTTCGTCAGTACCTTGAATAAAAACCATGCGCCGTTTTCTGACGATGACCTCTTCGTCCTCGTCTACCTCAGATACTGCGGCAAAGACCTGCGTGCCGTCGGCAACGGGGTGCGGGTCTTCATTGAGATGCATCACAAACTCCACATAATTAAACCCCACCATAGTGGTAGAGATTGTGACTGTTTTGGCTTTGGGGGTGAGGTGACACCTCGTTCGCTCATAGTGAGTGAAAGCTTCCAGCGCATCCTTCGGCTTATAGCCCTGGATACTGCTAATCGTGTCCAACATTGACTCGCCATTTACTTTGGTGATCGGGTGAATTTCAAACACGTGGTCAGGATTGGTGTCCTCAATGGGCGGCAGGCTTCCACCTTGCACGTGAAATGACTCGCCGCCATGCTCGCTCCACAAACGCCAAACACCTGAAATTGCCACAGGGCTGCCGCCTTCAGCATCAACCAGCGCCTGTACAATCTGCGGCTTGGATGCCGCATTCATCAATTCGACAACGGTTGCCAAGCCGATTTCAGGAGCTACGCCAGCGCAATGAATATCCGCATCGCTGGCAGGTTTATGTGGTTTTTTGAGTGAATGCTTGACGCTGAAATTTGCGTCAATCGTCACGCGATTCTTGAATTTTTCGATGAAGGTTTTCTTCAAGGTGATTTCAGTTTGCGCACTCGCCGCTTGAACTAGCAGGCAGCAAATAGCAAAGAACGCGCTGACAAGCTGTCTTTTCATTTTCAACATGTGGCCTCCGGGTTTAGGGAAAAGGTTGATTCGTAAAGGAAGTTATTTCAGATGCTGAAATAACTGGCAAAGGAACGACTTGTGATTAAGGTTTGATGAGCGCGTCAATAAGCAGTGTGAATGGCGCGTTCAGAATCTTTCAGATTCACGTGGATGCTATCGCTTGCGCTTTTGGTCGGCAAGCTTTTCAGAGGCGCGCCGATGATTTTTTTATCTATCGGTTCAACCATAACAGCCTCATCACGTCCCGGTGAGTTTACCGCCCTCGGCGCTGGGCACGCTTCCATCTCATCTTCCGGATAATGGCCAAGCAGTTGAATGAGGTCAGACACGCGCGCGTCGGGATCGAGCCACAAGCCTTCAGCGTTGGGCAGCAAAATCGCTGGCATTCGGTTGTGTACCTTCGCGGCTGGTTCGTTCGGTTCGGTCGTGATGATCGTGCAGGTTTGAACCGCAACACCCCCATAAATTTAATCTCTGCCACGCATTGAATTTCAAAATGTACGCATGAGAGCTTGCTACCGTGCCCCGAAACGCAACTTGAAGAATGTCGTTTCGCTTTACCGGATTCACGCCCCAGGCGGAAGAGGAACGGGAGCCTCAACTTGACCTGGCTGCGCTGCTCGTGCGCCGTCCCGCCATCACGTTTTATGCGTTGATGGCGGGCGACGCCATGAGCGGCGCAAACATTCACGATGGCGACTTGCTCGTGATCGAGCCTGCCGAAAGGTACGCGCACGGTCAGCTTGTGCTCGCCTTCGTGGACGGCACAACGCTTGTGCGCCGCCTGTCGAATGAGCGCGGCCAACTCGCGCTTCAAGCTGCCAACACAAACTATTCCGCCATTCCGCTCGACAATGATTCAGGCTGGTCTATTCGCGGGCGCGTGGTCGCTTCGATCACGTTCCATCGCCCGCCAACCGTTGCGCTCCCGAAAGTGAGTTAGCCCTATGCAGTGCCCCAAATCTTCTATCGCCCTCGTGGACGCCAATGCGTTCTATTGCTCTTGTTTTGCCGCCTTTGATGCCGCACTGGCTGGCCGCCCCGTGGTGGTGCTCAGCAACAACGATGGCAACGTGATTGCCCGGAGCAAGGAAGCCAAAGCCCTGGGCATCACAATGGGGCAACCTTTCTTTGAACTGCGCGGACTCGTGGCGGCGCAACACGTGGCCGTCTTTTCGAGCAACCACGGGTTCTTTGCCGAAATGTCGGAGCGGTTTCAAACGCTGCTCTACCACTACTCGCCCGTGGTGGAGCATTACTCGATTGACGAAGCCTGGCTCGACCTGCAGCCGACGGCCCGCCTGTCACTCGACGCCATTGGCCGCGAAATCAAGGCACGTGTGCAGGCGCTTTCAGGTGTCCCCGTGTCGGTTGGGATTGCCACGACGAAGGTCTTAGCGAAAGTGGCGATGGAGCACGCCAAGACATCGGCCAAAGCGGGGGGCGTGCTTGATCTCACGCGCTCGAAATATCAAGACCTCGCGCTTGAACGGCTGCCCGTGGGCGAAGTCTGGGGCATCGGGCGCAGCTACGCCGAACTGCTCAACCGCCACGGCGTCACCACGGCCAAAGCGTTGCGCGACACTGACGACCGCTGGGCGCGCCAGCAAATGACCATCGTCGGCTTGCGTATCGTGCACGAATTGCGCGGCATTCAATGCTTCCCGCTCAATCCGCAAACACCCCAACGCAAACTTGCAACGGTCTCGCGGTCATTTGGCAAGGCCACCGAAGACTTCGGCGAAGTGCGCGCCGCCGTCGTCTGGTTCGCGGCCCGCGCGGCAGAGAAGCTGCGCCGCGAACAACTGCTGACGGGCAGGCTCAATGTTTGGCTCGGCACCGACCGTTTCAAAGTCACACCGCAGTTTTCGGACTCGCTCACGCTGGCCGTCGCGCCGCTCAGCAACAGCACGCTCGAGCTCTCACACTTGGCTTTGCGCGGGCTGGAAAGAATCTGGCAGCCCGGCTACGCCATCCGGCGCGCAGGTGTGACGTTGAGTGAGCTTGCAGCAGAAGCCACAGCGCCGCGCCGGTTATGGGAAGATGACCGCTTCGAGGGAATGAAGCGGTTGCATCAGGCAATAGACTTCATCAATGCGAAGTTTGGGCGGGACACTTTGCGCTGCGGCTTGTTTCCGTCGGCGGGCACGTGGCGGACGAAGGCGGAGTTTGCCGCGCCTGGCTACACAACCAATTGGGGTGATGTGCTGCGGACTGGCTGACCGTAGAGACCTTCCGCTTGTCCCGCAAAACCGCTGCACCCTACCCATCGTCCAACTTGCCCACGCCAACCATTGACAGGCGGATTGGGGAATGCGAAAACAACATTGCGTCCGCGACCCGGCAAGCTAATGCGAAAAACATTCAACGGGCGTGCCCCAATCTTCCAACACTCTGATAGGCAGTAGCTGGCGAATCTTGCCGTTAGGCTTTTGCTGCCGCCGACTGCGCAATATTCCAAAGGATTCTTGATGCCCGCGAAAGCGAAACCCAACAACACAACCGCCAATCTCGTTTTTGAAGCCAAGCTCTGGCTCGCTGCCGACGGATGCAATTTGCCAGTGTCGAAGAAAAGAGTGGCGGGCAGTTTTACACTTCCGGTTACATCGCCCGGCGCTGCTTTGAAGCCGATTTCAGCACTGAACTCAACTTGCAGACACTTTAACACTTTACGTCGCGTCCAACATTTTGAATAGATATTCACTGGTTGCCTCACAGCCGACATTGGGAATTACCACTACATGAAAAACTTCGATGCCTTCAAACAACACGGCGACATCATTTGGAATATCGCCAACCTGTTGCGCGGCCCTTATCGTCCGCCGCAATACCGTCGCGTGATGATTCCGCTGACTGTGCTACGCCGACTCGATTGCGTGCTGGAAGCGACGAAAGACGAGGTCATTGCCCTGCATAAAAAGCTTGCGGCAGAGACGAAGATCAACGAGGCAAGCCAAACCGTCCCCAAGCACGATGCCGAGACTATCGAGAAGATCATCAATCAGAAGTTCAAGTTGAACTTTCACAACACCAGCGAATTCACTTTCCAGAATCTGCTTGGCGACCCCGATAAGCTCGCGCCGAACTTACTCAAGTTTATGGCCGGGTTCTCGACCCGCGCGCGCAAGATTATCGAAAAGTTCAACTTTGGAGACGAGATTGAAAAGCTCGAAGAAGCCAACCGCCTCTACGAAGTTGTAAAACAGGTCGCCGCCGTTGATTTGCACCCGGACACCATCCCAAACATCGCGATGGGTTATGTCTTTGAAGACCTCGTGCGGCGCTTCAATGAGCAAGCCAATGAAGAGGCCGGAGATCACTTCACTCCGCGCGAAGTCATCAAGCTGATGGTGAATGTGCTCTTCACTTATGACGACCTCGTTTACAAAGAAGGCAAGGTCATCAAGATTTACGACCCGACGGCGGGCACAGGCGGGATGCTTTCGGAATCAGAAAAGCTCATCATTGATCCTGAAACCGGACTGAACCCCAGCGCCAACCTCGAACTCTTCGGCCAGGAATACAACCCAGAATCTTATGCAATCTGCGGCTCTGACCTGATGATTAAAGGCGAAGACGTCAAGAACATCGTCTATGGCAACACGCTCGGCACGGGCAAGGCCAAAGAAGGGTTCACCGATGGCGATGGCCACCCGAACGAACAGTTCCATTACATGCTTGCCAATCCGCCCTTCGGCGTGGAGTGGAAGCCGGAGAAAGATCACCTCACGCGGGAGCACGAGCAATTCGGTTTCAAAGGACGTTTCGGCCCCGGCCTGCCGCGCATCAATGACGGCGCGCTGCTTTTTTTGCTGCACATGATCTCGAAGATGGAGCCTGCACCTGATGAAGGTGGCGAAGGTTCGCGCATCGCCATCGTCTTCAATGGCTCGCCGCTATTCACGGGCGACGCGGGCAGCGGCGAAAGCAACATCCGCCGCTGGATCATTGAGAACGATATGCTGGAAGCCGTCATCGGCCTGCCTGACCAGCTTTTCTACAACACGGGCATTTCCACCTATGTTTGGATTGTCACCAATCGGAAGCACAAGCAGCGTCGAGGCAAGGTGCAGCTTATCAACGGCACCGATTTCGCGTGGAAGATGAAAAAGAGCCTGGGCGACAAGCGCAAGCAAATCGGCGACGGCACTGAGGGGATGCCGAACCATATCGAAGTGCTAACCAAACTTTATGGCGGCTTTGCGCAAGATGTCCGCAAGACTGTGGCCGACATTCACACGAACGTAGACCCGAAGCGCGATCAAACGAAGAGTCTTTTCGTCAGCAAGATTTTCGACAATCAGGATTTCGGCTATCTCAAAATCATGGTCGAGCGTCCGTTGCGGTTGAATTTCGCCGTGACCGACGAACGCATCGAGCGATTCAAACGCACCAACGCCTTTGTCGAACTCGCCATTTCTCGCAAGCGCAAAAACAAAGCGAAGATCGAAGAAGAAGAATTGCGGGGAGCCGAAGCGCAGGCGGCGATCCTTGAAGTGTTGGAAGGGATGAAAGGCGCGTTTGCCGTAAGTGAACTCATCAAAGACCGCGCTGTATTTGCCGCGCAACTCGCCGCCGCGTTTGAGGCTGCCGAGATCAATCTCGACAGCAAATTACAAAGCGCATTGCTGGCTCCTGGCAGTTTGGGCGAACGCGACCCGTCCGCCGAAATCTGCCTCGACCGGAAAGGCAATCCCGAACCTGACCCGGAGTTGCGCGATACCGAAAACGTGGCTTTCCCGACGGGCATCAAGCTGCCGTTGCCGCTTGATTACGAAGGCAAAAAGAACAAGGGCAAGGTAGACGTAGCGCCGTTGCTCACGCTCGTGCGCGATCATTGCGAAGCCTACCTTGCCGCTGAGGTGCTGCCCTATCGCGCGGATGCGTGGATTGACCACAGCAAGATCAAGGTCGGCTACGAAATTCCCTTCAACCGCCACTTTTACGAATACGAACCGCCGCGCCCGCTGGACGAAATCGAGCAAGACATTACTGATCTGGAGCAGGAAATTATGGCAATGCTGAAGGAGGTCACGGCATGAGCTATATCAAATATCCACAATACAAGCAGAGCGGGCAAGACTGGCTTAGAGAAGTTCCTGAGCATTGGGAAGTATTGTCGATTAAACGACTCACCCCAGTTTCTCGTGGTGCATCTCCACGGCCAATCGAAGATCCAAAATATTTCGACGATGAAGGCGAGTATGCGTGGGTAAGAATCGCAGATGTCACAAGTAACTACCACTATCTCAGGGAAACGACCCAGCGACTTTCAGACCTTGGCAAAAGCCTAAGTGTTCCTCTCGAACCGGGGGCCTTGTTCTTGAGCATAGCTGGCTCCGTGGGCAAACCTATGATCACAGCCATCAAAGCCTGCATTCATGATGGTTTTGTCTATTTCCCTCAGCTTCAAATCAATTTTGAGTTTCTGTATTACATCTTTGAGTCCGGCCAGCCTTATCTTGGTTTAGGGAAGTTCGGCACTCAACTTAACCTTAATACGGATACAGTCGGAGGGATAAAGATTGGGCTGCCACCAAGGGGCGAGCAAGACGCCATCGTCACCTTTCTGGACTGGAAGACGGGGCAGATTGACGCGCTGATTGCCCGGAAGCAGGAGTTGTTGGCGAAGCTCAAGGAAAAGCGCCTCGCGGTCATTACCCAAGCCGTCACCAAAGGACTCAACCCCGCCGCTCCCCTGCGCGATTCCGGCATCCCCTGGCTCGGCCAAGTGCCGGAGCATTGGGAGGTAGGAGGATTCACAAAGTTTGTTGCGCACCGTGCAGATTATCGAGGCAAAACTCCAGAGAAAGTCCGCGAGGGTGTGTTCCTGATTACCGCCAGAAACATTAAAGGCGGGAGAATTGATTACGATCTTTCACAGGAGTATGTCCGGGAAGACGAGTATGCCGACATCATGTCGCGGGGCTTGCCTAAAATTGGCGACCTCCTATTCACTACCGAAGCCCCCCTTGGCGAAGTAGCTAACATTGACCGTGAAGACATTGCTTTGGCTCAGCGTGTCATCAAGTTTCAAGGCGAAGAGCTGAAACTTAACAATTACTTTGCCAAATATTGGATGATGAGCGCCCCATTCCAAGGCCACCTTACGTCGCTTGCAACAGGCTCTACAGCGCTTGGCATCAAGGCGAGCAAGCTATTCGCTCTAAGAAGTGTTGTTCCCTCTTTGGAGGAGCAACAGCAAATTGTCGATTATTTGAACGCGAAAATAGAAGAGTTTGGCGAGATGGAGAGGAAGGTACAAGAAGTCATAGACCGTCTCGCTGAATACCGCACCGCGCTCATCACCGCCGCGACGACGGGCAAGATTGATGTGCGCGGGGTACAGATTCCTCAAACCACTGTTTAGCTATGCCGCTCAATTCTCAAGGCTATTTCAACGCACTACGTAGCTATCTCAATACCTCGCACTACGAGGTTACGGAGACAGATGGAGGGCGTATTGTGATGAAGGAAAAGATATACCCGACTGGTTCACAAAAGGCGGTATTGCAAAAAGTTCGACTCGTCGTTCCCGGCGAGGCAATCGTAATAAACCTCGACAAGAAAAATAACAAAGGCAACTCTGACCCGCTTTTCCATTTCCTCGATGACAACGCAAAGCCCTGGTCGAAACGCTGCGATTACGTGGTCTTTCATCGTGTCCGGGAACGGTTGAACATCCATTGCTTCGAGTTCAAGTCCGCTACCCTGCCGGATAGTTTGGTTGATCAGTTAAGGGCCAGCGAAGCTTGGTGTCGCGCACTTCACAGCACGATCAAGCACTACACTGGCAGCGCAAAACGCTTACATCTGACTAAGTTCGTTCTTTCATGTCACCCCAACGCAGCAGCTTATCTAGACCAAGCTGGAAAATATCTCCAACGTGATCACACCATCCGCCATTATTTGTATCAGGACATTGACGGGCTTTCACTCGACACGCTGGACAATACCAACGTGGAAGCTATTGGTTGACCATCATGAAAAAACACACGGAAGCACGACTCGAAGACGCAATCATTGACCACCTGACCACGCAGGGCGGCTATGTATTTGTGGATTACCGCGACGGTGAGGCGAAAGATCGTTATGACAAGGCGCGCGCGCTCGATCCGGCGCTGGTGCTGGGTTTCATCCAAACCACGCAAGAGAAGATGTGGAAGAGCCTGGAAGCCATCCACGGAGCGGAGACGGGCAACGTGGTGCTGGATCATCTGGTGAAGGAACTCGACACGAAAGGTATGCTCAAGGTGTTGCGGCAGGGCTTCAAATGCTACGGCAAGAAATTGCGCGTGGCGGTCTTTGCTCCCAACAACCGGATGAACCCCGACACGCTGAAGCTTTATGATGAGAACGTGCTGAGCGTGACGCGACAGCTTTATTACGGCACCACACATTCCAAATCGCTCGATCTGGTGCTGTTCCTCAACGGCTTGCCGATTGCGACGGCGGAACTCAAGAACCCGCTTTCAGGCTACAGCGTCGAAGACGCCAAAAAGCAATACAAGAAAGACCGCGACCACCGCGAACCGCTCTTCGAGTTCACGAAGCGAACGTTGGTGCATTTTGCGGTGGATCAAGATCAAGTCTTTATGGCCACGCGGCTGAGTGGTGACAAAACACATTTCCTGCCCTGCAACCTCGGCAACAATGGACACGCCGGGAATCCACCCGCCGCCGATGGCGGATACCGCACGGCTTACCTGTGGCGCGAAATCTGGCAGCGGGACAGCCTGCTGGACATCCTCGGACGGTTCATGCATTTGCAAGTGGAGGAAAAGCGCATCCTCACCGATGAGGGCATCAAGAAGATTACCAAAGAGACAATGATCTTCCCGCGCTATCACCAACTCGATTCGGTGCGTCGGATCGTAGCGCACGCGCGCCAACACGGGCCGGGCAGAAACTACCTGGTGCAGCATTCCGCTGGCTCAGGGAAATCGAACTCCATCGCGTGGCTGGCGCATCGGCTCTCGTCTTTGCACGATGAGAAGAACAAGAAAGTTTTCGATTCAGTTATCGTTGTGACCGACCGCCGGATTTTGGATCAACAGCTTCAGAACACGATTTATCAGTTCGACCACAAACAAGGCGTGGTGCAAAAGATTGACGAGGATACGCGGCAACTGGTGCAGGCGCTGGCGAACGGCACGCCGATCATCATCACGACGCTGCAAAAATTCCCCTTCATCGCCGAGACGTTGGAAAAGCTGCGCCAGGAAGAGCCTCTCAGCTTGGCCGGCCTGACGATTTCGACCAAAGATAAACAATTCGCCGTCATCGTGGACGAAGCGCACAGCTCACAATCGGGCGAAGGCGCAATGGATTTGAAAGGCGTGCTAAACGCCGACCGCATTCAGGCAGAGGCCGCGCAATTCGTCACCGATCAGGGAATCGAAGAAGACGAAGACGCCGATCAATTGGCTGGTGTGGTCAGAGAAATGATGAAGCGCGCCAAGCAACCGAATCTGAGTTTCTTTGCCTTCACCGCGACGCCGAAATACAAAACGCTGAAAGTCTTCGACGAACCCAGCCCTATCACGGGAAAAGCGCCGTTTCACCTTTATACGATGCGCCAGGCCATTGAGGAAAAGTTCATCCTCGATGTGCTGAAAAACTACATCACTTACGAAGCCTATTTCCGTCTCGTGCAAGTGGGCGATGATGATCCGCACGTATTGCGCAAGAAAGCGGCGCGCGCGCTGGCACGCACACTGACCTTTCACGAAGTCAATCTGCGGATGAAAACCGAAGTGATGGTCGAACACTTCCGCACGCACGTAAAACACAAAATCGGTGGACGCGCCAAAGCGATGGTCGTCACCGAAGGCCGCTTGCACGCGGTGCGGTACAAGCAGACTTTTGACAGCTACATCAGTGAGAAAGGTTATACAGATGTCAAAACGCTGGTGGCCTTTTCCGGCATCGTCGAAGACCCCGATGTAAAAGGGAAAACTTATACGGAAGTCGGGATGAATGGCGGCATCAAGGAAAGCGAGTTGCCGGAACGATTCGACAGTCACGAATATCAAGTGTTGCTGGTCGCGGAAAAATATCAGACGGGTTTCGATCAACCGTTGCTGCACACGATGTATGTGGACAAGAAGTTGACGGGGTTGCAGGCCGTGCAAACGCTCTCCCGACTCAACCGCACTTGCGTGGGGAAGGAAGACACGTTCATTCTCGACTTTCGCAACAAGCCGGAAGAAATCTACAAAGCGTTCAAACCCTATTACGAAGACACGCCGTCTGAGCCGCTGACGGATGCGCAACATCTTTACCGCTTACAACACCAGATTGAGGAAACCCGCCTGATTCACGAAGAAGAAGTGAAAGCATTCTGTGCGGTGTATTTCAGGCCGAAGCGCAAAGAAACGGTTCACGATCAAGCGCAAATGAGCGGCATACTCGATCAGGCCGTAGAGCGGTTCAAGGAACGCGACGAAGAAGAGCGTGAAGAGGTGAAAACGTTGCTGGTGAACTTCCGCAATATGTACGGCTTCCTGTCGCAGGTGATCCCCTATCAGGATTCTGATTTAGAGCAGCTTTATACCTATCTGCGTTTTTTGCTGACCAAATTACCGAAGCGCGACACCGGCCCCGGCTATCACCTCGAAGACGAAGTCGAGTTGCAGTATTACCGCCTGCAAAAAATCAGCGAAGGCCAGATTGACCTCACCACTGGCGACGGCAAACCGCTTAAAGGCCCTAGCGACGTTGGCACCGGGCAGGAAGACCCTAAGATCAAACTTTCAGAACTCATTGATATTCTCAACGAACGCTTTGGAACTAACTTCACGCTAGCCGACCAACTCTTCTTCGACCAGATTCAGGAGGAAGCAATCGAAAGCGAGACGCTTAAGAAAGCTGCTGCCGCCAATTCCAAAGACGATTTCCGCTACGTCTTTGAGAAAGCCTTCGAGGGGCTTGTCATTGACCGCATGGAAGGCAACGAGGAGATATTCGGCAAGCTCATGGCCGATGGTGAGTTTCGGAAACTAGCTTTGGAACACCTCCTAGAAAAGGTCTATCGAGCATTGAAGAGCGAAGGTCGCACGACGGCTTTGTAGTGCGTGTGGCGGCAGCAAGGAGATGAGAAAGAACGTGAGAAAGTTTGAAAGCGACTTATCTGGCCGCGACAGATCAATTGCGTTTACCAGACTCGGATAAAAGAATTCGGTCATAACAGGCAGGTCGATAAGCGGCCCATCTCGTTACATTCAGAGTAGCCCGCCGAAATCTCGACCGTACTTCTTGCGAATGCGGTTCACCTCCCGCCGCCGCTTGCGTCCAGCGCGCCGCTGTCCCGCTTCCAACGGATGCACCATCAACGGCGGCTGTGGCGCGATGTAAAACCCATTGCCGATGCGGAAACGGATAGGCCGTGCAACCGCAGGTCGGGCGCGGCGTTTTGCAGGGCTTGTCTTGGTTGGCGGCCTCGTATGTGGCACACGCTTCCGCCGAAAGATGCTTGATGCATTTCTGCTCGTCAGCGTGCCAGACCGCCCAGGCCTTGCACGGCTGGCCGTCCGGTTTGCTCGCGGTGCAACGCCGCTGCCGTTGGTTCGGCGCGCAGGGCAACCCGCGCCCGTTACATCCGCTCGCGCGCCTGCTCGATGCGCTCAAAATAACTTGAGTCAGCGGGAAGTCTTCCGCGCGGAAATCATCCAAGCTGACCGGCAGGCCCAGCGGTTCAAGCAGCTTGCTGAAATCGAAGTGAATGCTCATTGGCAACGCCCAGTCTAATTATTTATTTCCAAACGATGAACCGCGACAGCCTTACCACCAAACCGGATCAGGAGCCTTTTCTACTGCTTTAACGCGGGGCGTAAGCAAGGCTTGCAGCCTCTCATCCCATAACGCTTGCAGGCTCTCTGGCTCGCTTGGTTGTTTGGTCGGTTCGGGAACCGCGACAGCATCCTGCGGCGTGGCAGTATCCGCTAAGTCCGTCCAATCCGTAGTCGGTGCGGGCCGTGGCGGATGGTTCGCAAAATGGCGCGCCAGGCTATCTTTGGTCACTCCGCCAAACTGCGCCACCATCGTTCGCAAAGAATCTCCGCGTCGTTGTCGCGCTTCGATCTCGGTTAATTCCTGGTGGTGGCAAACCCGGCAACGTTGTGGCATCGCTCCTCCTATTGTTAAGTCTCAGTTTCTCCCGAAATTGACCCCGTACCGCCTGCTGGTAGGGTCATCAAGTTCGCCTGCTGGGCGCCTGCTTGCGCGATATTGACCTGCAGCAGTTTGACGCCCTTGGCCAACTTACGCAGCCGTGCCAACGAATCACACGCGCGTAAGAAGCGGCGTTGTGAGTACATCAGCCGCCGATCCCAATACTCGACGTGCGCCTCGCGAAAGCCGTTTTGTCGGTGCATGGCGTACGTATGCTGGTCTTGCACGTAATACAACCGCATCCAGGCCAGCGCCATTTCATCAATGACCATCTTTTCAATTAGGGAAGCGGCCTCGTAGCCGTGTTCGGCCTTCATCTGCTTGACGCGCTGCTCGACGCCAATGCGTGTGGCGGCGCGGTTCGCCCAGGCGGCAGAAATCAAATGTGATGTGGCGTTATTGACCAGATTGCCCCAACGCGCGGCTGCTTCGGGGTGTTGCTCCAGCAACTCTCGGAATTCCCTTTGTGCCTCAAAGGATGGTTTCTCTGCCAATTCGAGGGCGGTCCCCAAATCGGTGGCTTGCCACACCGCCAGCCGCGCGGCTACCTGGGGATCGCGCTTGGCCAATGCTTCAAGAGTCTTGCCCATACGTTTCTTTCTCCATTGTCCTTTGTGTTGGTGAAACCCGGTGGCGATCAACAGGCGTTCCCGCAAGCGCCGCAACTCTCGACAAGCCTCATCAACCTGCTCATCAATCTGCTTTTCATCCGCCTGCCGTCGCCGCCACGCCGCGCGCTCGGCCTGCACTTCCGCAGCCATCTGTTGCCGCAGTGTTTCGGTAAACGCTCCGAAGTTACCCATATAGTGGGAGACCACTTGCCCATCTACCCGCTCTTTTTTGTAGTAATAGCAGCGCCCATTGCGCCATTCCCAACCCATAATGTACCGGCCATATTGTGCTACGTTTTTCGCTGATCCCCGCTTTTCAGCCCACTGCTGAGCCTGTCGCGGTTCATCAAAAGTTCGGCCTCAAAATCGCCTCAGATTGCTTTGGCCCTGCCCAACCCCCGCGCCGTTGCGGAAACGTGCAGGGAAGGCGACCCAGCGCGCCAGCCTGCCACGCTGAAACGCACGCCCAGCGCCGCCACTTGGGCAAGCAGGCTGTGGGCCGCCTGCTTGCCCAGGCCGTGCGCTTCGATCCAGCGCCAATCCGGCAAGACCAGATGCACGCGCGGCTTCAGGCTGGCGATGAAGGCGCGCAACTCATTCGCCTCAGCTTCGGTCAGGGTTCGAGTAACCAAGGTAATGAGGATTTTGAGCGTATTGAGCTTCACGCGACACGCTCCGTTTCTGCGGCACTGAAGCGCGCCACGTATTCGAGTGCGGCCAACCGTTCGGCTTCGGCACGGAGATGCCCGCCCTCAAATTCGAGAATCGCCGCGCGTTCGTTCAAGGCGTACTGCCCGGCGTCATCAGCCCCCGTGTGAAGCTCCGCAAAGCTCGGTGCCGAGAGCAACGCGAGCAGTTCGGATTTGTGGTTGCGTAGCGCCGTCCGGTCGGTTTCGGTCAGAATCCCGACCGGCGCGTCAATAATCAGACGCGGCCCGTCTGGAATGAGCCGGACGCCTTGCGCTTCAAGCCGCGTAAGTATCTGCAAGCTCATATGGTCAGCACCTCCCGCGCTTGATGCTCTGGATAGATAGGTGACCGAAAAGCGCTTTCTGGTGGTTCATTCGCACAATTCGCAGTATTCGCAGAAATGGGTGTTGGGGTGTATTTGTGCGAATTGTGCGAATTGTGCGACGCAGGGTTCAGAAACGGATTTACGGCGAATTGCTGGCTGGGTTTGCGCCCGCGTCCAGTTTTCTGGGGCACTTCGGTAAGGCGTAAATAGTCGTGATCTTGTAACGTCTGGAGCGCGGGTTCCAGCGACGTGACCTCTTTGAATCGTCCCTTCGTACCCTCAAAAATATCTCGCTTGCTGACCACGGCGCGCCCGTCCCGCTCCAACCAGCGGACAATGAATTTGGCGTCTTCGATCTTCGGATCAGCGCCCATCTCGGCATAGGCGGCTCTGGCGTGCGGGATCAGGTAATCGCCGATGGCAATCGCTTGCTTGACCGTTTCGGCGGCTACGTCGCCAGGCCAGTTGCCGGAATTCACCCGCTGCACGTTTTCAGCCAAGTGCAGCAAGCCGGCAATCCGCGCAACCGCCCCGGCCAGTTTCGCGCCCCAATCGGCCAGCGCGTACAAGTCGCCGCCCTCGCACAGTTGCGGCTCAAGCCGTTCTTCAAACGCGGCCAGATAATCGTCTGCGTCTTTCGAGAAGCGCAACATCCGCGCCTGGTCGGCGTCGGTGCCGTAAGGTTGAATGCGCGCCAAGTTCCCGATGTTGCGCGCGTAGGTGTGTTTGGCTTCGTCGCGCAATGGCGCTGGGCGAATCTTGCGTTTGCCGACGCTGGACGGCGGCAAAGCGTAAAGGAAGCGCCCAACCAAACCGCGCCCGCGAAAGCCAGGCTTGCTCGCCAGTCCTTGAATAACATCGGGCTGCACTGCCAGGCCAAGCGTGAGTGCTGGCGCTTCGATGTACTCGGCCCGATTGCGGCGATTGATGCGCAATAGATCGCCCGGATGCGCCTTCAAATAAACATCAATGTTGGCGCTGCCCGAAGAGTAGCGCCCGCCCATCACCTCGAAGATGCCGCCTTCAGCGCTGAAGATCGCCATGCGCCCGCCTTGTTCGGCGAGCTTGGTTGCCAGTTCCTCGCTGGTGATGTCGTCGGCGATGAGTTGAGGCTCGGCGGGAACTTTTAGCCCATCCAGTTGCTGTTTGAGTTTTTTTGCTTCGGTCTTACGTGCGTCGAGTTCCACGCCGTCGAGTTTGGCGCAATCTTTGATGGCCTTCTCCCACCGCGCCTCAAGCACCCGGTATTCATTGACCGCTTCGGCGATTTCATCGCGCGCCGTTTCGATCAATTCGTGTTCGTATTGTTCGAGCGGTTGGCGGGCATAGACGGTCACGGCGGATTTTTTGCTGCCCGGCGGTTGTGCTGCCAACACGTACAGGTTGAGCGGTTCAACCCAGCCCTCGCGGATACACACGCGCACGTTGCGCGCCACGCTGGCCGCCACCGCCGCCAGATCGAGCAAGGCGCACATATCAGCAGGCGTTTGCGTGGCAGTGGCAACGCCTTCGACGTGCGCCCGCAGCCACGCCGTCAAGGTTTGCGTGGGGAAGCTGGGCAAGTCGAATTCAAAAAATGGCGCGGGCGGTTCCCACGGCTCCGGCGCTTCCGGCTCAGGATCGGCCTGGTAGCGTTGCGCCAGTGCGGTATTGCTGCGCAAGTTCGGCTTGCCGTTCGTGGTTGCGAGGCGGGCTTGTGGCTGGCCTTTCGGTTGCCCCAAAGCCGCGCGAATCGCGTCCACTGAACAAGTGCCTTTGCCGAAGTGAAAGCAGCCGTAAGCCCCCGTGTGTTCGTTCACGTGCAGCCTTTGAAAGCCGCCGCAACCTGGGCAGGTGTAGTAGGTGAACCCGCGTTGCGTTGGCTTTTCATCGCGGAGTTGTTCAACAAAGTTGCGAATGTCGAAGGCCGCAGCAAACGCTCTCACCTTGCTTGGCGGCGCGCTCGCTTCGACGGCTGGCAACACGCGCGCGGCCAGCGCGTAAAGGTCGAACGGTTCGCAGTATTGCTCGCGTTCAGGGTCAAAGCGTTCGCCCGCGACGGTGCGTACACAAGAGCGACGGTGCGGCCGTTCGGCGATATTTTCGCCTTTCACCTTCATCGTGCCCAGCGCGCACAGCAGCCGCGCTGGATTGAAGACTTTCCGATCAACTTCTACGCTCGGCGTGTCGAACAAGGCGGCCAGGTGGTTGATGAAAGCCTTTTTGGTTGCCGTCGCCTCTTCGGTGACCGCGTAATCAGGCAGCCGCACCAGGACGTAAACCCCGTTGCCGGATTGCGCGGTCAGCAAGGCAGCTTGCGGCACGCCCATTTCAACCAGCCAGTCCCGCACGGCCTTGCCCACTTCGCGCGCTTCGGCCAGTTCCGTTTCGGTGCTCGAAATCCCACGCGGGCGCTTTGGATCAATGTCTATGAAGAGCCAAGAATCACAGACGATTTCGGAATCCAGCGTGCGCGTGACCGGCTTTTTGTAGCTGCCCTCAATCAGCCGGTTATTCGCCCGCGCCAGCAAACCGCTTGACGCCGGATTCAGCGTCACAAAGATATTTCCCTTGGCGTCATTCGCTGCAATGGCCTTTGCCGCCGCTTCGAGGTTGTCGAAGTAGCCAACGTGCGTTGGCTTCTCGCTCGCGTTGAAAAGACAGACTTCCACCACGCCTTGTTGCGCGTGGTGGAGGATTTTCAAAAAGGTGGTGAGGTCACGGCTCATCGGCGCACCTCGCTTTCGCCGGCGCGCCGCAACAGAAGATTCGCGCGTTCGGCACGCTCAGCAAACGAGCCGTTGCCGAGGGTATCGCCGCAGTCGGTGCAGACGCGGGTGATCGTGATGACGGGCTTTTCGGTCACCACAAAGGAGGTGGCAGGTTGAAATTCGCGGCCACAAAGGCAGTGGTTTGTGTGGGTGGTCTCTCTCACGCCAGCCACTCCTCTCGCGCCGCCAGCGCGCGAGCGCACAGCCGGTCAATTGCGGCGATTAGGTGTGGAGCAGGGAGCGGGGGCTGTGCTACGTTGCCCACCATCAAAACAACCCGCTTCCCGGCTTGTTGTTTTTCGGAAGCCCGCAATCGCTCGTAACGGTTGTGGGCTTCAGTTTTTGGGTTCACTGACCTGCCCTCCCCTCACCGTTTCCGTCTGTAAGTACTGGTGCAAATCTTGGTCGAGCACGAGTACGCGCCCGCCGATTTTTCGCGTTGGCAGTGCACCTGTGCGCGCCTGTTTGCGAAGAAAGGCTACGCTCAATCCGGTGGCGGTTGCGATTTCAGCCAAGCCCCAGGCCAGCCGTGGAGAAGTATTTGGTTGCAATTTATCCTTTCGATTTAGTCGAAATATGCGGGCGTTAGTCGAAATGCGTCCGCGTCAGTTGGATTAAATTGGATTGCGGGGTTTACGCCCAGAAATGGGTGTGCTTGGCAAGCACGTGCAGTATAGCAAATTAGCCCGCAAGCGCAACCAGTAATTGCGTAGAGGCCTAGAGAGGCATAGAGAGGCATTCTGTAGCAGAAAGTTTGAAGACAAAGGGAATTGTGAAGCAAAAAACGGAAGGAATACGAAGCTGCCCGGAAGCGGTAAGAACGGGGTCAAAGGGTCTGACCGGGTGCAAGATAGCCCCTCAACTTGCAAAAGTCGCTACGTTTTCGGCTACAGATGACGGATTGCTAAATCGAAGATGGCTTGTAAGTCTAAGAAAAAAAAAGAGGCGGCGATCGGAATCGAACCGATGGATAAAGGTTTTGCAGACCTCTGCCTTACCACTTGGCTACGCCGCCTAAACTGAAGCTCGGATGTTGAAAAGAAGGCTCTCTGTGCGAGAAAAAGGGCTTCGTGTAGAAGCCCGCGAGCGAGCCGTATAGTTCCATATCAAGTAGCAGCCGTCAAGACCCTGACCCGGCATAAATTCAAGCGCTGGCGCGCGAAAAGACGCAGTAGTGACGGCCTCATCGTGCAAGCAATGAAGCGCGGGGCGGTTGCTTGACAGGCTTAGGTTCGCTCGCTACTATGCACGCCGTTTCAAATACTGACGCGCGGATGTGGCGGAACTGGTAGACGCGCAGCGCTCAGGACGCTGTGGAAGCAATTCCGTGGAGGTTCGATTCCTCTCATCCGCATCAGCTTCAAAAAGGGCGACCGTGCTGGTCGCCCTTTTCGCTTTCATCATCATCCATTCGGCAAGTTTCACGTAGCGGATAACAGCTCGCACATCTGGCAGAGGAATTGAGACAAAGGAATGCCTTCAATTGACTTGGGCTATTATTCCTTTGCCATGATTCCCTTGCCTGCAAAGTGTTATCTACTTTTGCAGTGCGCTGAAGCTTGCCATCCATTCAAACCAATTCGCTCCCAATCGTATGGCTTCGGATTCAGCGCTCACTGACACAGCCGGCAAACGCGATGCCTATGGCGCCTTGCGTGTGCGTGATTACCGGCTCTTTCTGACCGGCCACATTCTGTCGGTGCTCGGCGTGCAAATGCAGACCGTGGCCGTCGGCTGGCAACTCTATGAACAGACGCGCTCGGCTTGGGCGTTGGGGCTGGTCGGGCTGGCGCAGTTCGCGCCCATGCTGGGGCTGTCGCTGGTGGCGGGACAGGTGGCAGACCGCTATGACCGGCGCAAGGTGTTGATGTATGCGACGCTGCTGGGCGTGGTCGCAGCGTTCGGCTTGGCCTTCACAGCGGCGCGCGGGCAGGTTTGGATGATTTACGCCTGCCTGTTTTTGAGCGGCACGGCACGCGCGTTTCAAGGGCCCGCGCGGTCGGCGCTGGTGCCGCAATTGGTGCCGCGCGCGTTGTTCAGCAACGCGGTCTCGTGGAATGTGAGCGCGTTCGAGCTGGCTTCGCTGACGGGGCCGGCGCTGGGCGGTTGGCTGATTGCGTTGCTGGGCGGTGCGAAATGGGTTTATGTGCTGGGCGGACTGGGCAGCGTGTGGTACTTCGCGTTTGTGGCCGCGATGACGAATAAGCCTTACGTCGCGGCGGCGGCGGAAGAGAATAAGGCGACGCCGAATTGGCAAACCATCCTCGCCGGGTTCGCGTATTTGTCCAAAACAAAAGCCTTGTTCGCCGCGATCAGCCTGGATATGTTCGCGGTGTTGTTGGGCGGCGCGGTGGCGCTGCTGCCGGTTTACGCCAAGGACATTTTGCACGTTGGGCCAATCGGTTTGGGCTGGTTGCAAGCCGCGCCTTCGCTGGGCGCGATCACGATGGCGCTGGTGACGACGCATCTGCCGCCCTTCAAACAGGCTGGGCGCGCATTGCTGTGGGCGGTGGCAGGCTTCGGCGTGGCGACAATTGTGTTTGGACTGTCGCGCAATTATTGGCTCTCGCTGGCGCTGCTGTTTGTGACGGGCGCGCTCGACAATATCAGCGTCGTCATCCGCCACGTGCTGGTGCAGACGTTGACGCCGGACGAGATGCGCGGGCGCGTTTCGGCCGTCAACGGGATGTTCATCAACGCGTCGAACGAATTGGGCCGCTTTGAATCGGGCGCGGTGGCGGCGCTGACGACGCCGGTGATCTCAGTAGTGGGCGGCGGTCTGGGAACGTTGTTCGTGGTGGCCTGCATTGCGCGCTTTTCGCCGGAGTTGCGCAAGTATGGGGCGTTGGACGGCGAGCACGCGAAAGACTAACGCTCCGTAAACAAGTCGCTCCTTCGAAAATCTGTAGGGCAGGTTCTCAACCTGCCCTACAGATTGAGCGTGCGCAGACCGGGCAGGTTGAGAACCTGCCCTACAGATTTTCAATGTTTCCGGGCGTCGCCCACGACATGGGCGACTCCTCTAAAAAAGTACCGTAGGTTGTCCAACCTGCGGCGTCCCGGATGGAGAGCACTCAAGTGCCACCAAGCGGCTTGCTGCTGAATCCTTCGCAGGTTGTCCAACCTACGGTAGGGAAGCTCCAATTCACGTTTCGTTTTTAGCGCGCTTGCGCCAAGCCGTAGGTTATTTCCCTGGCGAGTTACTGCTTGAGCGTCCGGGTGAAGGCGATGATGTTATCCATCTCTTCGGGCGTGAGCGGTTTGGGGTCTTTGATCGGCTGCATTTTGCCGACGCCGTCGGTCATGGATTTGCGAATCTCGTCATCGGTCTTGGCTTGCGCCTCCTTGGAGCCGAGATGCACGAGGGTGGCTTTCACCAGCTTGTACATTTTGGGAACGCCTTCGCCCAATTCGCCGTGGCACTTTTTGCAGTTTGCCATGTACAAGGTTTTGCCAGCTTCGGCGTTGCCTTTGGGTTTTTCCTGCGCTTGCGAATGCGACAGCGCCAGCAGGGCGGTCATCAGCAAAGCTACTGTCAGAGCAATTCCGTATCGTTTCATAGGTTACTGACCCCTCATTCAAAATTAAGGTAAAGCTGAGTTAGTAACATAACCGTTGGTTGCGGGTTATGTTACTAACTCACCTCGTTGTTGGTTACTGTGCGCCTCCGAACGAGTAACGCAGAAAGATCGTCGCCACGTTGGCGTGATAACTGGTAAAGCGGGCATTCAAAAACAGGTAACGCGCGACGGCGGCGGTCGTGTTACCCGGCGTCGGCAGTTGCGCCTGATAGGGCTGCAAGCTGTTCGTATAGAAATCGTCGAGCCGGTAAGGTTCGAATAAATACTTCACGCCCAACGCGAGTCCCGGACGCAATTGATGCGTGAGCGAGAAATTCACTTCCTGCTGCCAGTTAATTACTTCGGGGTAATCATAGGCGGTGGCCGAGCGCGGAGAAACAGCCAGGATGGGAAAGGGATTTCCCGTGCGCGTTCGGTCGCTGGCAAAAGCCAGTACATAAGACATATCCAGCACGGTGCGTTCGCCTTCACTGGCAACGTTGAAACCGGCCTGGAACATGTCCAGCTTGTTTTTTGAACGGCGGTCAAAGGTGTTGGCGATGGGGTAGATGGCGCAGCAGGCGGTTCCGTTGATGGCTGCGCCGTTAATCAGATGAGCCAGGCCGCGATACGAAATGCGGTCGTCTTCGCGCGAATAGTTGGCGTAAAAGAAAGCGTTCTTCACCCAACTTTGGTGCGCTGCGGGCGCCGCCGGATCAGCCTTTGCCGCCTCTTCTTCCTCTTTCTTCCCGGCCATCGGAAAGTAATTCAACTGCACGTCCAGACTGGAGCGGCTGTTGAAATGAAGTCCATAAAAATCCTTGTCGTAAGCGTCCTGCGAGTAACGATAAGAGGTCGAGAAATTCAGCTTCTCTGAGCGGGTTATTTCGAGCGACACGCCCGCGTCGCTGCGCCGGCGGTCGGCTACGTCGTACTGGCGCAGTTGGCTGAACTCGTTCGAGACGCCGCGCAGAAATTGTCTGGCTATCGCCGTTGTGACTTCCCAACCGGGGCCGCCGTTGATCGGCGCGGCGGCGGTGCCGACGTTCAGGTTCGGATTAAAGACCAGCGGCTGCACCGGGTAGTTATCCGGCTGGCGATGCCCGTAAAGAAAATCCGCCTTGAACAACACGCCTTTGGTGAACTTGTAATCCACGCGGCCCCGCGCGCTGTGTTCGTTCGTCTCAGCGACGCGCAGAAAGCGGCGATTCCAAATCTCCCAGTTGTAGTCGAATTTCCAACTCAGGTTCGGAAGCGGGTTCCAATCCCAGGCGGCGGTGATGTTTTGCCGCGTGTAAGAAGTCGGGAAATTCTCGATAGGCAGGTTATAGAAATCCACGGCGGTGCGCACCGTCGAATCGCCAAACGAGGGCAGCCCCGGAAACAGTAGCCGCGAACTCTGGTTGTCTATGTCATTCGCGCGGTATTCGACCAGGAAGCGCATCTTCGTCCACGGCCTGGTGGCAAGCGCATAGTCGTGCGTCAGCGTGCGCACGACGCCGTTCAGCGAAGGCTGCGGCAACGCCAGTTTGAAAAGCTCCGGCTGACCCGGCAGCAGATTGGCGGCCACCATCGCCGAGTTCAAGGTGTAAGGCAGAAAGGCCTGATTCTGCGTGCCTCTGCCCCAGGTGAACGCGCCGCGCAGTTGTGTCTCGTGCGGCAGGTCTACGCCTGCACTTAAGTGTACGCTCTGGTAATCGGTGTCGGGCGGCAAGGCCAGTTGCGCCTGGGCAAAACGATTGCGGCCTACGCCAAAGGCGGGCGAGATTGCCACGGCGTCGGTCACGCGAAACGGATTTTCCCAGCGCAGCGTTTGAATGGCGTTCCTGAACAGCGTCAGGTTGTAATCAACACCCACCCGCCATTTGGGGCGCGTGTAACGGATGCCGAAGCCGAGATCGGTGGTGCGGTAATCCACCGGTTCAGGCAATTCAACACCCAGCGCTTCCCAGATCGCATCGTTGATGGGCGGGAAATTTTGCCGCGCGAAGGTGCCGGTGCCCTTGGGGCGCGAGCCGGTGCGGTGTTGGTTTTGTCCGCGAAAATAAAGCTCCAGGTTTTCATTCGGCGTATAGGATTGCGTCACCAGCAGCCGATCCCAGCGGACGCGCAGGTTCACCGACGGCTCGGTCAGCGTTTGCTGCGACAGCAGCTTGGGCAAATCTGTGCCGAGTTGGAGAACCGCCGCGCCGGCGTTGGGCGCGGCTTCCAGACTCGTGCGCAACGCGGGGCTGACAGCCAGTACGCCCGGCGCGGTGCTGACGTGAAATGAACGCCCATCGGAGTAGTAGTGCGGAATCTGATCCCAAGAAAAACTCGTGCGGAACTTCCCGATTTTTTCCACTTCCGCGCTGTAGCTCTGATCGCGTTCACGAATCTCACGCGCCTTGAGCGAGAGCGAGTAAGGCGACGCGGCGTTGATAAAATTCAAATCGAGATTGCGCATGTAAGCGCCCTTCGGAAAATCGCGCGACTCCTGAAATTTGCCGGGGCGGTCGCCCTGCACCTGGCGGATGTGGCCGCCCACTTCGAAGGCGACTTTGACGTGATCGAACAGGCTGGGCAGTTTCGGTTCAGGTGTTTTTTGCGCTTCGGGCTTTTTCGCTTCCGGCTGTTTGGTTTTCTCGTCCGGCTTGGTTGGCGGAGTTTGTGGTGTTTGGCTCAGCGCAGTTGTCGCCACCAAAAACGCGAGGGCGCTGACCAGCAACAAACTGCACGCGCGCTGATAGCGATTTCCAGCCGGATGCGATCCCGTGTCAGTAGCCCGCGCGTCAGCAAGGGCAGCTTCGACACGGCGCTTATTCGTGCCAGCGGGTACATCATCGAAGCTGCCCTCCCTCACGGTCGGGCTACTGACACGTCGCACGCATTTGCTAGCCGCGATAACCAGCGGAAGCCGGTTGAATGGATTGAATTTCATGTTGGCCTCCTTAACGTGTGAACGTTCTGCCCGCCGGGTGATTGGAACCGTGAACCTGGGTGTGACAGTTCACGCAGCCTTTGTTGAAAGTGAAGACGTCGTTGCCGGCCACGGTTTGATGGCGCGCCAGCAGGTTCACATGACATTGCTGGCACAACTGTGCGCTACGCGCGGTCAGCAGATTGACGTTGTTGGAACCGTGCGGCGTGTGGCAGGTCAGGCAGTTCTCCTGCACCGGCGCGTGCTCCCACAGCAGCGGCCCGCGCTTTTCGGCGTGGCATTGATAGCAGAGGCCGTTCGTTGTACCGGCCAGCAGCATCTTGCGTCCCTCACCGCCGTGCGGATCGTGGCAGGAGGTGCAATTCACTTTCATCTGGTGATTCTCGGTGCGGAACAAATGCGTCGAGCGTTGATAAAGCGCCTTGCGTTTATCCGCGTGGCAACCGAGGCAGGTGTCTTCGACGGTCAGTTTGGTCAGCATCTTTTCAGGCGCTTTGGCGTGATGGGCGCTGTGACAGGTCAGGCAACTGATGTCTTGCCGGTCGTGTTGGCTGCCGCGCCAGGTTTCGTGTTTGCGGTCGCGGGCGTGGCATTGCAAACAGGATTCGTTGGCTTGCGCCGTCGTCATTTTGGGCGGATTGGCGATGTCTTTGGCTTCGAGCGTG
>JAYUCP010000711.1:0-17167 GCA_043740245.1 Acidobacteriota bacterium | reverse complement strand
GCTGCGCTATAAGCTGCCGGATCTCCCGCTGCGTACATCTCTTTTAACTTTTTCAAGGGTACTAATGCTTCATCCCTGCGGCCTGAGGCAGCATAGACGCGTCCGAGCCTGAAGAGTGTCGTTACAGGATTAAACTTGTATTTTTCAGCATCACTCAAATATTTTTCGGCTTCGCTCAAGGCTTCCTTGTACATTTTCTTCTGTAGATAGCCTTTCATCAAGCCGGTGCGCGCCCTGTCAAAATTGGGGTCCAGATCAAGCGCCTTCCTATACTGAGCTAGTGCCTGATCGGGTTGCCGCGCATATGAAAAAATATCCCCTGCATAAGAGATGACGGAGAGTGACAGTGGGTCTAGTTCTTCTGCGCGCTTAACCATCGCGAGGGCTTCATCAAATCGCTCCTGCGCAGCCAAATAGTAAGCATAGATGCTGCGCGCGAAACTGCTGTTGGGATCAAGTTCGATAGCTCTTTTGAATTCTTTCTCTCCTCCAACCCAATCCCATTCGTATTGCCAGATCACTCTCGCCAGAGAGCTATGCGCTTCGGCCAGCGTATCATCAATTTCCAATCCCTTCAGTGCTGCCGCCTTCGATTTTGCCATTCTCTCCTTCAGCAGCAGGTTAGATGAAACGCTAAAGTAAATATCAGCGAGACCAGTCCATGGGAGCGCGAAGTTCGGGTCACGAGCAATCGCCTGCTGGAAGCATTCAGTGGCTTTCCTGGCGAATTCAGCGGTTCTCTTGTCAACATAGAAGCGTCCCTTCAGATAAAGCTGATACGCTTCGTTATTCTCGGTGCCCTTCTTCGCCAACTGCTGCTGCTCTGCGCCCGACAGCTTCAAGCGCAACCCGCCCGCAATCGCCTGCGTCACTTCGCGCTGTGTGGTGAGCAGATCGGACAGCTTGCGGTCGTAGCGGTCGCCCCAGAGTTGCGCTGCGCCCGTGACATCAATCAGTTCAGTTTGAATGACGAGGCTGTCGCCGCGCTGCTGCACGCGTCCGGTCAGCACGGCGCGCACGCCCAGTTCCTTGCCGATGCGCTGCGGGTCGTCGGCTTTGCCCTTGAAGCGAAAGACGGTCGTGCGCGGCAGCACGCGCAGGCGCGGCAGTTGCGCCAGCGAGTTGATGAGCGATTCGGTGAGGCCGTCCGACAGATACTCCATCTCAGGATCGCCGCTCGCGTTGGTGAACGGCAGAATGGCGAGCGAATCAATCGGCCCGGCATTGTTGCGCGCAAAGAAAGCGAAATAGCCGCCGATGGTCACGAGCAACAGCAGCAAAGCCAGCGTGAGCGCGACGCCGCGTTTGTGCCGTTTCATTTCGCCGAGGATGATCGCGGCACTCGAATTCGTGCGCGCCGCCGTCACTTCATTCGTCGCGGCCCCGGCTGGCTGCGCGTTCGTAGTCCCGCCTTCAGGCGGAATCGCGCGCGTCCCGCCGCTGCCGCCTGAAGGCGGGACTACAAACGCCTGCGCGCCTTTCAGCTTGGCCTCGAACTCGATCTCCTGCTTCAAGTCTTTGAGGTCGAGCAGCAGGTCTTGGACGTGTTGGTAGCGTTGCTCGCGGTCTTTGCGCAACGCCTTGCTGACGATGCGTTGCAACTCGGCGGGCGCGGCTTCGGCTGAATTTGGCGCGTGTTGGCGCAGCGGCGCAGGCTCCTGATTCAAAATCGCGCCGATGACATCCAACGCATTGACGCCCGCAAACGGCGCGTGTCCGCTGAGCATTTCATACAGCACCACACCCAGGCTGAAGATGTCGGAGCGCGCGTCCACTTCCTGCCCGCGCGCCTGTTCGGGCGACATGTAACTGGCCGTGCCCATCACCGTGCCGGGGTCTGTGACTTTGCGCTGCGTCGGCGCTTCAGAATCAGTCTTGAGTTCCGCTTCGACGGGCTTCAGCTTGGCCAGGCCGAAATCCAGAATTTTGACGAAGCCGTCGGGCGTGACGAAGAGGTTTTCCGGTTTCAGATCGCGGTGGACGATGCCTTTGGCATGCGCGGCAGCCAGACCAGCGGCAGTCTGTTGCGCGTAATCCAACGCGCGCGGCAGTGGCAAGGCCCCACGCCGCAACACCGCGCGCAATTCTTCGCCTGCCAGCAATTCGGCGACAAGATAGGGCGCGCCCCCAAGTTCGGGGGAAGCCGCGCCGATGTCGTAAATGGTCAGAATGTTTGGATGGTTGAGCGCCGAAGTCGCCCGCGCTTCCTGCTCGAAGCGGCGCAGACGGTCAGCGTCTTTGGCAAAGTCAGCGGGTAACACCTTGATCGCCACTTCGCGGTTCAAGCGCGTATCGCGGGCGCGCCAGACTTCGCCCATGCCGCCCGCACCGAGCGGCGCGAGCACCTCATACGGCCCAAGCTGCGTTCCGGGATTAATCGCCATCGAGTTGATTCCTGTCGGTGAGATGAAAAGCGCGCGCAGTGTAGCATCGCAGCCAGGGATTGGCGATTTGGCGAGCGGCTGAGTTGGTACCGATTCGCCCACGAAGTCACGCGAAGAGAACACGAAGTTTTGTTTCCTTACTTCGTGTTCTCTTCGTGTGACTTCGTGGGCGAAATGTTTAACCCAATCGCGTCACTTGCCCTTGAACTGCGGCTTGCGCTTCTCGTGAAAGGCTGCCGTGCCTTCCTTCACGTCCTCGCAATAATTCGTCACCATCACGCTGAGCGCGGCGTCTTCGAGCGCGTTTTCCAAATCCATCGTCTGCTGCTTGTACATCATCCGTTTGGTCATGCGGATGGCAATCGGCGGCCCGGCGGCGAGGCGTTCGGCCCAGGCGCGCGCGGTCGTCATCAACTCCGCATCCGGCACGACCTCCGTCACCAAGCCGAGTTCCTTGGCTTGCCGCGCCGGATAGACTTCGGAAAAGAGCGACATCTTCAGCGCCCGTTCCAAGCCCATGAATTTGGGGAACAGATACGCGCCGCCTTCATCGGGAATCAGCGCGAATTTCAAACTGGTATCACCGAGCTTGGCGCTTTCGGCGGCAATCCGAAAGTCGCAACACAGCGCCAACGTCAAGCCGCCCGCGACGGCGGGGCCATTGATGGCGGCTATCGTAGGCTTGTCAAACCGGCGCAGGAATTTGACCAGCACGTGCATGTTCTCGCGCATTTCGAGCATGGCTTCCATCTTGTGACCGCGATAACGCGCCGGGTATTGGAAGTCCGTCGCGATGTCGCCGCCTGAACAAAAGCCGCGCCCCGCGCCGGTCAGAATCACGGCGCGCACATCGTCGTCATCCCGCGCATCGGCCAGCGCGGCCAACATCTCGTGCACCATCACTTCGGAATAGGCGTTCAGCTTGGCCGGACGGTTCAGGGTAAGCGTCGCGACGTGTTGGTCTTTTTCGTAAATGATCTCGCGGAATTCCATTTTCGTCTCCAGGTTCAACCACGGGGAACACGGGGAGCACTGGGAGTACTGGGAGATTTTAGGTGATTGGATTTCCCCGTGATCCCCGTGTCCCCCGTGGTTCGATTACCGGCCTGAAAAATTCGGCGGACGCTTTTCGAGAAACGCGCGCACGCCTTCCTGGTGATCTTCGGTCTGGCCACAGCGCAGGTGCGTTTCGGCTTCGCGGTCGAGCAGCGTGCGGAAGTCGGTGGTCATTGCCAGATTGACGTTGGCTTTCATATACCGGTAGCTGGTCAACGGGCCGTGCGCGATGCGCGTGGCAAGGGCCTGCACTTCACCGAGCAAACCATCGTGCGGCAGGACGCGATTGATGAGGCCGATGCGGTGGGCTTCCGCCGCGTCAATGATGTCGCCGAGAAAGAAAAGCTCTTTGGCTTTGGGCGCGCCGGCATAGCGCGCCAGCAACCAGGTCGTGCCGAAGTCACCACCAAAGCCGACCTTCGCATACGCGGTGCCGAACTTGGCGTTCTCCGAAGCGATGCGTAAATCGCAGGCCAGACACACACCCAAGCCCGCCCCCATCGCGTGGCCGTTGACGGCGGCCAGCGTGACTTTGGGCAGGTTGTAGAGCAGCCAGGAAAGCTCCTGCATTTCGCGCAACCCGTCAATCTGCTGTTCCAGCGTCTGCGGCGTCGCGTGCTCCTGCGCCATATTGCCCACGTCGCCGCCCGCGCAAAACGCGCGGCCCGCGCCGGTCACGACAATCGCGCCGATCTCAGGGTCACGGCCCCACCGTTTCAAAATCTCGCTGGATTGCTGCAACAGTTCGCGCGACAGCGCATTCAATTTTTCGGGACGGTTGAATGTCAGCGTCGCCACCTTATTTTCAACGTGAGTCAGAATCACTGCGTCAGCCACGATAAATCTCCTCCTGTGTGAAAGGTTGATTTGGGTTACCACTCATTGCTTTCAATCAATCTGGCGATCCGCCGCGCGCAAGGTTGCAGGCGGCATCTCGTGCCAGGGGCGCAATGTCACTTTGCCCGCCTCCAAACCAGGTGGAAGCGGCGCGGTGCTTTACAGGCAGCCTGCATCCTCAGCGTACCGCAGCGGGGGCAAGGTACAACAGAGATTGAAGCGGTGACAAGCTGCCAGGCGGCTGACGCGCGGGTAACGCAGCCAGGCAATCCGGCCAATGGGCAACAAGCTGACGCGCGCGCTTTTGTCTGCGCACAACCGTGTAGTAATTTGGCCGCCGATGAACACCGCCGATTACAGCAACGTGATGAAACGCGAGTGGGACGCGCGCGCGCGCGAAAACGCCAAGTGGTACATCAACACCGTGCGCCAACAGCAATCCGACGCGGAATTCGACGAGACGGGCCGCGCTGAAGTCGAGCAATGGATCGGCCGCGAGCTTACCTTTCTGACGCAGGGCCGCGACCCGCGCGCATTGCGCGTGCTGGAAATCGGCTGCGGCATCGGGCGGATGACCAAACACCTGGCCGCGCTATTTGGCGAAGTGCACGCCGTGGATGTTTCGGGCGAGATGATCCGGCAGGCGCGCCAGCGGTTGCGCGCATATCCGAACGCGCATTGCCACGAGACCAGCGGCTGCGATTTCGCGGCGCTGCCGGATGACTATTTTGATTTGGTCTTTTCGGTGTTTCAGCACGTGCCGAGCGCGGCGGTGATTCGCGCGAATCTGGCGGAAGCCTTCCGCGTGTTGAAGCCGGGCGGTCTGTGCAAGTTTCAGGTCAACAGCACGAGCGACGCGGCGTTTTTGGAACAGGAGCACGACACGTGGACGGGCGCGGCGTTGCCGGAAAGTGAATTGCGGCAAACGGCGCGCGCGTTGGGCGCGCAACTGCTGCGGCTGTTTGACGCGGGCACGCAGTATTGCTGGGTGACGTGGCGCAAACCGCCGGTTGAACAGCCAAATGACGAGGTGCCGTTGCGCATTGTCGAGTATGGCTGCGCCGACGACCGTCAGAGCAAACAACTCCCGGTGACAGGCGACCGCGCGCGGCTGGCGTTGGTGGTGAGCGGGCTCGCGGCGACGACGGATGCCAATTCAGTTGTCTTGGAGATCGGCGCGCGCGTGGTGTGGCCTTATTACGTTGGGCCGATGGATGGCGACTGGCGCGCGCCGTTGCGGCAAATTGAAGCGGTCTTGCCTGCGGGCTTG
Source organism: Acidobacteriota bacterium (assembly GCA_043740245.1). Lineage (GTDB taxonomy): Bacteria > Acidobacteriota > Blastocatellia > RBC074 > RBC074 > JACPYM01. The sequence continues at coordinate 11,620 of JAYUCP010000711.1, read as the reverse complement.
GTGATTGGTGAATCATCCGTGCGCGTGCGCGATGCGGACGGCGAATGGAGCACGCCATTGACCATCACGCTGTGCGAGCCGGAGCCAACGACGCCGGTGATCGTGACCGTGCGCAACGCCAGCGATTACGGCACTGATGTGCACACGCGCGGCCCGAAAGCTTGGGTGATGCTTTACGTCAAATACCTGCCGGAAGCAGCGAACGTTGCGAATGTGCGGTTGCAGGTTGGTGAGCAGGTGATCGAACCGAGTTACGTCGGCGCGGATGCACGTTTCGGCGGGCATCAGGTCAATTTGCTGATCCCGCCGGAAACGCCTGTGGGGCAGACGGAATTGCGATTGTTGTCTGGTGAGGCAGTGTCGCCGAGTGTCTCGTTGCAGTTGGAAGAGCCGGACAACCTGGGTGCGCAGGCATCCTTGCTGCGGCGTCGCGTCAGACGTAATAAAGCCGAAGGGTTTCCTTTCAGCATTTGCCTGTTTGGCGCCACGCCGCAGGCAAGGATGCCTGCGCACCCAGGTCAATCCACAAACCGATACTTCACCAGCGCCCACACTGCCGCGAAGCCGTCGCGCCAGGTGATCTTCTTGCCTTCGGCAAAATCGCGCCCGTAATACGAGATCGGCATCTCATAGAGCTTGTACTTGCGCTTGAGCACCTTGGCGGTGATCTCCGGCTCGAAATCGAAGCGGTTCGATTTGATGAGGAAGCTTTTGATCACGTCGGCGCGGAAGACTTTGTAGCAGGTCTCCATGTCCGAGAGGATCGCGTTGTAAAGCACGTTGGTGATGAAGGTCAGCAGCTTGTTGCCGAGGTAGTGCCAGAAATTGAACGCGCGCCCGACCTTGCCGCCCGTCAGCCGCGAGCCGTAGACCACGTCGGCTTTCCCTTCCAAAACAGGTTTGATGAGTTCGGCATACTCGGACGGGTCGTATTCGAGATCGGCGTCTTGAATGATGACGACATCGCCGGTGGCGTAATGCAGCGCCGTGCGCAGGGCCGCGCCTTTGCCCATGTTCTGGCCGTGAAAATATATTTTGTGCGGCGAGCCTTGGCTCATCTCGCGCAACACGTCGCGCGTGCCGTCTTGCGAGCCGTCATCCACGATGATGAGTTCTTTGCGCACGTCGCCGATGTTGGCGGCTTCGACTTTCTGGATGATCTCGTGAATGGTTTTGGCCTCGTTATAAACGGGCATCAGGATCGAGAGCAGGGGTGGATTTTGCATTTCGGTAGTCGGTAGTCAGTAGTCAGTAGTCAGTAGTCAGTAGTCAGTAGTCAGTAGTCGGTTATTAGTTCGCGGTGGTCAGTTGCCGGTTAGCAGTTGTCAGCACCATTGCTTTTCAGTCTAGGCCGCTGCCGGACGCCGACAAATTACTACCGACTACCGACTACTGACAACCGACTACCGGCTACTGCTCTTTCCGCAGCACCTTATCCAGCGCCGTCAGCAATTCATCGGCAGTGTAAGGCTTGGGCAGGAAGACGCCGAAGCCGACCTTGTTCGCTTCGGCGTGATAGCCGGAGAGTTTGACGCCGGTGGTGACGATGACTTTGACCTGCGGATTGAGCGCGCGCATTTCGCGGATGGCGGTCACGCCGTCTTTTTTGGGCATCATCAGATCGGTCAGCACAACTTTGATTTCGCCTTGATGCTCTGCGTAAAGGCGCAGCGCCACTTCGCCATCTTCCGCTGTTAAGACACGGTATCCAGAAGCCAGCAGTGTGGCTTCGACCACTTCGCGGATGTTCTCTTCGTCGTCCACGACCAATACCAGTTCGCCGTGCCCGGCGGCCATGTCGTCTTCGGGCAGATCGTCAATGTCGTCGGCGACGGCGTCGCTGGCGGGCAGATAAATTTTGAATTGCGTGCCTTTGTTGACTTCGCTGACCACGTCAATGAAGCCGCCGTGGCTGCGCACGATGCCGATGGCTATCGAGAGGCCCAGGCCCGTGCCTTTGCCGTGTTCTTTGGTGGTAAAAAACGGATCGAAGATGCGATCCAGAATGTCGGCGGGAATGCCGATGCCGGTGTCGCTGACGGTGGCGCGGATGAAGCGGCCCGGCGTGACGCCGGTTTGCGGCGGCACTTCTTTTTCGGTCAGCAGCAGGCTTTCCAGTTCGATGCGCAGTTGGCCGCCTTGCGGCATGGCGTCGCGCGCGTTCAGACACAGGTTCATCAGCATCTGGTGCAACTGCGTGGTGTCGCCGATGACGTAGGGCGGATCGCTCTGCAACGCGGTGTCGAGTTCGATGTTGCGCGGCAGGGTTTCTTTCAGGATGCGCGCGATGTCCTTGATCAGATGCGTCAGTTGTAGCGGGGCCTGTTCGCCGGTCGTGCCTTTGGCGAAGGTCAACACCTGGCCGATCAGGTCTTTGCCGCGTTCGGCGCTCTTTTGAATCAGCGAGAGCCAGCGTTGCGAATTGTCGTCGGTGAATTTTTGCTGCAACGGGCGCAGCGACATCAGAATCGGCGCGAGCACGTTGTTCAGGTCGTGCGCGATGCCGCTGGCGAGCGCGCCGATGCTGTCCATGCGCTGGGCGCGCAGCAAATGGGCCTCGATGCGTTTGCGGTCGGTGATGTCGGTGTTGATGACGAGGAAGGATTTGGGCGCAGCCGCTTCGTCGCGCACCAGCGTCCAACGGCCTTCGACGGTGATCTCGCGGCCTTCTTTGGTGCGCTGTTTGGTTTCGCCCGACCATTCGCCGTGTTCGAGGGCCTTGCCGCGCGCTTGATCGAATTTGGGTGAGCCTTCGGGATAGAACAGCTTGCCGAGTGTTTTGCCCAGGGCCTCTTCCGCCGTCCAGCCGTAGATGCGTTCGGCGCCTTTGCTCCACAATTCGACGCGGTCGTCGAGATCGGTCATCAGGATGGCGTCGCGCGCGCTGTCGAGCAGGGCGGCTTGCTGGCGCATCTGTTTTTCGGCTTGTTTGCGATGCGTGATGTCGCGGGCGACGAAGATGAGTTCGTGCGGCGCGCCGGTTTGCGTATTGCGCATGAGATGCGCTTCGGTTTCCAGCCAGAGCGTACGGCCGTCCTGATGGCGGTAGCGAAAGGTTTCGTGGGCGTGATTTTCACCCAGCGCGCGCAGGCGCAAGGCCTCGGCCTTCTCTTTGTCTTCGGCGTGGACGAAAGCGTGAAAGGGTTTGTTGAAAAGCGCTTCGGCCTGATAGCCGAGGATGCGCCGCGCCGCGGGCGAAACAAACAGGCAACGCCCATCGAGCGCACAACGCGCTATCACTTCGGTTGAATGTTCGGCCAGCGTGCGGTAACGTTCTTCAACGGCCCGCAACGCGGCCTTACTCTGTTCGTCAATCAAAGCTTGTCCCTTCAATTCCACCAACACCTTTTCACCTTCGCGCTCCGATTTTCCATCGTTGCCGCTGTTACCGCCGCCGCCATTGCCGCCATTGCCACCACTACCTTGGCCTGCTTCGGCGTTGGCCGCTTCAGCTTTGCGCACGCTGGTTGCGCGGCTGCTGACCGCCGATTGCAAAGCGGTGCGCAGCGACGATTGGTCGAGTTGCGCTTTGGGCAGGCATTCTTGCGCGCCCGCGGCGAGGGCGCGGCGCGACGTTTCCTGATTGTTGTTGGGCGTGAGCACGATAATCGGTAGAGATTCCTGTTGTTGTTGCGCGCCGATCAGAATGGCCAGGTCTTCGGCATCGGTCATCGCCATATCGAGCAACACAACGTCAATTCCGCCTTTATCCAGCCGGGCGAGCCCGGTCGAGAGCCGCTCCGCAAATTCAAACTCGAACGCGCTGTCTTGCGCTTGCGCCAGCCCGGTGACCGCTTGATTGTGCAAGTGGTCGTCTTCAATCACCAAAACCTTTTTTGACATCTTCACACCTACCCTGAAATCGGCACCACACAATAAAAAGAACTAGCGCCGGGCAGAACCCGACTCACGAAAAGTTGCGCGCGAGGGGGAACAAATTATGCTTGGGGCGCTCCGGCTCGGGCGAGCGGGAGTTTTGTTTTCGAGCGCGGCGGAATCCACGGTTGGAAACCGCGCAGTCAGCGAACCATTGACCAGTGAAACCAGTGAGCCCACTGTGAGAGAGGATGCCAGTCAGATCAATTAAGGATGCGCGCGATTGTAGGGAGTTCGCGCATGCCGCGCAAGCAGTTTCTGCGGCTTGTTGGGGGATGACGGCGTGTAGTGTGAACCAGCGCTTTATTTTCTATGCTGCCGCTTGCATTCAAGCTGCTTGCGGCAGTTGCTCATTAACGGTGGCAAGGGCGGACACCAGCGTCATTAATTCCGCGTGACTCAAATCCAATCCTTCAAGGCTGCCGCGGGCCGCGATAATCGTGCGCACGGTTAGGAGCAACGTGCGAGGGTCGCTCTCTGCTTCGGCCAGCGCCAGACGTAATATGCCTGTTGCTTCTTCAGCATCTTTTTTCAATCGTGGTTGAACCCAGTTGTCGAAAGTCATGATCTTTTCTTCCTTTGCTGATATTCGCGCCAAGCGTTTTTTGCCTGCTTGATGTCGCGCGGTTGGGTGCGTTTGTCGCCACCGCACAACAGCACGATGAGATGCCGGCCAGCAAAAGCAATATAGAGCCTGAACCCCGGCCCGCGCCGTTTGTCTCGCAGTTCGAGAACGCCTTCGCCAACTGTGTCGAAATCGCAAGAGTTACCCGCACGCAGCTTGAACAACCAGTTAATAATATATTCCTGTGTCGGCCTATCGCGTAAGGCTGCCACCCATTCGTTGAAAGGGCAGTCACCTGTTGGCGATTCATAAATCTCAATTTCTTTCGGTTGCCCATCGAACATCGCTTTGTCTCGTTCGGCAGATCAATCTTAATTCAAATGGCCATCATTGCAGAATCACTTCCGCGATTTTGTCGAGCAATTCATCAGCAGTATAGGGCTTCCACAAAACCGCTTTGACGCCCACGCGCTTGGCCTCTTCGATGTTTTGCTGCGAACGCAAGCCGCTGGTGGCGATGATTTTCACGTCGGGGTTGATGTCCTGCATCGCCTGGCTGGCCGTCATGCCGTCCAGGCCCGGCATCGCCATGTCCATCAACACGATTTTGAATTCTTTCGGACGTTGGCGGTACGCCGCTAGCGCCGCGTGCCCGTCGCTGGCCGCCTGCACGCGATAGCCCGCGGTTTCAAGCGTCGCGGTGGTGACTTCCAACAGCGTCGGCTCGTCGTCAACGGCCAGGATCAAGGCGGCAGGCTCTTCGGGTTGTTGATCGGCTTCGACATCGGCGGGCAAACAGACGATGAAGCGCGAGCCTTTGCCGAGTTCGCTTTTGACTTCGATATAACCGCCGTGGCCGCGCACGATGCCGGAGGCCGTCGAGAGGCCGAGGCCGGAACCTTTGCCCGGTTCTTTGGTGGTGTAAAACGGCTCGAAGATGCGGTCAATCACCTCGGGCGACATGCCTGTGCCGGTGTCGGTGACGGTGACGCGCACAAAGGGGCCGGGTTTGACGCCTTCGTATGTCCAAACGTCTTCCTGCTTGAGTTGAACGTTCTCGGCCTTGACCGTGAGCACGCCGCCGGTGGGCATCGCGTCGCGCGCGTTGATGCAGAGGTTCATCAGCACCTGATGAATCTGCGTCTTGTCGCCGGTCAGCGGCCACAGGTTGTCAGGGATGCTGGTGTTCAGCTTGACGTTCTTGGGCAAGGTCTCGTTCAAGATGCCAGCCAGATCGAGCAACAATTCGTCGAGATCGAGCGGCAAGCGTTCGCCGCTGGCCCCGCGCGCAAAGGTCAGCACCTGATCCACCAGATCGCGGCTGCGTTCGGCGCTCTTGCGAATGAGCGAAAGCCAGTGCTGGCTGTTCTGATCGGTGAAACGCTGTTGCAGCGTGTACAGCGCCATCAGGATGGGCGCAAGCGCATTGTTCAAATCGTGCGCAATCCCCGACGCGAGCGAGCCGATGCTTTCCATGCGCTGCATGCGCAAGACCTGGGTTTCCAACTGCTGGCGGCTGGTGATGTCGGTGTTGATGACGAGCACGGATTTGGGGCGGCTGATTTCGTCACGCACCAGCGTGTAGCGGCTTTCGACAATGATCTCGCGCTGGTCTTTGGTGCGCTGGCGCTGCTCGTCCTTGTATTCGTCCTTCTCCTGCAACTGCCGCAGGATTTCACTGAAGCGCCGCGCATCCGCATTGGCATAGATCAATTCATCGAGGCGCTGATTCAACACCTCAGCCGAAGTCCAACCATAGAGGCGTTCGGCGCCGCGATTCCAGAAGAGCACGCGGCCTTCCAAATCCTGCACGGCAATGGCGTCTTGCGCGCAATTGAGCAATGCGGCTTGTTCGCGTATCTGCTCTTCGGCAAAGCGGCGCTCGGTGATGTCGTTGAAGGCCATCACGCCCGCGACGATGCGCCCGCGTTTGTTGCGCACGGGCGCGGCTTCGACTTGCAGCGTAATGACCGCGCCATCGCTGCGCCGGGTTTGCAGGACCTCGCTCGCCATGACTTCGCCCGCGTCAATCGCGCGCGTCAACGGCCATTCGTGCGGTTGATAACGTTTGCCGGCCAGATGGAAGAATTCGAATTTGACGCCGTCGCGCAATTCCTGCTGCGAGCGCCGCATGATGTGCGCGGCCTGTTCATTGACGAGAATGACTTTGCCGGAAGGCGCTTCGACGATCAGCACGCCGGCGGGCATCTGCCGCAACACGCCTTGCAGCAACGTGCGTTCGGATTCGAGGTCTTTCATCAGCTTGGCGCGCTCGGCGTCGGCGCGTTTGCGTTCGGTGATGTCGCGCGCGATGCCTTGGACGCCGCTGGGCTTGCCGTTCTTGGTGATGAGCCGCACGCTGATTTCGAGGATCAGTTGATGGCCTTCCTTGGCCGTCAGTTCGAGTTCGTATTGCGTTTTGGATTTGCCGGTCAGTTTCTTTTCCAGCATTTCGCGCACGATCTTGCGGAACTCGGGCGTGAACGAAGCGAAGGCGCCTTTTTCCAAAACCTCTTCGCGAGTGTAGCCAGTCACCAGTTCACCAGCCTTGTTGAACGAGGTCAGATTACCTTGCAGGTCGGTGGTGAAGACGATGTCGTTGGCATTCTCGAACAAGTCGCGGTAGCGCTCTTCGCTCTCGCGCAAGGCTTCGTCAGCCTCGCGCCGCTCGGAAACATCGCGTGTGATGGCGAGGATTTCCTGCGCGCCGCTGGGTTGACGCACCAGGCGCGCATTGCTTTCGCACCAGACATAGTGGCCGTCTTTGTGGCGGCAGCGATACGTCACGTTCTGTGTCAGCGGACTGTTGAGCAGCGCTGTGTGCGCGCGCCGCACCTCCTCAACGTCTTCGACGTGAAAGAACTCATAGATCGAACGCCCGACGCAATCCTCGGGTTCGCGCCCAAGGATGCGCACGACGGCAGGTGAGAGGTAAAGCACATCGCCGGTCGCCGAGTAACGCCCGATCATGTCGGTGGATTTTTCAGCGATGAGGCGGAAGCGTTCTTCGCTCTCGCGGATTTTGCGTTCAGCCTGACGGCGTTCGGTCACGTCGCGCGCGATGTACCGGATGACACCCGGCTGACCCGGCGTGTCCGTGCGCAACGAGTTATCGAATTCCAGCAGGCGTTCGACGCCGCCGGGCAGCCTGACACGCATCAAGCCTTGCGCGCGCCCTTCTTGAATCACGCGTTGTAGGTATTGATCGAACTTGCCGCGCACATCAGGCGCCACCAGATCGCGGATGTGGCGGCCCAGTAAATCCTGCGTATTGTTGACGCCGAAAAATTTCCAGGTCGCGCGATTCAGGCTCAAAAAGCGGCCTTCGACATCGTGCGTTCCGATCAGCAAGCCGCTGTTTTCGACCAAGTCGCGGTAGCGTTCCTCGCTCTGTCGCAAGGCCTCTTCGGCGCGCCGCCGTTCGGTCACATCGTGCGACGAGATCAGGATCTGGCGCACTTCGCCATCTTCACGGCGCGCAAAGACTGTCAGTTCGCTGTGCAACCAGCGCCAACTGCTGGTCGCATGTTTGGCGCGGTATTCAAGCTCTAAAATCTCGCCGTCGGCGCAACTGCGTATGCGTTGAAACAACTCTTCCATGCGCGGGTAATCGTCGGGCGCGACCCAATCCTTGGGCGTCAGTTGCGTAAGTTGGCCGGTGCTATATCCGAGAATATTGGAAAGCTGGCGGTTGATGTAAACGCTGCGCTGTTCTTCGAGATCGTAGATGGCGATGATTTCGGGCGTAACGTCGGCGATCTCTTGAATCAGGCGCTGGCTTTCGCGCAGGGCCGATTCGCTGCGCTGGCGTTCGATGGCGTAACGCATGGCGCGCTGCAACAGGTGGCGGTTGATTTCGCCTTTGACCAGATAATCCTGCGCGCCCGCCTGCATGGCTTGAATGGCGAGGTCGTCGTCGTTGGTGGCGGTTAAAACGATGACGGGCAGTTCGGGGACGGAACGATGGATGCGGTTGAAGGTCTCTAAACCTTCGCTATCGGGCAGGGCCAAATCGAGCAGGACAATATCAATGTCATTCTGTGCCAGACGCGCCAAACCGGCCGCCAGACTGCTGGCCCATTCCAGTTCAAAGGCGACGCCCTTGGCCATGAATAACCCACGAATCGCTTGAGCATAGAGCGGATCGTCTTCGATGAGGAGGGCCTTCGCTTGTTTGCCGTTCATTCTCTACCTTACTTGCGCTTCCCTTAAATCAAGTGGCCGCCTGGTTGCGAGAATAGGCTGTGATGCATAGTCCCTGAAACCAGTCCGCACTGCTCCCGGCCTGGGCGTGCCTTCCCAGATACACGCCCTCGTGGCCGCCCACTGCGACACGGCCCAGACCGAAACCAAGTTGCGTTGACAAATGTGCTGCTGGATTTTGGGACTGTGGAACTATGAGCACTGATCTGCCTGGCCGGGGATTGTATGCGTACTCTTTTTTTGGCGCAAGCAGCAATCGCTCTGAGCGGCTGAGAAATCTTAGCTTGGCTGGAATTGGGGCTCGAATTTGGCAAATTTTCTCTGGGCGTTGATCTGTGACCAGCTTCTTGGCACTCGGTCACTGCCTGGGCAACAATCTTCTCTGTGATTCTGTCAATTCGAGCACAAGAGATAAACGGCCACCCATGCCGTCTTGACGATCAGGCCTTTAGCGGCTATATCTGTCGCTGTCTTCAAGAGACATTCGAGAGCGACAGAATTTTCCCAACCAGAATTCAGTTACCAATTTGTACTCGCGCGTATTTTGATGGTGCGCGTGTTGCCTGCGGACGGTCTGCCGAAACCGGTTTCCTGGTTTTGCTGTAAGCAGGGATGACTGTCGTTCCGCTTCCTTGCTATTCCCCCTTTTCCGACCTGTTCATTTCCAATTTGCATTTGTGCCTGCCTTGCGAGTCAAGGCAGGGTGAGGATTGCCCCAACTTGGCGTGGGCCTAATTGTGTGCCGCGAGTGCCGCCGCACAAAGTGATGGGCGACGCCATTAACCGGACTAATTAACATGCTAGCCACGACTACTGTACAAGCGATTCGCCTGCTCTTAGTGGACGATCAAGTCATCGTCCGTGAAGGATTACGCCTGCTCCTGGAGAATCAGTCAGGCTTGACCGTCTCCGGCGAAGCAGCCACTTGCCAGGATGCGGTGGCCTCGGCGGCGCGCGAACAGCCCGACATTATCCTGCTCGATCTGGATTTGGGCGCAACGCATGGCTTGGATTGCTTGCCGGAGTTGTTGGCGGTCGCGCCGCACGCGCGTGTTTTGATTTTGACGGGCGTCTACGATTTGGATATTCATCATCAGGCTGTTGGCCGCGGCGCCGTCGGCATCGTGCGCAAGATGGAAGCAGCCGACGTATTGGTCAAAGCCATCCGCAAGGTGCACGCCGGCGAAGTCTGGCTGGATGGCGCCTTGATGGCGCGCGTCTTGAACGACCTTTGGCGCGTGCGCACGGGTCAGCCCATGGAAATGGCGGCCGTGGCAGGCCATTCCATTTCATCGTCATCAATTCGGCTCAGCCCCCCGCAACGCGAGGTCGTCGAAATGTGGAGCCATCAAGTTGAGCCGCCCACACCTGACGAAGCCGCCCGCATTGCCCAATTGACCGAACGCGAACGGGAAGTAATCGGCTTGATTGGCGAAGGTCTACGCAACCAACAAATCGCGGATCGCCTTTCGATCAGCGTCATCACTGTGCGCCATCATCTTTCCTCCGTTTTTTCCAAGTTGGATGTGGGAGACCGGTTTGAATTGGCGATCTATTCATATCGGCACGGATTAGCCAAGCTGCCACTGTAAAAACTACCGGCAAAAAGTATGGCTGTCTTAAATCCAACCGGCACGTCTAAGTGACTTAAACATCCCGCCTGGATTTTGTTTGCGGCTGTTCAAATTTTGGCTTTATTTAAGCAACCGCTTTGTCTATACTGCGCCCCGTCCCCAACAGCCGAAGCACCTCCGAATCCTTATACCGCTTCGGTCGCTACAGATAATCAAAGACGAAAAGAGGCAATTCGTTCTTGGGCCGCGCAGCATTGCGTAGAGACGTTTGCCGGTATTGTAGATTTGATTTCAGCATTCCCGTCCAAACGCTCCCTACTTTCGTAATAAGCTCGCATCCTGGCACGCTGGACGAAAGACCACCGCACAAAAAATGCCCTGGTTTGCAGTACTTCAAAGCTGCAGTGTTGCCTGTCCTCTAATTAGACAGCACCTCAAGGCTGTGCGACTGGCCCATTCAGAATCATTCAAGCTGGCAAGCTGGTTTGTGCGCCAGCAAAACGGAAAGGGAAAGAAAAACCTGGCTATCACTAAGACATAGCCAACTGACGAACCGAATAAGCCATCCGAAACCCGATTTTTCGAGCTACAGTCGTTGCGCAAAACTCGTGGGTGAAGCTGATGGCGGGAAGGTTTGGTGCAGGAAGTACCGTTCACCGCAAGGGGCCGGTACGTGGAGAAGCCGAGGAAATCGTATTGTCACTGCCGACGGACACTCCAGACGGACACTGATGACACGCCCCTCGGAACTGGTGCTATGAATGATTGCTTCCCGGTAATCATTCACCCGCTTTAGTAAAGCTGCGTAGATTTGGGGATAAGCGTTGAGAACCGCGTGCCCCGCTCAAAATGCTTAGGTGCGAAGCAGGCTATGAGGAAGAACCAACGAGTGAGTGAACCATCTCGGCGGGAAAAAGGTTGGGCCTTGAGTGCGGACTCCTTCAACCGGTTGTTGGAGGGCTTGCACGGCGACCGCGATCAGGCTGGCTACGAATACGAGCACCTGCGCCGGGTGCTGGTGACGTTTTTTGATTGGCGCGGGTGCGCGTTTGCTGAAGACCTGGCGGACGAGACGTTCAATCGCGTGGCCCGGCGGATGGAAGAAGGTGAGATCATCCGGAACTTGCCGGATTATTGTTATGGCGTGGCCCGCCGTTTAGCGCTGGAGGTCTTGCCCAAACAAAGCAAGCAGGAAGACGACCCGCCGGAATTTGAACAGATGGCTGCCGCCGAAGTAGACCTGGATGAACGCCGCAGCCGCGAACAGATGTACGAGTGCTTCGAACACTGTTTGAAGCAACTCTCGCCCGAAAATCAGGAACTCGTCATCCAGTATTACCAAACTGAAAAACGGGCCAAGATTGATAACCGGATTGCGCTGGCGAATAAGTTGGGCGTCACG
>JAYUCP010000710.1:0-17212 GCA_043740245.1 Acidobacteriota bacterium | reverse complement strand
ACCATGATGTACTTCTAACTGCTTGTACCGCCTTTGGCTAGGGGCTGAAACGCTAATTCAACCTCATTGGCCTTTAGGCGGTACTCTGAACGCTTGGTGCCGCCGCGCTTGGTTGAACGCGAGTGTAGCAATCTCGGTTGGCTTGATTTAGTTTCACCAGCGCGCCAGCCAGCCCGCGAACAACTGGCAAAACAGCGCGCCCACCAGCGTCATCGAAAGCCCCCACACCAACAAGCGGCGAAACAAGACTTGCGCTTCAGCAGTGTCATTGACCGCCGCGATACACAACGCGCCCAGCGTCGAGAGGGGCGAGACATCCACCAGCGCCGAGCCTACGTTTATACTGAGTGCGATGGCGAGCGGGTCGCCGCCGCCGAGTTGTTGCGCCAGCTTTGACGCCGTCGGCAGAAAGGCGGGCAGGACAACGCCGGAGGTGCTGCTGTAGGTCGAGATCGCGCCGGTGATAAACGCGATCACGCCGTTGATGCTGCCGGGCGAAGAGATGCGCGCCAGCAAGCCGGTGAACAATTCCATCCCGCCGGTTTTTTCGAGCAGCGCGATCAACAGCGAAACGCCGCTGACCATCAGGATCACGCCCCACGGCACTTTCTTGATGGCTTGCGACTCGTCGGTCGTGTTCAGCACGATCAAGCCGGTGGCCGCGACAAAGGCGCTCAACCCCAGATTCCATTTCAGCAACACTACGCCGGCGATCCACAGGACGATGACGGCGATGGTCAGCCATTGCGGGCGCGTCAATGGCGTCGCATTCGTTTCATCCAACGCCGCAACTTCGCCGCTTGGTAATTCCCTGCCCCCGAACAGCAAGTACGCGGCAAAAGCCACCAGCGCGTGCGCAATAAAATTGGCGAACCAGACCTTGCCAGCGTGGCCGCTCAAGCCAGCCTCGGCCATTTTGGTGTTGGCGATCACGCCGACTGAACTGATGGGCGAAAGGTTCCCGGCGTTAGCGCCGTTCGCCACCATCAACGCGGTCAGCAAGGCCGGGATGCCCGCGCGCGCGCCAATCGCCATTGCCAGCGGGACGATCAGCGCGACGCTGGAAATCGCGCCCGGCCCGACCGTCGAAACAATCATCGCAATCAAAAAGAACAGTACCGGCAGCCAACGACGGTTGCCGCGCACCAACCCAACCGCGCGCTGCGCCAACCGTTCCAACGTGCCATTCGTTTCGGCGCAGGCGAACAGCAAGGTCACGCCCGTCAGCGTCAGAAACAGATTCGCCGGAAAGCCCGCCAGCACGGCATCCGGCTTCTGTCCGGCAATGTAGACGCCGACCAGCCAGGCCAGCGCGATGGCGACCAGCCCGACGTTGATGCGCGAAACCATCGAAAGAATGATGGCGAGCAGCAAGGCGAGTAACGAAGCTAGGGCAGGATTCATTTGGTTTCCACTGGTAGGGCAAACTGTCAGTTTGCCCATGACTTCGCGTCAGACTAAACGCGGGGACAAGGGCAAACTGACAGTTTGCCCTACATCTTAGGCAGCAGATGTTTTTGGACTTTGCCCAGTGCGGTGCGCGGCAAAGCGTCTACGCGCACAAAACCGCGCGGGACTTTGAATGAGGCGAGGACTTGGCGGCAGGCGGCTTCCAACGCGACCGCGTCAAATGGATCGTCAGCGACTACGTAAGCCACCGGCAATTCGCCGCGCCGCGCATCGGGCACGCCGCAGACGACGGCTTCGCGCACGCCAGACTGTTCGAGCAAAACCTCTTCGATCTCGCGCGGATAGATGTTGAAGCCGCCGCTGATAATCAAATCCGTCCGGCGTCCGCGCAACGTGTAATAGCCATCCGCGGAACGTTCGCCCAAATCACCGGTGCGGAACCAACCTTCCTTGAAAGCTTCCGCCGTGGCATCGGGCCTGCGCCAGTAACCGGCGCAAACGTTCGGCCCGCGCACATACAATTCGCCGGTCTCACCGTCATTCACCGGTTGGCTCTCACCATTTAGCAGTTTAACCGAAACGCCCGGCAGCGGCTGGCCGACCGCGCCGGGGCGGCGTTCGCCCGCGTAAGGGTTGCTGATGTTCATCAGCGTTTCGCTCATGCCGTAGCGTTCCAGAATCGTGTGGCCGAACTTGGCGCGAAAATCTTCCAGCACTTGCGCGGGCAACGGCGCGGAGCCGGAAACAAACAAGCGCATGCGCGCGCCGATGCGTTGCGCCTGTTCGTGCGGCAATTCCAGCAAGCGCACATAAACCGTCGGCACGCCAAAAAAGAGCGTCGGTTGAAAGTCGTCAAACCAGGCGGGCGCACGGTTGATATCGAAACGTTCTTTCAGACTCATACAGCAGCCGCTGGCCAGCCAGACGTGCACGCCGTTGCCCAGGCCGTGCACGTGAAAGAGCGGCAGCACGGCCAAATAACGATCCGCGTCGGTGATGCGCCAACAGGCGAGCAGATTGACTGTATTCGCAAGGAAGTTGTTGTGCGTCAGGATCGCGCCTTTGGAACGGCCCGTCGTGCCAGAGGTATAAACAAGCGCCGCCGCGTCATCGCCATCCAGCGCCTGCCGCACGTGCGCGCTGTCTAGCGTTTCAGCCGCGCTGGTCAATTCATCCACATTCCAGCCAATCGTCTCAGCAGGCAGATGCGCGGCCAATTCTTTGGTGGTCACGATGGCTAGGGGTTCGGCATCGCTGACGATGTGCGTGATCTCGCGTTCACGATAGAGCACATTGATCGGCACGACGATGACGCCGAGTTTGAGGCAGGCCAGAAAGAGGTCAATGAATTCGACGCGGTTCGGCAGAAAAAAGCCCAACCGGTCGCCGCGTTGTAACCCGCGCGTAACCAGCAAGCGCGCCAAACGATTGCTGCGCGCGGCGAGTTCGCCAAACGTGAGCGTCGCCGCCTGGCCGTCCGTGCGTTCGTATTCAAGCGCCACCGCGGCGGCGCGCCCCACGAGTGAAAGGTCAAAGAGATCGGCTAATTGCATAGTGGTGCGTTCCCAACCTCCTACGGCATCAGGCTGAAACTGATGAAGCAAGAGGCAGTCTTCAAACGGATAAGACGGAATTGTGTACAGGACGGCGGATTGTGTAACAAGGCCAAGCCAATCTCAACCAATTGCGGCCGAACCCAAATTTTTCGGCGGGCCGAGAGCGCAACGGGGATGAGCAACATCATCAGGCCAAAATCAAAATGCCGGTCAGCAGTTTAACCACTGACCGGCATCAAGAAACGGACGAGGCGTTCCCCTATTTCCACGCTACCTCATCCGGTGATTTGTCAACCCAATCACACACCCTGACGGGTCAACAAAAATGAAACCTATAATAGCTCCACACAAAAATAACGCAGTAATAACAAGGCAAGCTACTTTCCATGCCAAACGCCTTGTATGTCAGTATCAATGCGCAATTATCCCGTGTAAGTGGCCAACTGTCTAACCTCGGCAATCGCCCAGTTCGCTAAAGCAGGTTCGTGCTTCTTAACTGATGGCATAACAACGCTCGTAACAGGTAGCAGCAACTCACGTGGTTTCTAGTTTCGGTAATAACTTGATTGACGCAATCAATACGGCCCAAGGGAATGCTTCACTCACGGACAGGATGTTTTTTAGGATGCAAATCACGGCCCATCTTTCCGATGGCGGCTATCCGTCGCGCAGTGGGGTTGCCGCGACGGATAGGTAGAGACTTGTCTCTTCGCCGATACTTGTCGCATCTTTCAGATTCAGCGTCTATCGGGAAAAACAGCATTTACGACTAGGAAATTCCCGCCGAGTTTGGCATTTGGCTAACAGTGGTTTGCGCTGATAAGTAGGGGTGCAAAATCTTTCCGGTATTTTGAATTGCGGTCAGCCTTGAAATTAGCCTAAATCACGATTCTTTATACCAGCTTCATTTTGCACAGGAACTTAAGTTCACAGGAAAAAGCAATCAGGTCTAAATCAAGACAAGCAAGATTGGCACACTGGCCGAAACCACAACCGTGCTGCCACGGTGTTCAGAGTTCCGCCTTTAGGCGGTGGCGCGCCGCAGGCGCGCTAATTGGCGCTGCGCGCCACCGCCGCCTAAAGGCGGAACTCTGAACACCGTGTCTGGTGTGTGCAGTTGCACTTAAATGTACCAATCTCAGTTGTTCCGATTTAGAGTCGAGTAGAAGAGGAACATTGATGTTTAGGCTCCGCCATAATCCGTGTCAGGGTTTCCCCGTGCGTGTCTCACGAGACTGATGCCTTGCCGCGCCGTTGCCTTTCCCCTACTCGAACCGGACGTGCGGATTTGCCGCATCCGGCTCACGCTGTAGTTCTCGGTCAGTGGTTTATCAGGCAGTTGCGCGCGCCTCCCAGAAACTCTACGCCCAGCCGTTTGAACAGGCGTAGTAACTTTCGTTCGCGGGTTTCTTGAGGCGTCGCTGGCTGCGTCTCCTGTTTCGCCTTCTGACCCTGTTTCTGTCTCAGTTGCGAGAGTTTCTTTCCGTAGTAGAGTTATTCAATCGGAACTCACCTCCTCTGAGAGAAACGCACTACAGCTCAGGCCCCTTCGCTCGGCGGTCGTTACGCGCGTCAACACTACTATGAACCTGTCCGACTCCCGGCCAGCGCCCGTCGCACGGTTATGCATTCCCGCCCGCGGTTGTAAGCCGGCGCTCACACGCTGCCGGGTCTCCCAAGTTCCTGACAAAGCTTTCCGCGCACGCTGTCCCCTCTCACCCTGGAAGGCTCGTCGTGTGCCTCTGCCCGTTGCTTCCACGACGCTGGCAGGCTTCATCTATCCTGGACGATTGACCCGCCTTCAAAAAAAGTGTAACGAGGCCGAAATGGGTTCGCTTTCGCTACGGCTCGCGCGTTCGCCGGCACGAGGCTTCGTCCCCAGCATTGCTGCTGACCGACGCTCGCCCGGCTTACTGCTGAACGGGCTATTACAGTGTCAGGACTTTCACCTGACCAGCTTTGCCAAGCTTGCTTGGCGCACCAGGATTGACAAGATTGCGAACAGGATTGACACGCTGCTGTCGAAATGGCCTGTCAATACTGCTCGTTCGTGAATCCGGTAAATCCTGTCTAAATTCCTGATGGTTTTTGCCTGGCTTATTGCTAGGGTCGGGAAATGATCCGGCTGTTATTCCGCTCAACCAACCCAACCCGGGGCGACAAAAAAATAACCGGGAAGAAACGCGGGGCACGAAGCACGCTTCACCTTCCGCGCTTCTTCCTGACAACGAGTTTGGTCACGATTCTGTCCGCAATATCTGGGCGGCTTAACCGGCACCGCCCTTCGGTTGACAACCACTCAACGGCTTGGCTGGCTGTCACGGGCGCAAAGCGTGGGTTGGCCTGGGCTACTTTTCGCTGGTTCAGCGATAGAGCACGGGCATCGAGAACTGCGTCTTGCCGTCCCCGCCACTGATGTAGCCGTCATTCACCTGGACGTTCATCGTGATGTATTCCGCCCAAATGTCGCCGCCATTCCCGCCATCCACGCGTTTTTGCAGGAAAAAGGCGGCAAACTTATAAATCTTCACGGTGTCGCGGCCGTTGTCGTATTCACGCAGGTTGATGACCGGGATGATGATGATGCGCCGGCCGTGCCGCCCGGTTATATTCGGAGCTTGCTGGTAGGCCGCCAGTCCGCTTTGATACTGCGCGAAGGTGATGTTCTCTTTGACATTGAGGTCGGGCGGAAAGACCGCCGCGTCCAGACCCGACGCGTAATCGCCAAAGCGGGTATCCAAGCCTTGCCGAATCGGGCCGGCGGTGATGCCCGGCTCAGTGCCCACGATGTCGCCGGGCTTGTAACAACCCGCCGCATTCCCGGCCGTACCCGCGCGCGCGTCACTGCCGCCGCGGCTCGCGGTCAGCGCCAGAATCAGATAATTGCCCGCCGAGATGCTGCCCGTCTGGCCGTTGCCGTTCGAGCCGCGCCGCACGATGTATTTACAACCCGGCGTGAATTCCCATTGGTTCGGACAGGCCGCATCCACGTCCAGCGGCGCGCGCGTCACGTCATCCTGCACAACCGACAGCGGGACGATGGAATCGCAGAGCACATTCAAGCCGGAAGAAAATCCCGCGATGGATTGGCGCGACAGGCTGACGACACGCGGCGGGGTTGCCGTGCCACTGCCCGTGCCGGTGTCGCCTAGCGTAACCCCGCGAGTTGGCGCCGCCATCGTCTGGCCCGACGAATTGGACGAATTGGAGGTCAGGGCTATTCCCGCGAACGGCACATCGATGGGTTTGTCTTTGATAATCACATTGACAAAGCGAATCTTGTCGGCGATAGCGCGCGCCGCCCCTTCCTGATAACCGCCGCTGTTGAAGTCGCTGAAATTGACCGCAAAGCGCACGTCTTCCCGCGTGAAAGTGGCAACCTGTTTGCCGAACTCGTAGCGATTTTGCGTGGCCAAGGCGGCATCCACCGCCAGGGTCACGCCGGTCGCCGAGCCATCCAACATCGAAGCGCCGGCGATTGCCGACGCATCCGCCGCATTCTGCAATTCCGAACCCGCCAGATAGAGATGGCTGATGTCTATGGCGAGACCCGCCGCCATGACGAACACAATCATCCCCAACGTGCCGGTGATCGCCACCGTGCCGCGCTCTCGCTTATTCACCATTTTCATAGTCTTCCTCCGGGCCCGTTTTAGGGGCTTGTGTTTGCCTGGTTTAGGTGTGGTGGCCGCATTCGATTGCGTGACAGCTTCCGGAAAGTGAGTTTGGAACACTGCCATGAAACCTGCGGGTGTAAGCAGTTTGGTGGTGGGTGGTAGTCGCGGCGAGTGAGAAGCTACGTGTAACTTCCCGGTTGTTTTATCGCAGCTTTCGGATTCTGCGTCTATCGGGATAAACCGTAATTCGCCCTAGAAAAATCCCTAACCTTCCTCCTTTCGCCTAAACCATGAAACAACGACTTGTTACTTCAGCAACGCGCTAAGCCTGCCGCAACATTCACTAACTTGCTGCAACTTAACGCCAATCGTGATTGTCGTTATTCCAATTTGATTGCCAGCAATCATCCCCGCAGTTGTCGCACAACCTAGGCCGTCAGCGTTTCGCTTTTTAGCATTACCCGCTGATTCCCGCTTTTTATAGCTGATGGCTGGACATATACTGGCGTTTCAATTTTCCTGCAGCCAGCCTCTGTGCAACGCATAGTTGACTACTTCGGCGCGGCTGCGTAGCGTGAGTTTCTCCATCGCGCGCGCTTTGTGATATTCGACGGTTTTGACGCTAATCCCTAACTGATCCGCGATCTCTTTATTACTGTGCCCCCAGGCAATCAGGCGCAACACGCTTTCTTCGCGCTCCGTCATGTCAACCAACATGCCATTGGCTTGCGGGAGCTGACGGCCCAAGTAGTTATTGAGCAATCGGCCAGTCAACTCGCGGTCAATGAAGGTGCCACCCGCGGCGACGGTACGAATGGCGGTCAACAGATCAGCCGAATCGGACTGTTTGGAAACATAGCCGGCGGCCCCGGCCTGCATAATCATGCGCAAATACCCCACGTCACAATGGCGCGTTAGAATCACAACCTTAGATTGTGGGGCAACCTGCTTCAGCCGCTCGGTCGCTTCGATCCCATTCATCTTCGGCATTGAGATATCCATCACCACCACTGCCGGATTGAGATTAGGCGCTTGCCGTAACACCGCTTGGCCGTCACCCGCCTGTCCCACTACTTGCATGTCGGTTTGCCGGTTGATGAGGCCCAGCAAGCCCTCGCGCAACACCGCATGATCATCCACCAGAAAAACGCTAAGATTTTCCACCACACCGCTCCTTTGAAGTTATCGTTCGAGCCTAACAAACTGCGAGGGGAATCCGCACAAAGATCGTAGTGCCTTTGCCCGGCTCAGATTCAAGCTCGAAACTACCTTGCACCAAAGCCACGCGCTCTGCCATCCCGGCCAGTCCATAACAACGCCGGACTTGCCGTTCGCGGCAGAATTGCGCGTAGTCGAACCCACAGCCATCGTCTTCGATCACCAACTGCAAAACGCCGCGCTGGCTTTCCAAAATAATGCTCACGTGTTTCGCTGCCGCATACTTGAGGATGTTATTCAATGCTTCCTGAATGATTCGATAGACTGAAATCTCTATTTCGGCGGATAAGTTGGGGAAGGTTTTCTCCTCGCCATAAAAATCCACGGTGATCCGCTGCCGCTCCGACCATTCCAGCACGTACTGCAACAAGGCGGCTTTCAAACCGCCGCCGAGAGTGGGCGGGCGCAACGTCAAGATCAGGTAATCCATTTCTTGGTCTAATTGCTCGATTAACCCGCGCAATTGCATTATTGCGCCGCAATCAAGTTGTTGCTCACTCAAGGTCGCCTGCAAAGCTTCCAGGCCAATTCTGAGCGCGGCAGTGTATTGTCCGATTTGATCGTGTAACTCGCGGGCCAGGCGTTTGCGTTCTTCTTCCTGTGTAGCCACCACTTGTTGCCGAAGTTTGATTTCAACGGGTAAGGGTGTACTTGGCGTAAAAGCCTCAGCGGGCTCTGCGCCCTGCCCGCCTCGCAGCCTTGAGGTTGAATGCCGGCGATTCTTTTTTACTGCTGAATAGCCCATACAACGTAATCGAAAACCCGCTTGCGCTGTCAACGAAGGCTTCAAATTTCAGCGCCAGGCAATAGTAACTATTTGTTATTTCAAGTAACTCGCGGGCGCATCTCAAGACACAACTCACCCACTCAGACCAACTCAACTTTTGCGTATGACATGAAACAAAGCACTTCAAGGTACTAAGTCAAAGCCATGCCAGACACCGAATTGATCAATGGTCAACCGATGAAACGGTGAAGCTCGCCTGGACGACAACTTACACCTTTGACAGTTGTTCTCAGCAAATGCTCTGCGAGACGCAGGAATGAATCAGAATTTGTTATTGGGCAGGAGCAGCGCTACGTGTGGCTTGGGTTCGCTGCAATCCGTCCTGTCAAATACGTTACGTTCGTGTCTATGAGTCGCCTGTTAATTGGGGTATTGAGTGGAATAACAGACGGCCAGAGTTTACTTCCCTATTTCAGTTTGTCAATAAATAATTATCCATTTCGACTACTTTCTGAGAATTTTCCCTGTTTTTCTCATCGTTTTGTCCGGCTCAAACAACCAATCGCTACTTTCTTGTAAGACAAACCCCAGTCTTAAGGCTAGGGCTGCCGATTACCGAGATAGCGGTCTAGCCACTGCACCTCGCGGTTGAGCTTATCCAACTGGTAACTGGGCACTGACAAACCGTGTCCTTGCTCAGGGTAAATAACCAATTGCACCGGGACGCCGAGCCGTTTGAGGGTGCGATAGCTTTCCTGAGATTGGCCCAGCGGCACACGATCATCCCGTTCGCCGTGAAAAATCAACGTTGGGGTTTTGGCGTTCGGCAAATAGGTCAGCGGCGATTGCTGATCGTATGTTTTGCGCGCGTCCCAGGGGGTGCCGCCGTGCAAGCGTTCGCGTTGGTAAGTGATGTCCGCCGTGCCCCAGTAAGAAACGGCATTCGACAGCCCGGCGCCATAGACCGCGCATTTGAAGCGCTTGGTCTGGCCGATCAGCCAGCCGCTCAGATAGCCGCCGTAACTCCAACCGGCAATCGCCAGTTTGGTTTCATCAACGAGGCCGCGTTTGATGAGTTCGTCAATGCCGCTCAGCACGTCGGCGGAATCAACCTGGCCCGCCTTCAGCGAATTGGCCTGCGCAAAGGCCGCGCCGTAATTCGACGAGCCGCGATAGTTCGGCATAAAGACGGCATAGCCTTTCCCCGTCAGCACCTGCACCGGCGCGCTCCAAGAGGCGTTGAAGCCGCGCGTGTTGGCGCTCTCGGGTCCGCCGTGAATGTAGGTCACGAGCGGATAGCGCCGATCCGATTCATAACCGGATGGATAAAAGAACAGCCCTTCGACTTCTGTGCCATCGGTAGATTTCCATTTGACCGTTTCGGTCTGGCCGAGCAACAGGTCGGCTGTTTGCGGATTGAGTTGGGTCAATTGCAGCGGCAGCAAGGTGCGCGCATTCAAGCTGGCGACTTCGCTGCCCATGCGCGGGTGCTCGAAAGTGTAAGCCACTTGGAAGCCATCCGGGCTGGCCGCAAACGAACCGCAAACGCCATCGCCGGGCGTCATCAACTGGGGCGCGCGCCCGCTCAGATCAAGGCTGTAAAGGCGCGCGTGCACTCCGATGTCGGCTTGAACAATCAGTTGCGCGCTGTTGAACAGCCAGCGGTAGGCGCGAATGTAACCGTTGAACTTGGGCGCGAGCACGCGCGCTTCGGGGACTGCGCCCACGGCATTGGCCGGGAACAGGTGAATCCGTTCGGGCCCCGCATTGGCCGAACCGTCGGCGCGGGCGAGCCACGAAAGCCAGCGGCCATCGGGCGAAAAACGCGGCTGGGTTTCAGCGCCATTGCCGCGCGTGATTTGCCGCGCCTGGGCGCTCTCGAGCGTCTCGTTCTCAAACCGGAAGGGCAGCACGAAAACTTCGGTCGTGTCGGTGCTCTCCAGCTTGGGCGATTGGCGGGCGGTGAAAACGATTTGTGTGGTGTCGTATGACCAGCCGAAGTCGGCCAGATGGCGCGCGCCCTTGGTCAGTTGTTTGACTTGCCGCGTGGCGGCCTCGATGACCCAGAGTTGCGCGTAACGCAGGTCTTCATCCACGACGATGGGGGGTTTGGTTTTTGTTTTCGCGGCGGGCTTCGGCTCTTCGGCGATAAACGCGAGGTAGCGGCTGTCGGGCGACCATTCAAAGGTCTGGATCGCCGCGCCGTGGGTGGTCAGCGGTTGCGCTTCGCCGCCTTGCGGATTGATCAGATAGATTTGGGCGCTTGTGTTGTCAGCGCGTTCCGACAAAAAGGCCAGGCGTTGCCCGTCCGGCGACCAGCGCGGATGGTCGTCGCGCTGCGCATTGAACGTCAGCCGCGCCCCAGAGCCGCCCACATCGGCCAGCGCCGTCCAAATATCCGAATTGAAACGGTCGGCTTCCCGATCCCAAGCGGTGACGACAAAGGCGACGCGGCGGCCATCCAGAGCAAGTTGCACGTCGCCGGGACGATTGATGGCAATGACGTCTTCCACTGTCATCGCGCGTTTGGTTTGGGCTGTCACCGAAAACAGCCAGGCGGCGGATAGGCAAATGACAAAGGCTAAATAAGCGCGGTGATAATTCATAACGTTTTGGTTGCTACTGATTGAGTTTGGTCAGGCGGCGGGAATTATACGGCATGCTTGGCGAAAACACCGCTGGCTCAACGGCTGAAGTGATAGAAATAGGACTTACGCAGAAAAAACCCGCTTTATTAAAAACAAAGGACTTGCAAACCGGCAATGCCACTGTAAGCCCTTGAAAGCTGCAATTCTGCGTAAGTCCTAAGAAAGAAAAAAACTGCGCACGGATTCAAAGCAGAAAGAACTCAGCCGCAGATAAACGCTGAGAACGCAGATCAAACCGGCCACTGAGTTGCCGCTAGCTGCGTTTTTCTGCGTCAATCTGCGGCAAGCTCAATTTCTATTTCGTAAACCCGACGCTTTTCAGCAAAGCAGTGAAGCGCGGATCGTTGCGCAACGAGTCGAGTTGAGGATCAACTTTCAGCCAGATGACGCTCTCTTCGCGCAGCGCGACTGACTGGGTCAAAGTGACGAGCGCCTGCTCCTTTTCGCCGAGGGCAGAGTAAATACCGGCGACCAAATAAAGCGGCACCGTGCCGGGCGCGGCGTATTGCTGCAATTCGTCCAGCAGCTTGCGGGCTTCGGCTGGCTTACCGGCCAAGGCCAGGGTACGCGCCAGCCGCAATTTCGTCTGCGTATTGTCGCCCGACAGGGCAATCGCGCGTTGATAAGCGGCAAGCGCCAGTTCGTATTGTTGCTGCTGTTCAAAGGCCATCCCCAGATGCGCGTGTACGCCGGCGGCGTTCGGATTCAATTCGAGGGCTTTCTGAAATTGGCCGACGGCCTGGCTGAACTTGCGGGCGTAATACAGTGTCGCCCCTAAATTGGTGCTGATGGACGTCGAGACGGGATCGAGTTCGCGGGCGCGTTCGGCCTGACGGAGCGCTTCGTCAGCCCGGCCAAAACTGGACAGGAAGCTGCTGTACCACTGGTGCGCGGTCGCGTAGTTCTCATTCAACGCCAGCGCGCGCTGGTAAGCCTGCTCGGCCCCGGCCCAATTCCATTCGTATTGATGGCGTATGAAGCCGAGCGCGGCGTGCGGTTCGGCCAGTAGCGGGTCGAGTTCGAGCGCGCGCGCGGCGGCATCTTTGCCCGCAGCCACAGCCTCTTCGGGCGAGGTCTCGCTGTAAATCGGCGCGAGGGCATAGCTGTCAGCCAAGGCGGCATAGGCGCGCGCGTAATTGGGATCGAGCAGGATGGCGCGTTGAAAGTTCTCGATGCTGCGTTTGATCGCCTCGCCGCGCCGCTGGTTCCACAGATGGCGGCCCTTGAGATAAAGCTTGTAAGCCTCGACGTTCTCGGTGTCGCGGCTGGCCAGGCGTGCGCGTTCAGCTCCGCTCAGCCGCACGCGCAATTGGTCGGCGATATGGTTGGCGAGCTTGCTTTGTAACAGGTGCACATCGCGGGCTTCGCTTTCGTATTGCTGGCCCCAGAGGATGGTGTTGGTGCGCACATCAACCAGTTCGACCGTCACCGTCAACGCGCCACCGTGCGGCGTAATGCGGCCATTGAGCACCGTCCCGACTTCCAGCGCTTGCCCAACCGTGCGCGCCTCGGGCGTTTTGCCTTTGTAGCGAAAGACCGAATTGCGCGCGATCACTTTCAGGTTCGGCACTTGCGAAAGCCGCTGGATCAGGTTTTCGGTCAAGCCATCCGCCAGATATTCGCGTTCAACATCATCCATGCGCGCCGCCGGGGCGTACTCGAAGGGCAGCACCGCGATGGAAGCGTCGGGCGGGCGGCCTTGCCAGCGCGTGTAAGCCCAATAGGCTCCCGCCGCCGCTATTAAGAACAGCACGCCAACCAGCAGCGCCCGGCGTTGCCGCTGCCAGACCGGCTGTGCCTTCGCGATGCCAGCCGCTGCTGGCTGGCCAATTGCTTGATTCGTTAGCTGATTTGTGGCCTGGGCTTGTGCGGTTTGCGCCGCCGCCGCGCTGTCAGTGCCTGGCTTGAGCGTGGTTTGCTCATCCGGCTGTGCGTCGGCTTTAACTTCGGCTGGCGGCGTGGCGAACCGGCTGGTGACCTTGGGGCCGCCGGGCAAAGCGCCGGTTTGCGCAGTTGGGAACGGTTGCGCCAACTCGCCAGTGCGCCAGGGCTCTAGTAATAACTGCTTGAAGACCTTCAAATCCGCCGCTAATTCTTTGGCGGACTGATAGCGCCGCTCACGGTCTTTCTCCAAAGCGTTGTTCAAAATGCGCTGCAACTCTTGCAACACCTTGGGCTGAACACCCGGCAAATGTTGCGCGAGCGGCGCGGGTTCACGCGCCAGCAACGCGGCCAGCACATCGCTTTGCGTCGGGCCTTTGAACGCACATTGGCCGGTCACCAACTCATACAACACGCTGCCCAGACTGAAAATGTCTGTGCGCCGGTCAATCCGTAAACCGCGCGCCTGTTCGGGCGACATGTAATTGGGGGCGCCCAGCACCGCGCCGGGCGCAGTGAGCGCGGGATGCGGGGTGAAAGGATGATCTGGCACTGCCTCAGCCGCTTCATCCTGCAACTCGCCGCCGGGGTCCTTGGTGCAGAGCTTGGCGATGCCGAAATCCAGCACTTTGACGTAGCCATCCTGACGGAGCATCAGGTTTTCGGGTTTGATATCGCGGTGCACAATGTTGGCGCGGTGCGCAGCTTCGAGCGCGCCGGCCACCTGGATAACGATTTCGGCGGCGATATTCAATTTGAAACGGCCCCGCTCGACCAAACTGCGCAGCGTGCGGCCTTCGACATATTCAGTGGCGAGGTATTGCACGCCCTTGTATTCGCCGATCTCATGAATCGTCAGGATGTTCGGATGATTCAGCGCCGACGCGGCGCGGGCTTCCTGTTGAAAGCGCCGCACGCGGTAAGGATCGTGCGTCGCATGCCGCGACAACAGCTTTAACGCGACACGCCGCCCCAGGCGCGTATCCTGCGCCAGATAAACCCGTCCCACGCCGCCACGTCCAATTTCGGTCAACACCTGGTAATGCGCCAGCATGCGCCCATCCAGCGGCTTGGCGTCCAGCCGCTGCGACTGCCCGGCGGGTGCGGGCTGCACTGAGGCTTGGTCGAAGTTCGGACGTTGCGCCGGTTGATCAAAACTTGGCCGTGGCGGAGCTTCGGCATTCGGACGTTGCGCCGGTTGATCAAAACTTGGCCGTGGCGCTGGCGCTGGCTGGTTATCGCCTGTCCGCTGCGAGGGCCGGTCAAAATTTGGCCGCTGCGGTGGTTGCTCGGAGCTTGGCCGCTGCGAGGGTTGCTCGAAGTTTGGCCGCTGCGATGGTTGCTCGGAGTTTGGCCGTGGTGTTGGTTGTTCGAGCACGGGCGGCGGCGGTGGCAAACTCGGATAAAGCGGACGATAAGTCGGCTGCTCAAATTGCCCGCGGCGCGCCGGTTGCTCAAAGACCGGGCGCACTGTCGGCGCATTCAATGGAGTTGAAGTTCCTGCTTCGTTAGCGAGTCTTTGCGTCCCGCCTGACAAGCCCTGATTCAAGGCGCCGGTTTGGGGCGGCGTGGTTTCAACCGTTGCCGCCAGCGGCTGCACGATCTCTTCCGTCCCGTGTTGCAAATCCACTGTTTGGCCGAAGGGCTGGCCCAAAGATTGACCAAAAGATTGATTGGACGGCTGCCCATTGCTGGGCGGCAAGGGATGTATGGTGGCCTCTGAATACAACGGTTCCAGGCCCTTCGACAGTTCGTTGATCAGTTCGGTCGTGGCATTGCCGGAGGCCAAGCCGGAAGTAGGTGGCACGATGTAAAACGTAGGCGTGTCGAGCGACAGGGCGTCAACGGATGGCTGCTCAGCCGTCAGGTTAGGCAGCGAATCTGTTATGCGGCGAAAAACGTCGCGCACGGCATCGAACGATTGCGCTTCTTGCCTGGCAACCCAATCCGCGGCGGCGGGCGCTTCAGCCATGCCGCCAGTGTTATGCTCCGCGTGATGCGCTGGCAACGGCCCGGTCGAACGCGCCCCCCGGCGCGATGGTTGCGACCAATGTTCCAGGGGTTCAGTGGTGGTCGCCGGCGCCGCCTGTTCGGGCGGGCTCTTATCGCTGTCCGCAGCCGAATAGTAGCGCAACAGGATTTCGACTTCCTGCAACAACGCCTCATTGCCGGCACAAGACCGGTTGATAAATGACGGGCGTTCATGCGCCGGACGCAGACGCGCCTCTTGCACAATTTGACTGGCTTGTTGCCATTGAGGGGAGGACATAGAACGTACTTTCGCGTCACACAAGCGCGACAATCAAGCTGGGGCCGCCTTGATTGTCAGCCTAAATAATCTAAACAAGTGGATCAACTCCGGCTGCACTGGGCTGCGCCACAACGAGATGATGTCAGAACGGGGCTATCCGTAGATGAGGCGGGGTGAGCGCTGCGTGGTACTGCTTAATTTAGTGGTGAAGAAGGAAGGGGCGCGCCTTCTGTCGCGGGGGTCTACTTCTCACGCCCAACACGCCGCCATTGTTCATTTCTCGGCGGGCGGCGTCAACTCAATTTTAACTTGCGCTTCGCCTTCGTAATAACGCCGCTCTTTCAGCTTCTCCGGCAAACAAACCATGTCCGTCCGCGCGTTCGCAAAATCGTGCGCGTATTGATAACCCTTGCCGTAACCCAGCCCTTTCATCAACGCGGTCGGCGCATTGCGCAAATGCAGCGGCACCGGCTCCGCCTGCGTCGCGCGCGCATCTTCGGCGGCCAGTTCATACGCCACATAAACTTTGTTCGATTTCGGCGCGCAGGCCAGATAGGCGGCGGCTTCGGCCAGCGCGCAACGCGCTTCGGGAAAGCCGATCAGGTGCACGGCCTGCGCGGCGGCGGCGGCCACGACCAAAGCCTGCGGATCGGCCAGCCCCACGTCTTCGGAAGCGTGATGCACGATGCGGCGTGCGATATACATCGGGTCTTCGCCGCCCTCGATCATGCGCGCCAGCCAATAGAGCGTGGCGTTAGCGTCGGAGTTGCGAATGGATTTGATGAAGGCCGAAATCAGGTTGTAATGCTGCTCACCTTTCTTGTCGTAAAGCGCCGCCGCGCGTTGCAAGGCTTCGCGCAAATCATCATCGCCGACCACGCGCACACCAGCTTCATTCGGCGCGACTGTATTGACGGCCAGTTCCAGCGTCGTCAGCGCCGAACGCGCATCGCCGCCCGTGAATTGCGCCAGCCGCAGCAACTGTTCGGCACTGAGTTGCGCATTCAACTTGCCCAGCCCGCGTTCAGCATCGTTGAGCGCCAGTTCCAGAATCCGCACCAACTCGGCCTCGCTCAGCATTTCGAGCACGAAGACCTTGACGCGCGAGAGCAGCGCCGAATTGACCTCGAACGAAGGGTTCTCAGTCGTCGCGCCGATCAAAATGATCGTGCCGTTTTCAACGTAAGGCAGAAACGCATCCTGCTGCGCGCGGTTGAAACGATGAATCTCGTCAACGAAAAGCACCGTGCGCTTGCCCAGTCTGGCGCGCAGCTTGGCGGCGTTTTCCATCACCTGTTTGATTTCCTTGATGCCGGAGGTGACGGCGCTGAACGGGCTGAATTGCGCGGCGGTGCGGCGCGCGATGATTTGCGCCAGCGTCGTCTTGCCCGTGCCCGGCGGCCCCCAAAAGATCAGCGAAGTCAGGCGATCTTCTTCAATCAAGCGTCGCAACAGCTTGCCCGGCCCCGCGATTTGCATCTGCCCGATGAACTCATCCAACGTGCGCGGGCGCATACGTTCGGCCAGCGGCGCTGACAGATCAACCGCCGCCGCATTCGGCACGGGTGCTTCCAATTCAGGGAAAAGGCTGGTTTCGTCGTTGCTGCGTTGCATGGCCGTCAGCATAGCAGTTCAGGGCTTTTTGCGCAGCCGGGAGGCGGGCGGATTGGTGTGGTGCAAATTTCAGATTGCCAAACGATCTAACACCGCATTAACCGTGCCGCGCCTCTCCCTTCAAACCACTCGGCTACGGAAAGCGGCTACGGTTACAGTAGGCGAGGGAATCGCTTCCCCCGCCCCTGCTACAAAACCGTGCGTGAGAGTTTCCACCTCACACGGCTCCTCAGCACGAAGCTCTTTGTCAATGACATCCTTCGGGATGAGTTATCCGTCAGGACTTGTGA
>JAYUCP010000709.1:0-17218 GCA_043740245.1 Acidobacteriota bacterium | reverse complement strand
CTGTATCCCAGCGGCGCGGCGCAACCGACCGTCGCCAGCACCAATTTCACGGCCAACGAAATCGTCAACAATGTTTTCACCGTCGGCCTGGGCGTGGCCGATGGCGCATTCAACATCTACGCGTTGACGACGACTGAGGTGGTCGTGGATGTGACCGGCTATTACGCGCCGCCCGCCACGGCGGGTCTTTACTTTCATCCCTTGCCCAGCCCAGTGCGTTTGCTCGAAACGCGCGCGGGCCAAACCGTCGGTTGCGTGCGGCCGGGCGCGCCATTGCCGGGCGGCGTAGACACGCTGCAAACGGCGGTGAGCACGTGCACGGGCATTCCGCCGATGGCGCGCGCCATCGCGGGCAACGCCACCACGGTCGGCCCGCAAAGCGGCGGTTACCTGACGCTCTTCCCGGCGGACGCCGCGCGTCCGCTGGTGGCGAGTTCGAATTACGAATTCAATCAAATCGTCAATGGGCCGTTCACCGTAGGCCTGTCGCCCGCCGGGCAGTTCAAGATCTTCACCACCGCGACGACCGAGTTGGTGATTGACGTGCTGGGCTATTTCAGCGCCGAAGCCGTGGACGCCAATGGCGCGGGCCTGCTGTTTACGCCGCTGGCGCATCCGGTGCGCTTGCTCGAAACGCGCAACAACGCGGCCTTTCCCGGTTGCTTCAAACCGAATGTGCCGCTCAACGGCAATCAAGTCTACACGCAGGTGGCGCGCGGGTTGTGCGATGGACTGACGATTCCGGCGACGGCGCTAGGCGTGGTGGGCAACGCGACGGTGGTGCTGCCGGTAGGCGGCGGCTATCTGACCGTCTGGCCGAGCAGCGCCACGCAGCCCACCATTGCGACCTCGAATTACAACGCCGGGCAAATCATCAACCGGCATTTCATCACGGGGTTGGGCAATGCTGACGGGGCTTTCAAGCTGTATTCACAAGCCACGACCGACCTGGTGATTGATCTGGCGGGCTATTTCACCCCGCCGCCCGCCAACCAGCCGCCGCTCGCCAACGCGGGCGCGGATCAAACGATTGCACAAACGGCAACGGCCCAACTCGCCGGACAGGTCAGCGATGACGGTCTGCCAATTGGCAGCAGCTTGACGGCCAATTGGAGCAAGCTGAGCGGCCTCGGCACAGTGACCTTTGGCAACGCCAATCAGGCCGCCACGACGGCGACGTTCAGCGCAACGGGCGTGTATGTCTTGCGGCTGACGGCCAACGATAGCGCGCTGGCGGTCAGCGATGATGTGCAAATCACCGTCAACGGCCCGCTGACCGTCAATGCCGGCGCCGACCAGGTCATCACGCTGCCCAACACGGCTATGTTATTGGGCACGGTGACGGGCGGCGCGACCAGCACCGAATGGAGTCTGTTGAGCGGCCCCGCCAGCGTGTTGTTTGGGAATGCGAGCGGGCTGGCGACGAGCGCGCTCTTCCGCGTCAATGGCACATACAGCCTGCGGCTGACGGTTATGAATGGGCAGAGCAGCGCGAGTGATGACGTGCAGGTGATCGTCAATGCCGATCCCACCACGCCGCCCACGCTCAGCGCGCCGCCGCTGGATATGACCGTCGCCACGACGCTGGGCGATGCGACCGAATTTCTTTACACCGGCCCGAATCCGGTGCAAACGGGCGTCGCGCCGGGCACGATCAACAAAGTGCGCGCGGCTGTCTTGAAAGGCCGCGTGCTCGACAAAAACAACAACCCGTTGCCGCTGGTCAAAGTCACGGTCTTGAATCATCCCGAATACGGCCAGACCTTGAGCCGCGCCGATGGCCGCTTTGATCTGGCCGTCAATGGCGGCGGTGTGTTGACGGTGCAGTACGAGAAGGTCGGATTCCTGCCGCTGCAACGCACGGATAACGTGCCCTGGCAGGATTACTGCGGCGTGCCGGATGTGGTGTTGATGGGTTACGACGCGAACGTGGCCTTCATTGACCTGCTGGCCGCGACACCGATACAAGTCGCGCAAAGCAGCGTCAACACCGACAGTTCGGGCACGCGGCGCACCGCGCTGCTCTTCAAACAAGGCACGACCGCGACCATGAAATTGCCGGGCGGCGCAATGGTCGGTTTGGATAAGGTGCACGTGCGCGCAACCGAATTCACCACCGGCGCGAACGGCGTCAACGCGATGCCCGGCGAGTTGCCGGCGAACAGCGCCTACACTTACGCCGTGGAATACAGCCTGGACGAAGCCGTAGCGGCGGGTGCGACCGAGACGACCTTCAGCCAGCCGGTCGTGCAATACAACGAAAACTTTTTGCACTTCGAGGTTGGCGGAGACATTCCGTCGGGCGCGTATGACCGCACGACGGGCCAGTGGGTGGCTTCAGCGAGCGGGCGCGTGGTGAAAATCCTGAGCCTCACGAGTGGCACGGCGAATCTGGATGTGAATGGGAATGGCGTGCCCGCCACCGATCCGCAATACGCCGCGCTGGGCATCAACACCGCCGAGCGACAAACGCTGGCGACGCTCTATGCCGTCAATCAGAGCCTGTGGCGCGTGCCGATCATTCACTTCTCGCCGTGGGATTCGAATTGGCCGTATGGCCCGCCGCCGGATGCGGGGCCGCCGGGCGGCGGCCCGCCATCCAACGGCGACGCTCCGCCCGACGATCAGGACGAATGCGACGGCTGCATCATCGGTGCGCAAGGCCAGACGCTCGGCGAAGAACTGAGCATCGTTGGTTCGCCCTTCAAGCTGCGTTACAGCAGCGACCGCAAGACTGGCCGTGTGGCGGCGCGTTCAATCAACGTTCCACTGAGCGGCGCGGCGCTTCCGGCTTCGCTCAAACGCATCGAACTGACGGTGACGGTGGCCGGGCGCACCTTCACGCAAAGCTTTCCGGCGCAGATCAATCAAAGCACGGTCTTCACTTGGGACGGCCTGGACACTTACGGGCGCACGATGCAGGGCAAACAGACGGCGATGGTGCGGGTCGGCAATGTTTACGACGGCAGCTACATACGCACGAGCCAGTTCGGCTACAACGGCAACGGCGTGCCCATCACGGGCGACGCGGCGCGGCGCGAAATCACGCTGGCGCAAGTCACGCAGCGCATGCTGGGAGCGTTCGACGACCGCGCGCTCAGCTTGGGCGGCTGGTCATTGGACGTGCATCATTTTTACGACCCGAACGACCACACGCTCTATGAAGGCAACGGCGCGCGGCGCACCGTGCAAACGATCAATGCTTCGATCACAACCGTGGCGGGCACGGGCACGCAAAGTTTCAGCGGCGACGGCGGGCTGGCGACAGCGGCGGCCTTCAACTTCCCCTTCAGCGCCACTGCCGCGCCGAACGGAGAGCTTTATGTGGCCGACAGCGTGAACAAGCGCATACGGAAAGTTGACCTGAACGGAATTGTCACGACAGTCGCGGGTACCGGCGCAGGCTGTACGCCGACACTGCCGTGCGGCGACGGCGGACAGGCCGTCAACGCACAGTTGAACCACCCTAGCGACACCGCTTTCAGCCCGGATGGGAGTCTTTATATTTTCGATGCCCAGGCGTTCCGCGTGCGCAAGGTGGCGCCGGGCGGCGTCATCACGACCGTCGTGGGCACGGGCCAAACGTGCGCTGATCCGACCGGCGGCTGTGGCGATGGCGGCCCAGCCACGCAGGCGCAGTTGAGCACGACCGCAGGGTGTTGCCGCTACAACCTGACCGTTGCGCCCGATGGCGCGCTTTACCTCACCGATGCTGGCAACCGGCGCGTCCGGCGCGTGGGGCCAGACGGCATCATTACGACCATTGCGGGCAACGGGCGGACGGCGGCGCAGGGCGGCTGCACGGTAGTCGGCAGCAGTCCCGTCAGCGCGGTCAATGCGTGTCTGAACGAGCCGCTCGGCGTAAAGGCGGCGGCGGACGGCTCGGTCTATTTCACGGATTTCGTCTTGAATCAAATCTTCCGCGTGACGGCGGACGGCTTTATTCGCGTCGTGGCGGGCGATGGCGTCTGCGGTAATACGGGCGATGGCGGCCCAGCGGTGAGCGCCCGCTTGTGTAACCCGCACGGCATTGCGCAGGGACCGGACGGCGCGCTCGTCTTCGCCGATTGGAGCAATGCGCGCATTCGACGGATTGATGCGAATGGCATCATCACGAATTACACCGGCACGGGCGTCCTGGGTTTCAGCGGCGATGGTGGCCCCGCGCGCGCCGCACAAATTCGCCAATCCCTCCAGGTGGCCTTCGGGCCGGACGGTGCGATTTACATCAGCGATACCAACAACCATCGCATCCGCAAAGTCTTTCCGCCGCTGCCCGGCTTCAACAATTCGCACATCGCCGTGCCGTCCAGGGATGGCAGCGAGCTATTCAAATTCAACAGCGCGGGCCGCCATCTGCAAACGATCAATACCTTGACCAACGCGGTGAAATATACGTTTGGCTACGATGGCGCGGGCAGATTGATCACCGTCACCGACGGCGATAACAACGTCACCACGATTCAGCGCAACGGCTCTGGGCAGCCGACCGGCATTCTCAGTCCGTTCAATCAACTGACGACCGTCACGCTGGATGCCAACGGCTACTTCGCCACGATCACCAATCCGAACAACGAACAAAACCAATTCACCTACACCAGCGGCGGCTTGCTCACGCTCAAACGCGATCCGCGCAACAACCAAAATGCGTTCACTTACGACGCGCAGGGCCGCTTGACGCGCGACGACGATGCGGCAACCGGCTTCCAGACGCTGGCGCGCAGCGAGACAGGCGCGAATTACACCGTCACGCGCAACACGGCGCTCAATCAGACTTCGACGTTTCAGGTGCAGAATCTGGCGACCGGCGACCGGCAACGCACCACCACGTTATCGAACGGCTTGCAGGAAATCCTGATTGAGCGGCAGAACGGCACCAGCACGCTGACCGCGCCCGATGGCACAGTGACCAACCGCACGCTCGGCCCCGATCCGCGCTGGCGGATGCAAGCGCCGCTGACGACCAACACGACTGTTACGACTCCAGCGAATCTGATCTTTAATTCATCTTTCGGGCGCACCGTGGCACTGTCGAACCCAGCGGATCCGCTGAGCCTGACCAACCAAACCAGCACGCTCAATACCAACGGGCGCATTTACACCAGCGTCTTCACGGCCGCGACCAAAACTTTTGCGGACAGCTCGCCCGCCGGACGGCAAACAACGACGGTGATTGACGTGCAAGGGCGAGGGACGCAGCGGCAGTTCGCCAATCTCGATGCGGCCAATTACACCTATGATGCGCGCGGCAGATTGGCGACCGCGACGTTTGGCGCAGGCGGGACGGCGCGCCTGTTCACTCATGGCTACGGTGCCAGCGGCTTCTTGTCTTCGATTACCGATCCGCTCAACCGCGTTGTTGGTTTCAGCCGCGACAACGCCGGACGCGTTACTCAGCAGACTTTGCCCGATGCGCGCATCATCGGGTATGGCTACGATGCCAACGGTAACCTGACTTCCGTCACACCGCCCGGACGCCCAGCACACTCGTTTGCCTACAACGCCGTTGACCTGCTGACGAGCTACACGCCCCCAACCGTCCCTGGCACCGGGGCAACACAGTTCACCTACAACCCAGATCGGCAATTGACCACGATCACGCGCCCGGACAGCCTGACGCTGAATTTCGCCTACGATGCGGCGGGACGATTACAAACGCTGACTTTGCCCAATGGCGTCTACACCTATGGTTACAGCGGGGCGACTGGCAATCTGACCAGCCTCAGCGCACCCGGCGGTCAAACGCTCAACTACAGCTACGATGGCTCGCTGCTCTCGCAAACAGTTTGGGGTGGCGTGATCGTGGGCAGTGTTAGCCGGACTTTCGACAATAACTTTCGCGTCGCTTCGCAAAGCGTGAATGGCGGCAGCACAGTCAATTTCACCTACGACAATGACAACTTGCTGACCGGCACGGGAAGCCTGGCGATCACCCGCAATGCGCAGAATGGATTGATGGCAGGAACGGCGCTCGGCAGCGTGACGGATACGCGCGGCTACAATGGCTTCGGCGAATTGACCAGCTACAGCGCATCGTTCAACGCCACGCCGCTCTATTCGACAACACACACGCGCGACAAGCTTGGTCGCGTCACTCAGAAGATCGAGACGATTGGCGGCGGCGCGGCGAATACCTACGATTACGCCTACGACACTGCCGGGCGCTTGATGCAGGTGAAGCTGAACAGCGTCACCGTCAGCACTTACGCCTACGACAGCAATGACAACCGCGCGAGTCTGACCACTTCTGGCGGCACACTCACGGGGACTTACGATAATCAAGATCGTCTGACCCAGTATGGCGCGACGACTTACGCTTACACGGCCAATGGCGAATTGAGCAGCAGGGCATCTGGCGCGCAAACGACCACGTACAATTACGATGTCGTGGGCAATCTGCGCCAGGTGACGCTGCCCGGCGGCACGCAGGTGGATTATGTGTACGACGGGCTGAATCGGCGCGTCGGCAAGAAGGTCAACGGCACACTCACGCAAGGCTGGCTCTATCAAAATCTGCTCAAGCCAATCGCGGAGCTTGACGGCAGCAATAATCTGGTCAGCCGTTTCGTTTACGGCAGCCGCACGAACGCGCCGGATTATATGATCAAGGCCGGCGTGACCTATCGTTTGATCACCGATCATCTGGGCAGCGTGCGGTTGGTGGTCAACACCTCGACCGGCGCAATCGCGCAGCGGCTGGATTACGACGAATTCGGCGTGGTGACCATGGATACCACCAGCCCTTCGGCTTTGCCGGCGGGTTGTATGATTCGCAAACGAAGCTGACGCGCTTCGGGGCGCGAGATTACGACGCGGAAACGGGCAGGTGGGCGGCCAAAGACCCTATTTTCTTTGCCGGCAACGGAACGAACCTGTATGCCTACGTGCGCAACGATCCGATCAATGCGACTGACCAGCGCGGGCTGCAAATGGAGAACGACGGCGAAACCCAGGCGCAGCCGCGAGAGGTCTTGGCGCTGCAACAACAAATCTACGCTCTGGAGCAGCAATTGGGGTCGTTGGAAGCGGAGCTTGCCCAGGCGAACACGCCAACACAAGAGGAAGCAGATATTGCCAGTCAGATCGCCAGGAATGAGCAGACCATCGCAACCCTTAACAACATCTGCCCCAAGCCTATAGACAACATTCGGCGCTTGCAGGAACAAAACAACTTACTGAGACAAAAGTTGAACGAATTGTCGCAGGCACGGCGTGCCCGGGCAGCACAAATTCAGCAAAACATAGACGCGCTTCGGGGGCAGATTTCAGCGTTGTATGGACAATTGCAGCAAATCACTCAGCCCAGTTCACCACCTCCGGAAGGAGACAGTGGATTTTAGAGAGCGCAATCGGCAGGAGTGAGGTTGGTTCTTATTGATAAGTTGGTTGGTCAAGGCGTCAGTCCGACACGGCGCAGCAATTCCGCAAAGCGCGGATCGTTGCGCAAGCCGTCGAACGTCAGATCAATCTTCAACGAAACCAGATTGGCTTGCTGCCCGTCGGCGGCTTTCCGTAACCAGGCGAAGGCCGCCTCTTTATCGCTTGCGACAGCCTCGGGCCAACATGGACAACTCAGCCGCGAGTGCATAGAATCCGCCGCGAGGTTGGCCCGCTTCCGCCGATCTCAACACAACTCCAACTTCATTAATCAAACTTCTGTTCCGCGCCGGCCCACCGGCAAGGGAGAGCGCAACCATGGCTAAGGCTGCTACCAAACAAGCGAAATCCAAAACGAGCGGCAAGGGCGACATTATTGATTACATCGTCAATTACCAGCGCGCCGTGCCGCAAAACTTCGACAAGATCACGCTCGACATCATCGAGAACGCGCTGCGCAACGCGCGCTTCGAGATGGACGCCGTGCTGTTCCGCTCGGCCATGTCGCCGGTCATACGCGAACAGCACGACGGCTTCCCGATGATTACCACGCCGGACGGGCGCATGGTTGTGGGGCAATTCGGCGCGTATATCGCCGGCTTTATCGGCAACTGGAACCGCGGCATCAATCCGGGCGATGTGTTTTTGATTTCCGACCCGTACAAGTGCGGCGGCGCGATCTCGCACATCAACGATTGGCTAGTGCTGCTGCCGATTTTTTACAAAGGTGAACTGGTCAGTTGGGGTTCGCAGTTCGGCCATACGATTGATATGGGCGGGCCGGTGTCGGGCAGCTTGCCCACCGACGCCACCACCGTTTTTGGCGAAGGCACGCGCATCCCGCCGGTCAAACTGTTCGCCGAAGGCAAGCTGAACGAAGACCTGCTCGACACGATTCTGAATAACTCGCGCATGCCGACGATGAATTATTTCGACCTGATGGCGATTGTCGCGGCCTGCCGCACGGCCGAAAAGCGCGTCGTCGAAATGTGCGAACGCTTCGGCAAAGACGTGCTGCTGGATGCTTACGAGGCGCTGCTCGACCGCACCAACAAGGCGATGCGCGAACTCATCAAGATGTGCCTGCCCGAACAGCCGGTCTCGTTTGAGGATTACATTGACGACGACGGGCGCGGCAACGGCCCTTACAAAATGAAGCTGACGATGTGGCGCGAGGGCGAACACGCGCACTTCGATTGGACGGGCACAGACCTGCAAGCGCCGGGGCCAATCAACTTCTATCTCAACGAAGAGATGTTCAAGATGTTCATCGGCGTCTATCTGATTATGGTCTTTGACCCGCAGATTCTGTTTAACGACGGCTTCTATCCGCTGCTGCACATCACCATGCCGAAGGGCACGCTCATTCAACCGAATTTCCCGGCGGCATTGGGATGCAGAACGCACGCACTGACGCGCTTGTTCGACGTACTGGGCGGATGTCTCGGCGTGAATGCGCCGGAGCTTTCGACCGCAGCAGGCTATGGCACATCGCCCTATCTGCTCTACAACGGCTACGACGAGAACGGCGAATTCTTCCATCTGATGGAAATCACCTACGGCGGCATTCCGGGCCGGCCGATTGGCGACGGGATGGACGCGCATTCGTGGTGGCCGCTGTTTGAGAACATCCCGACCGAATATCTGGAAAGCTATTACCCGCTGACGGTGCTGGAATACGGCTCGCTGATGGACAGCGGCGGTGCGGGCTTTCATCGCGGCGGCAACGCGGTGCGCAAGGTCTATCGCTTCGACGTAGACGGCGAGATCGCCATCCACGATGACCGCGACCGTTCGCAACCCTGGGGAATTTTGGGCGGCTGGCCAGGCGCGTTCTCGACCAAAGAACTGATCCGCGCCGACGGCACGCGCGCGCAACTGCCCTCAAAGATTTCGCAGGTGCCGGTCAAAAAAGGCGACGTGCTGGTTTATCACACAGCGGGCGGCGGCGGCTGGAAAGACGCGCTGGAACGCCCGGCGGAAACTGTGCGCCTCGATGTCATTCGCGGCCTGGTCTCGTATGAGAAAGCCGCGCGCGATTATGGCGTCATCGTTGATCGCGCGACGCGGCAAGTGGACGAAGCAGAGACCGAACGGCAACGCGCCGCGATTCGCGCCAATCGTCCACCGATTGAGACATTCACGCTGGGCCCGACACCAGAAGCGATTGGTGTGATGAAAGCGCAGTACGCGCAACAGACGGTGGCAAAGGCGCAGGGGGCGGCGGCGGATTGAAACGTTATGGCGCGCTGACACGCTCAACTAAGTTAGCGGGCAAAATCACTCTGGTATTTTGAGCCGATTCCTTTGAGTGCCTCAATAACACCGCGTAACAAATGATCAAAGGACTTGTAAGCCCACAAAGGTAACCAATGGTACGTCATCATGACTTGAGGTAACTCTGCGCGTTGCATTTCGCTTAATTGTTTGACGAATTTCGTTGGCGTTTTCATGCTTCAAGGCTATACCAGAAAATTTTTGCCTAGCAATTTATGAGCTACGATCTACTGATAAAAAATGGCACCGCAGTTTTCCCCTATCACGGCACAGTCAAATGCGACCTCGGCGTGCGCAACGGCAAGCTCGCTGCCATCGCCGACGACATCGCCGCCGGCACGGCAAGCCAAGTCATTGACGCGCGCGGCAAGTATGTATTCCCCGGCGCGGTGGATTCGCATTTCCACGTCGGCATCTACCGCCCGCACTCGGAAGATGCCGAGAGCGAATCGCGTTCGGCGCTGGTGGGCGGCGTTTCGACGCTCATCAGTTACTGGCGCACCGGGCAGCATTACCTGAACAAGACCGGCCTCTACAAAGACATCTTTCCCGAAGTGCTGTCGCTTTCGACCGGCAACTTCCACACCGATTACAGCTACCACATCGCGGTGATGACGGCGGCGCAGTTGGACGAAATCGCCTGGCTGGTCGAACAGGCGGGCGTCGGTTCGTTCAAGTTTTATATGTTTTATAAGGCGCTGAACCTGGCCGCGAGTTCGACCCAAGGCAGCGCTTACACGATGGCCGAAAATTACGACCTCGGCCATTTGTATGAACTGATGACGCGCGTCGCGCAGATGGCGGCCAAGCATCGTGACAAAGCGCGCATCTCGCTCTCGCTGCATTGCGAGAACCCCGAACTCATCCGCGTGTTTATCGAACGCGCGAAACAGCAAGGATTGACGGGTCTGAAAGCTTACAGCGAAGGCCGCCCGCCGCTGACCGAACGTCTCTCCGTCCACGAAGCCGCCATCCTGGCCGATGCGACCGGCTGTCCGATCAACCTGCTGCACCTGTCTTCGCGCGACGCCTTGCAGGCCGGCATTGACGTGCGGCGGCAATATCCCGCGCACGACATCAAGCTCGAAACCACGCTGCATCACCTCGCCCTCGATCACGAAGAACTCGACCGCTCCGGCCACGGCATTCGCGGTAAAGTGAACCCGCCCATCCGCACACGCGAGCATTCGGAATTTCTCTGGGAAGGCATCAAGAGCGGCGCGGTGGACACCGTCGTCAGCGACCACGCCTGTTGCGGCGAAGAGCACAAACACGCGGACGACCTCTGGGGCAGCCTGCCCGGCTTCGGCGGGTCTTCGATTTTGTATCCGGTGTTGCTCAGCGAAGGCTGCCACAAACGCGGCGTCAGTTTGCAGCGTGTGGCCGAGTTGGTCAGCGCGAACCCCGCGCGCAACTTCGGGCTGTATCCGCGCAAGGGGGCCATCGCCATTGGCAGCGACGCCGATTTCGCCATCGTTGATATGGAAAAAGAACAACCGATCACCGCCGAGCTTTGCCAATCGGCGCAGGATCACACGCCGTTTGAGGGCTTCATGACCAAAGGCTGGCCGACGCACACCATCGTGCGCGGCCACGTGAAATTTGCAGATGGCAAAGTGAGTGACGACAAGGTCGGCGAGTTCATCAAACGCCCGGTGGCGTTGCATAACCATTGAGTAACTGGGAGTAACTGGCAATGCTTGATCTATTCGATGAATTCAGCGCCCTGATCGCTGCGCTAACGGAGCGCGAAATCGAATATGCCGTCTGCGGCGGCTTGGCGCTGGCATTGCACGGTGCGCCGCGCGCGACGATTGATATTGACCTGCTGATCCCGCCCGCAGCGCTGGCTGCTGTGTTGGCAATCGCCGCCGAATCGGGGTATACCTTGCCCGCAAAACCAATGACATTTGCTGCGGGAGCGATTCAGATTCAGCGGCGCACAAAAGCCGACCGGGCGTCCGGCGACATTCTGACGCTTGATCTGTTGTTAGTGACACCGGCAATCAGCGCCGTCTGGGCTGAACGCCAGGAGCTTGAATGGCAAAGCGGCAAACTCTGGGTGGTTTCACGCGCGGGCTTGATCGCGCTCAAACGTTTGCGCAACAGCGCGCAGGATGTGGCGGACATCGAGAGACTGACCGAGCAGGAAAATGAAAGTTGATATGTCAGCCCAGGCAATAACCACGCGGCTGCGGCGCGTCTCGCAGTTGCGGCGCTTGTGTCTGGCCCTGGGCCAAGCCGGGCCCGTCCATCTGAACGCTGCCGACTCACCCGCTTCAGCTACAACCAAAACATCGCCCACGGTGGCGCAGCCGCAGTCGCTGGCAGACACCACAACACAATGCAAAACCCCATAGCCCACGCGTCTACCACGCGCCCTTTCTTTTACGGCTGGCTGATCGTCGCCGTTTCGACACTGGCAATGCTCGTCACCAACGGCCTCGCGGTCGGTGGCTTGCCGGTCTTTTTTCAACCCGTGTTGACCGACCTGCACATCACCGACCGCTCGGTGATTGGGACGGCCACGATGCTGACGTTCTTGATTTCGGGGGGCCTGTCATCGCTGTCGGGCAACCTGCTGGGCCGCGTCAACCTGCGCGTGTTGATGAGCTTTGGCTGTGTGGCGATGGGTGTGGGGCTGTTCGTTTACTCGCGCGCCAATAATGCCAAGCAGATTTATCTGGCGCATATTTTGCTCGGGCTGGGACTGAGCTTTGCCGCGCTGCTCCCCAATACCTGGCTGATTTCGAATTGGTTCAAACGGCTGCGCGGTTCCGCGTTGGGGCTGGTGGTGATGGGTACCAGCCTGGGCGGCATCCTGATCCCGCAACTGGCGCGCCCGCTGATTGAAAAATATAACTGGCGCTTCGCCATGCTGGCGGTGAGCATGCTCATTTGGTTCGTATTGCTGCCGGCCATTTGGCTGATCGTACGCGTGCATCCGCGTGAGTTGGGGTTGGAGCCTGATGGCGCCGCGCCAGACGCCGCCAATGACAGCACAGCGGCTGCGCCCAAAGCCGCGCTCGCCAACTTGCCCGGCATGACATTGGGCGAAGCGCTGCGCACGCCGATGTTTTATGTTTTCTCGCTTTGTGCGGCGATGGCTTTCTATTCAATCCTGGCCGTGGTCCAGCAATTGAATCTCTTTCTGCAAAGCCCGCGCGTGGGCTTGTCTTTGACGGCGACGGCCAACATTCAATCCACGATGGGCGCGGCCAGCATTGTGGGCAAGCTCGGATTTGGC
Organism: Acidobacteriota bacterium; assembly: GCA_043740245.1. Lineage (GTDB taxonomy): Bacteria > Acidobacteriota > Blastocatellia > RBC074 > RBC074 > JACPYM01. The sequence goes on along the minus strand of JAYUCP010000709.1, from coordinate 4,317 downwards.
TGGCTGAGCGACCGCTTCCCCAAAGTCTGGATCAACCTGATTTGTTGCGGCGTGCTTTGTCTGGCGGGCGCAATGTTGTTGAGCCTGACGGCGGCTTCGGCGTACCCCTTTGCGCTGGCCTTCGGCTTCGGCTATGGCGGCGCGTTTGTGCTGGTGCAATTGATGGTGGCGGAATGTTTCGGCCTGCGCGAACTGGGCCGCATCCTCGGCGTCATCACCGTTGTCGAAACGGTGGGCGGCGCGTTGGGCAATTACCTGACCGGCAAATTGGCGCAAGCGGCGGGCGATTACAGCGCGGGTTTCACAGCGGTGTTTGGCGCTTCGGTGATCGCGTTTGTGGCGGCGTTGTTGTTGGTGAAGCTGGTGCCCAAGCGTGCCGTGGCAGCTTGAGATTTAACGATTGGTGCGGTACAGGGAGCGGTAGCGACCTGGTGACTCCGGATGTGTAGAACGTGGAGTCACCAGGTCGCTACCGCTCCCTGTACCGCACCGCTGCAAGTTATTCCCGATATTGTCGAATCTTGATCTGGAGACAAAATGATGAAGAAGCTGTTTTTTGCGACCGTGCTTTTGGCTGCCTGGTTCAGTTTGGTGGCTTTCACTGGTTCTACCTTCAACCCGGTCAACGCGCAACGCGAAGGCTTCACGCAGCAACTCTTCGACCAGTTCATCGAGATGCGCGTGGGCAAGGGCGAGCCGGTTTACTGGTATTGCTACGGCGAACTCTATGCCTATCCGACTGGCAAGCTGCTTGCCAAAGTCGAAGGCATTGACACCGACCGGCTGGTCAAAGCCGCCAACGGTAAAAGCCAAGCCGACACGGCGGTGCAACTCAGCCGCAAGATATTCGTTTACCGCGACCCCGCGACCAACGCCATCCTGCGCGAAGTGAATGGCCAGCGCGTCAAACACATCGAATATCCGTACCAGATGATTACCTACCGCCTCAACGGCAACGCCGTCACGACCGCCGTCGAACAAGGCGTCGCGCCGCGCATCCAGAAGATCGAAGGCAGCACGCCCATCACCGCGCGCCGCTTTGGCGAATTGAACATCTTCAGCGCGCCGCTGTTTTTGAACATCGAAACGCCGCGCGGCAAATACGAAGCCTATGAGAACTACGATTTCCTGCGCCAGCCCAAAAAGACCGGCGCGCCGCAATACCAACTCAGTTGGAACCGTTACGGCGATCAACCGGCGTTTTACGGCCCGGGCCGCAGCATGATCCAACTGCTGGCCTATCGCGTAGACCGGTACCAAGACCTGCCCGCCACCATCCGCGAGTTCTTGGATAAGGAAGCGCCGCTGTGGAGGCAGCCGCCGAAAGACATCGAAGAGATTCGACAGTTGCAAAAAGGGGAAACGCCACAGGGTAAGAATTGACAGGCTGCGGAATAAGCCAAGCCAAAGGAATCATGAAAAGTAAACAGGCTCTGCCGCTTGTACTCGCATTGCTGGCTGTTGGCGTAATGCTGAGTTGCGCGCAAACGGCGCACCCGCAACCGGGCCAGCCGCTGGCCCCAACCCCAAACAAGACTATGGCTGAACTCAATTACCAACACGGACGCTTGAGCTATCGCAAAAAATCCACCGGCGTCGAACGCGGGCGCGAAGATTGGTGGCTGACGCGCAACCGCGATGGCTCGGTCACCATGCGCACGCTCTCGCTGACGGACGACTCCAAATTCGTGCGCGATGTGACTTACACGCGCGGCAAAGACGGGCGGGCCGCCGATGCCTTCATACGCTTGCAAGTCGCCGAACAGTTGATCGGGCACGGCCTGTTTCGCGTGAGCGGGGATAAGATGGATGTTATCGCCGACGGCATCGAGACGGGACACACGACGCAAACGGTCAAGGTGCCGACCGATTTCTTTTCGATCACGACGCACGCGGTAATGTTGGATGGCTGGATTTGGTTCAACTACGACCACGCCAAAGGCGGCGAACAGACGCGGACGTTTTACAACACTTCGACCAAGTGGAATGGGACGGATGGGCCGCTGGGGCGGCTGGAGGTTTACCGCATCAAGCTGCTCGGCGAAGAAGAAATCACGGTCCCGGCGGGCACCTTCAAGGCGACGCATTTCACGATGGATTCGGACTTGCTGAAAGTGCCGACCTCGCACCTGTGGGTGACGGGGCAAGACCGGATTTTGCTGCGTTACGATTGGAGCGATTTTGATTTGGAGTATGTGTTGACGGAGTGGAAACGCGATTAACCTGGGTGCGCATCCAGGAGGAGACCATGAAAATGAAACGTTACTGCTTATTGGTTGTTTTGATTTTTGTGTTCGGTACCGCAGTCCAAGCGCAAAAGCTGGAGTTCGCCCCCGGCGCGCGCTACGACACGCGCATCCCCACGCTGAAACAGACGACTGGCTACGACCTCGGCGAAAGCATCACCACGCCCGAACAGATCACGGCCTATCTGAAAGTGTTGGCCGACGCCGCGCCTGATCGCACACGCCTGCTCAAATACGCCGACACGTTTGAAGGCCGCCCGTTGCACGCGCTGATCATCGCTACGCCCGAACGCATGCGCCGGTTGGATGAGATCAAGGCGGGGATGCAACGGCTCGCCAATCCAAGCGCGTTGTCGAATAGCGAAGCCGAACGCTTGATACGCGAATTGCCCGCCGTGGTCGTGCTGATGCACGGTGTGCACGGCAACGAAATCTCTTCGGCGGAAGCGGCGCTAGCCGAGGCCTATCATCTGTTGGCCGCGCGCGGTGACACCAACGTCGAAACAATCCTGCGCGAATGCCTCGTCCTGATTGATCCGATGCAAAACCCCGATGGCCGCGCGCGTTTTGTTTTTCAAAACCTATTCGGACGCGCGGCGCAGCCTGATGCCGAACCCGCCGCCGCCGAACACGACGAACCCTGGCCGGGCGGGCGCACCAATCATTACCTCTTCGATTTGAACCGCGACTGGTTTGCGCAAACGCAGCCCGAAACCAAAGGCCGCGCGCGCTTGCTGCTGGATTGGCCCGCGCAGGTCGCGGTGGATTTGCACGAGCAGGGCGGCGATGCGACGTATTACTTTCCGCCCGCTGCGACGCCCTACAACCCGCACCTGAGCAAAGCGCAGTTGGATTGGTACGACGTGTTTGGCCGCGCCAATGCGGCGCGTTTTGATGAACGCGGCTTCGCCTATTTCAACCGCGAAGTTTATGACGCTTTCTATCCCGGCTACGGCGTCTCGTGGCCGTCGGCGCAGGGCGCGTTGGGCATGACCTTTGAGATGGCCTCGGCGCGCGGGCTGGCCTATCGGCGGCAAGACGGCACTGTGCTGAGTTATCTGGACGGCGCGGTGCGGCATTTCACCAGCGCAATGACGACGGCGCTGACAGCGGCGCGCAACCGTGAAAAGCTGCTGCGCGATTTTTATGAATTCCGCCGCAACGCGGGCAAGGGAGCCACGCAAGCCTATCTGCTGCCGCCTGGACGAGACGCCGGACAGACGCTGCGCTTGGTGCGCACGCTACAAGCCAACGGCGTCAGCGTGCAACGCGCGACCGAGCCAATTCAATATGAATCGCGCACGCTACCCGCCGGTACCTTCATCGTGCCGCTGCCGCAACCCGCTGGCGCGCTTGTGCGCAACCTGCTCGACCCGCAAGTGCCCATGAGCGCCGAGTTCTTGAAGGTGCAAGAAGAGCGCCGCAAGAATCGGTTGCCCGATCAGATTTACGACATCACCGCCTGGAATTTGCCGCTGCTATACGATGTCGAATGCCTGGCGTATGACCACGCGCTGACCGCCAAAACCACGTCGGTCGAAGCTGCTGCGGCCCTTGCTAGCTTGCCCGATGCCATCGTCGGTTACGCGCTGCCGTGGAATGCGACCGCCGCCGCCGCAACGCTCGAAGCCCTGCAGGCGGGCTTGCGCGCGCGCTTTCTCAACGCCTCGTTCACGCTGGCCGGGCGCAAGTTCAGCAAAGGTGTCGCTTTTTTCCGAGCATCTGATAACGGTTCCGACTTGAAGGTGAGATTGGCGTCGATTATTGCGAAGCATGGAGCAGAGGTCGTCAAACTTGATTCGGGTTTTGTTGAAGAGGGAACTTCGCTGGGCAGCAATCAAACGGTCGTGTTGAAAACGCCACGCGTCTTGCTCGCTTGGGATCAGCCCGTTAACAGTTTGTCCGCCGGCTGGACGCGCTATGTGTTGGAGCGCCGTTACAACCAACCGGTCACCGCCGTGCGCACCAGTTCGCTGGCCCGCGTAGACTGGCGACGTTACGACGTACTGGTCTTGCCGTCGGGCAATTACGCGACGGCCTTGAGCGGCGATACCTTGCGGCGTTTGAAAGA
>JAYUCP010000708.1:0-6886 GCA_043740245.1 Acidobacteriota bacterium | reverse complement strand
CCGTCCCACTCGATTTAGCCACTTCCCCATCTCTGTCAGGCTGGTTTCCCAGGCGCGTCGTAATAATTGCGCTCCAAACCTCACCAGTAATCGGACTTGCTGTATGACCGGTGGCTCGCGTTTCGGGCGGCAGCCGTTTTCTTAAGCCAAGTACCGTCCCCCCTCGAAAGGCTTCGATCAGTTTGCAATTTCGTGCGCGCACGTTAAGTGGCGTCTGTGCGGCAGCGCTGTATCCAAACTGTAGCCGAGCAACATCGTTAATGGGCACGGTGACGCGTGATGCTTTCCCGGCCTCGGTTTTCCACCACAAGGAGCAAATCCCTATGAGACTTACTCGCAATTTTTCCAAGCTAACTTTGTTCACCCTGGGCGCGCTCGGCTTTGCCTGGTTGGGCGTCAATTTTTACGTCGCCAACGCAACACACGCCCAGCCTCGCCCGGCGGCACAGACTGGCCAACAACCCGCCAGCAAGGCGCAACAGGGCGCACCCAACACTCCCACGGGCACCTTTAATGTAACCACCCTCGCGGACGGCGGCGGCGGTTCGCTGCGCCAGGCCTTGTCAGATGCCAATTCAATGGCGGGGCCGGACACCATCACGTTCAGCGTCAACGGCACGATCAATCTGGAAAGCTCCCTGCCCAGTATCAATGACAACGTGACGATCAATGGCCCGGGCGCAAATCTGCTCACCGTGCGGCGCAACATAGGCGGCGCTTACCGTATCTTCACGATTAACAGTGGGGTGACAGCCAGCCTCTCCGACCTGACCCTGGCGAATGGTTTGCAAAACAACGGCGGCGGGATTTTCAACAACGGCACGCTGACCGTCAGCAATTGTGCGATCACCGGCAACGCCGCCCCAGACGGCGGCGGCGGCATTTTCAATCTAGGCACGCTGACCATGACCGGCTGTACGATCAGCGGCAACAATTCGGCGGGCGTGGCATCCGGCGGTCTGTGGAATCTGAGCAGCAGCACCCCCGCGACTGTCACGCTGACCAATTGCACCATCAGCGGCAATACCACTGGGGCGGCCAGCCCAACCGGCAGCGGCATTGATAATACCGCCGGCGTAGCCAATGCCACGGTCAGCCTGACCAATTGCACGGTTGCCAATAACAGCGCCACCAACAATCCCGATAGCGGCGGCCTTTACAGCGGGAAGACAGCCAATGCCGGCATCACGCTGAAAAACACCATCGTCGCCGGTAACAGCAACACGCAAGTGCATCAGGAAAAGGGCGGAACGATCACTTCGCTGGGCAACAATCTGGTTTCAGACAGCAGCCTGACCGCAGCCGCGGGCGATCTGCTCAACACCAATCCCCTGTTGGCCGCGCTGGCCAATTACGGCGGGCCTACCGCGACCTACGCACTCTTGCCCGGCAGTCCGGCGCTCAACGCGGGCACGAATACCGGCGCGCCCGCCACCGATCAACGCGGCTTCTCACGTCCGCAACAAAGCATCACCGACATCGGCGCGTTTGAATCGCGCGGCTTCACCGTGGCCATCAGCAGCGGCAGCGGTCAAGCAACGCTCATCAACACGGCCTTCGCCAATCCGCTCATCGTCACAGTCAGCAGTTCGTTTAGCGAACCAGTCAATGGCGGGCTGGTCAGCTTCTCAGCGCCGGGGGCGGGGGCGAGCGCGACGATTGGCGGCAATCCGGCCAGCATCGCCGGGGGCCTGGCGGCGAGCGGCGTCGTCACCGCCAACAATACGGCGGGCGGCCCTTACAACGTTGCGGCGAATGCGAGCGGCGCAACGGCGGCGGTCAACTTTGCCCTGACCAACTCGACGCCGAACACCTCGCCGTCATTCAACCCGGCGGCGGCCCTCGCGCGTCAACAAGGCAGCCCGGCCGGCGCGGCGGTCACGGTCGGAACGGTGACTGACGCGCAAACACCGGCGGGCAATTTGATCGTCACGCAAGTCGCGGGCGGCACCGCCAGCGGCATCACCGTCACAAACATCGTCAACACCAACGGCACGATCACCGCGCAAGTCAGCGCGTCGTGCACAGCAACGGCAGGCACGGTGCGCTTCATGGTCTTCGACGGCAGCCTGAACGGCACCGGCGATTTGCAAGTCAACGTCACCGCCAACACCGCGCCGACACTGTCGTATGCGAATACGAGTGTGGCGGCGGGCGCGGCGACAACGATCAATCCGGCCACCGGCCCCGCCGACAACGGCACGGTCAACAGCATCGTCGTGCAAAGCCAGGGCACTTACACCGGCACGATCACCGTCAACAACACGACGGGCGTCGTCTCGTTAAACAATGCGACCCCCGGCGGCACGCATTCAATCACCATCCGCGCGACTGACAATTGCGGAGCGCTACGGGATGCCAGCTTCACCCTGACCGTGACGTGTCCGGCGATCACGGTCAATCCGGTAACGCTGCCGAACGGGCGCGCGGGCACGCCGTATAGCCAAACCTTCACGCAAACCGGCGGCGCGGCGACGGCGGCGTTCAGCGTCAGTGCGGGCGCTTTGCCGGCGGGCTTGACACTGGCGAGCGGCGGGCTTTTGTCGGGCACGCCCACCGTGAACGGCGCGTTCAATTTCACCATTCTCGCGACGGACGCCAATGGCTGCACGGGCCAACGCGCCTACACGCTCTTGCTCGATCCGCCTTGCACTACGATCACGGTCAATCCGGCGACGCTGCCAAATGGCGTTGTCGGGGCGGCGTATAACCAACCGCTGACGGCCACCGGGGGCACTGCGCCACATACGTTCGCCGTCACGACGGGCAGTTTGCCGAACGGCTTGACGTTGGCGAGCGGCGGCGCGTTGACGGGCATGCCAACAACAACAGGCACGTTTAACTTCACCGTGACGGCGACTGAGAGCACCGGCTGCACGGGGCTGCGCGCGTACACCGTCACCGTCGTCGGCGTTGGCTTGCAATTCTTCCCGCTGCCGCAACCAGTGCGCTTGCTCGAAACGCGCGCGGGCTTCACCGGCTGCACGATGCCCGGCGTGCCGATCAATGCGAATGGCACGCTCACACTGCCAGCGCGAACGACGTGCGCAGGGATTCCGGCGGCAGCGGCAGCGGTCACCGGTAACATCACCGTCGTGCCGTCAGGGCCGGGCTTCCTGACACTGTTCCCAAGCAGCGCTACGCAACCGACCGTCGCCAACTCCAATTTCGGCGCGGGCGAAATCACCAACAACGTTTTCACTGTTGGTCTCGGCGCAAGCGATGGCGCGTTCAAGATTTTCAGCAGCGCAACGACGCACGTCATCGTAGACGTCACTGGTTACTACGCACCGCCGAATACCGGCGGCTTGTACTTCCATCCGCTAGCGACACCAGTGCGCCTGCTCGAAACGCGGCCTAGCTTGACGGGCTGCATCACGCCGGGCACGCAGTTGATCGGTACCGGCAATCCGAATGCCGATCCGAATCTCGACCTGTTGTTGCAGGGCCGTTCGCCGGTGGTCGCGCCGTGCAATTCGATTCCGGCCACGGCACAGGTGCTGGTCGGCAACGCGACTTCAGTGTTGCCATCGGCCCTGGGTTACTTGACGATTTATCCGAGCGGCGGGACGCGGCCCACGGTGGCGAGTTCAAACTATGCGGGCAACGATGTCATCAACGGCCCGTTCGCCGTCAAGCTCGGCGCGGATGGCAAGTTCAAGATTTACACCTTCGCGACAACAAATCTTGTCGTGGACATTCTGGGCTACTACAGCGAAGACGCGACGGACGCGAACGGCGCGGGCTTGCTCTTCAATCCACTGCCAAGCCCGGTACGACTGCTCGAAACGCGCGTAGGCTTTGCGGGTTGCACGATGACCGGCGCGCCGATTGTCGGCAATCTCGCCAACGCCACGCACACGCAGATGGCCGCGAACTTCTGCGGCCTGCCGACCAGCGCGCAAGCTGTGGTCGGCAATGTCACGGTCGTCAACACTACGGGCGCGGGTTTCCTGACGCTGTTCCCGGCGAATCTGATGACGGCACCGTTGGTCGCCACATCGAACTATCCCACGCCGGCAACCTTTGGGTACAACCGGCACTTCTTTGTGGGCTTGAGTCCGGCGGATGGGAAGTTCAAAGTGCTGACGCAATTCACGACCGATTTGATTTTGGACGCGTCGGGGTATTTTGCGCCGTGAGGCCGACGAGTTGGCGCGCAATGAAAAAGGGTGAAGCTACAACGCAAGTTGAGCTTCACCCATTTGTTTTGAGAGCACTGCTACCAGAGCGTTTGAGGCGCTCGCTCATGCGTCCGCCGATGGGTAGTGGTTAGGTCAGATGGGATGTGTCAGTAGCCCGCGCGTGAGCAAGGGCTTTATTGGCAGCAGACGGCCCTTGCTCACGCGCGGGCTACTGACAAGCTGTCCCACTCGATTTAGCCACTACCCGTTATTCAAGCTGAATGCGTAACCGTTTGGGCGCGAGTCCGAGGCCGCGCAAGAAATCCAGCTTGCTTTCGGGCACTTTGACGCTGGAAATCAGCACTTCGCTGACGCCGTGCTCTTCGACCAGGCCGGGCAGGGCGGAACTGGAAAAGATGCGATAGCCGCGAATCAGTTTGCCGGCTTTGCGCTCATCGTCGTCAATGAAGCCGATGGGGCGATAGAGCAAATCGGGGTGATTGATCAGTTCGCGGATCAGGAAATCGCCGCCATCGCCCGCGCCGTATATCAGCACCGGGCGCGCGTTGGGTTGCGCCACGCGCTGGCCCACCAGCATGGCCGCGAACAAGCGGAAGGAAAGGCGGCTGGCCGCGACAAAGACCACCAATAACAGCGCGTCAATGATGAAGACCACGCGCGAGGGGCCGCGAAACCCATAGGCCGTAAAAACCACCAGCGCGCTGGCGGCCACGCCCAAGCCGACCGTGCGCGCCAGCGCCAGAAAATCATCAATCCCGACATAACGCCACAAGCCGCGATAGATGCCGCCCGCCAAAAAGAGCAGCAATTGAATGGCGATGATCAGCGGTAGCGTGCGGATAAAAATAGCCCACTGTTCGGCGGGCAATTCGTTTTCGAACCGCAGCAGATAAGCGCCGAAATAGGCCAGCACGATCAAGCTGAAATCGAGCAGGATTTCAAAGACGCGCCGTTTGTAGGCGAAATCTTTCAGCACATTGACCAGTTCGTTGTCGTGATACTGGCCGTCCTGGTAAACCCGCACTTTGCCTAGATAGAGTCCCAGCAAAATGATCGTCAGGGCAAAACCGGAAACCACCAGCACTGTGACTTCCAAGCGCATGCCGCGCACCCAGAGGGCCAAAGCGCCGGACACCGCCGCCAGCAAATACAACACCAGCACCGCCCGCCGCTCGGTCATGCCCAGCGCCACCAAACGGTGCGAGGTGTGATCGCGCCCGCCTTGCGAGACCGGCCGGCCCGAACCTTTGCGCGTGATGGTCACCAAACACGTGTCAAAGATCGGAATCATCAGTATCAACACCGGCGTCAAAAAGACCGAGGCGAGGTTGCGCGTGAAGCCGTAATTGCTGAGCAGCGCGATGCCCCCAAGCGTGTAGCCCAAAAACATCGAGCCGCAATCGCCCATAAAGATCGAAGCCGGATTGAAATTGAAGAACAAAAACCCGAACACCGCGCCCGCCAGTAACACGGCCAACATGGCTTCATAGACTTGGTCGTTCAAGAGGAAGGTGATGGCCAAAAAAACGCAGGCAATGAAGGAAATGCCGCCCGCCAGGCCGTCCATGTTGTCGAGCAGATTGACGGCATTCGTCAGGCCGACCAGCCAGAGGATGGTGATGAAATCATTGAGCAGTTCTGAACCCGTCAATTGCAGCCGCAACCCGGCATACACCGTGATCGCCGCCGCCACCAATTGCATCACCAATTTGATGTAGGGTTTGAATTGAAAAAGGTCGTCCAGCAAGCCGGTCACAAACAACAGTGTGCCGGCCACCAGTATCGCCGCCACTTTCGGCGACTGGGGAAAGACCATGAAATAACCCGCCAGAAAGGCGGCGTAAATCGCAAGGCCGCCCATCTGGGCCGTCGGGTGTTGATGCCAGCGATCCTGGCGCGGAGCGGCGATAAACCCCAGACGCGTTGCCTGCGTACGCACCAGGTAAGTTAAACCGAAGCTCAGCAGCAGAGTGAGGGCGCCGACACTTGCGGCATACCACATATACTTCTTCTCCGGGGGGTGTGGCCCTTGGGGCCGGGCAATTGACGAGCAGACAGCCGGTAAATCCGCCAAGACAGTAAGCAAACAGTGAACGTCAAACGCCAAATCAGATGACGGTCGCCGCAACAGAGATTGTTCCAGTGAATAGGGCTAAGTGCGAAATGCAGGTAAGACCGTTCCGCTCCGGTTCGCCAGCTTGACGCGCTGCGACTCTATCACACTCGTGAGAATTTCGTCCAAAGTAAAGGTGGGCTGATAGCCAATCAACCGTTGCACTTTGCCGATGTCAGGCACACGGCGGAACATATCTTCAAAGCCCGCCTCATAGGCTTGCTCATACGGCAGAAAAACGATTTCGGAACTTGAGCCGGTCAGTTCTTTGATGCGTTCGGCCAATTGCAGCATCGTCACTTCCTGGACGCTGCCGATGTTGTATACCTCGCCGACCGCCTCGCGGTGTTCGATCAGTTTCATCAAGGCCCCAACCACATCGTAAACGTGCGTGAAGCAGCGCGATTGCGTGCCGTCGCCAAACACGGTGATCGGTTCACCCGACAGCGCCTGGCGCACGAAATTCGGAATCACCATGCCGTATTGCCCGGTCTGCCGCGGGCCGACCGTATTAAAGAGTCTTGAAACAACGACCGGAAGCCGCGTTTCCTTGAAATGTGCGAGGGCGAGAAATTCGTCCAAAGTTTTCGCACAGGCGTAGGCCCAGCGGTGTTTGTCGGTGGCACCG
>JAYUCP010000707.1:0-2825 GCA_043740245.1 Acidobacteriota bacterium | reverse complement strand
CGCCGCCGGTTGAGAAGGAGAACCGCTTCGCCAACTTCGACCCCGTCACCGGCAAGGATGTCTTTGCCAAGGACGGCGGCATCTTCGAGCGCGCGTTGATCCATCCCGACCGCAACAACATCACGCCGCGTTTCGGCTTCGCCTGGTCGCCCAGGTCGCGCGTAGTCGTGCGCGGGGCTTACGGCATTTTCTACAACCACACCGTGCGGCAGGGGCGCGAAGGGCTGCTCGGTTTCAATCCGCCGTTTTTAGTAGACAACCTCTTGCAAACGACCGTGACCGGCGCGGCGGCGGTGGCTTCGGCGGCGCCGTTCCAATTGGTCAACGGCTACCCTGCGGGCCTGCTCAATCCGGCCTCGCTCGCGCCCACCATCGGACGCCGCGCGCAGGACGCCAATCAGCGCACGGCCTACATCCAGCAATACAACTTCGGCATTCAGTACGAACTGCTGAAAGACCTGTTGTTTGATGTGGCCTACGTCGGCAACAAGGGCACGAAGCTAAACGGCTTTCGCAACCTGAATCAGCGCGCGGTGATCACCAATGCCAACGGTTCGCAAGCAGCGGGCGCGCGGCCTTACGCCGCGTTCGGCGACATTCAATGGATGGAGAACCGTGTCGGCGCGACTTACAACTCGTTGCAGGCGCGTTTGGAAAAACGTTTCTCAAACGGGTTGACGGGCTTGGTGAGTTACACCTGGGGCAAGGCGCTGACCGGCTCGCCCGATCACATCTCGACCAGCGGCGGCGGCGCGGGCTTCGACACCGGCACCTTCCGCTCGCCGCAGGACGGCAACAACACGCGCGCCGACCGCGGCTTGGCCGAATTCGATGTGAAGCAACGCTTCGTGGCGAGTTACGTGTGGGAAGTGCCCGTCGGCAAAGGCCGCAAGTTCGGCAACGATTGGGGCAGGGCGGCTGACGCAGTGTTGGGCGGCTGGCAAGTGACCGGCATCCACGCGCTGCAAGGCGGGTTGGGGCTGACGGCGACGCTGGGCGGCGCGACGGTGCTGAACATCGGCGGCGAGCGGCAAGCCCGCGCGAACCTCGTCGGCGAACCGGTCTTGTCCGATTCGCAACGCACACTGAATCGCTGGTTCAACACCGATGCCTTCGCGGCCTTCAGTCCGTCGCCGCAAGCCTTCGGCAGTTCCGGCGTCGGCGTCATGCGCGGCCCCGGCAGCGTGAATTTCGATTTCACGCTGGCGAAGGACTTCCACCTGACGGAACGCAAACGCTTCCAGTTCCGCACGGAACTGTTCAATGCGTTCAATCGCGCCAATTTCGGCCCGCCGAATATCGCGCGCGATTCAACCGGCTTCGGGCAGATACTGACGGCGGCCAATGCGCGCATTATTCAGTTTGCGTTGAAGTTCTATTTTTGATCTTCTGGCAGCGCGCCGGTTGCAGCGTGCTTGTGTGTGCTGCAACCGGCGTAACACTGACTAACCGTAGTTTTGGAGGGAGTCTATTCATCATGAAAGAAATACTTCGCGTTGCGAACAAGCTGTTCGATTTCTTCGGCAAAGGCGACCTCGATTTGGAAGAAGCCAAACAGCAAGTTGACGTGTTGTTCGTTATGGGAGCACACGAAGCGACTACTACGCTCGCCGCCGCCAAGCTCTATCGTGAAATGCCTCAAAATACCCACATAGTAATCAGTGGCGGAGGCACAGGTCGTGGCTCATGGTTGCTTGAACAAGCTGTGGCCGCGATCTGTCTGGTCAAAGCGAGGCCACCTCTCACTTCATCCGAGAAAACCTCTGAAGCGCTGATGCTCGAGCGTCTTCTCACAGATGAGGGTGTTCCAGCAGCGATGATTAAGACCGAAACGGCTGCGCGGCATAGCAAGGAAAACTGGGAATACAGTTTGCCGTTTTTTGTCTCACTGCTTAACGATTCACATCTCCCGGAGGAGGCGGTTATTGGGGTGGTGCAAAGCCCGCTCAACCGCCGCCGCGCTAAACTCACGGGAGAAATAGTTCTCAACGAAAGTGCAGACGCTAGGCTTGCCCGGCTACGTGTGAGGACGATTCATTTTCCGCGTCCTGATCTCGATAGCCTAAGCGAGCGGGAACGTGTGACCGAAATCTACCGACTATTCGGATTGAGGACAAAGCCGGAATCTGAACTTAGAGTCTGTCAAGGATTTTGCCCAGGTGTCATTGACGAAATGGACGCTGAGGCCCTCGGCCTGAAAGCAGAGGCCCAAGCGGCAGAGCAACGATGGCACGCACTCCTAGAAATGTCTCCACGATACATTGACTACGTGCGAGGTGCGTTAGAAACGATGGCCCCCGAGCTTGGCGGAATAGGGGGCACGGGGAGTTAGTTCATTCGTGAGGCGCTCGTGGAGAAATGAAAGGTAGCAGTGGCAAAAAGGTGAAACTCACTGACTTGCTGGATACCGCCAATGCAAAGCAATTTGGTTGAACAAATCTCTGCGGAAGTAGCGGCGCTGCCGCTCGCACAACAACGCGAAGTGCTGTCGTTCATTGAGGCGCTGGAACAACGCGCCCAAGCGGACGCCGAGTCACCCACCGCGCGTGTCAATAGACTCAAAGGCATCACCGCCGGGCCCGGGACGCAACTCACACTGGCGGATTTGCGCGAAGCGCGGCGCGAGATGTGGGGCGAATATGTGGAGCGTGAACCATGAGCGCGCCTGCCTGACCGCATCATTTCAGCGACGGCGTTGTCGCGCAGGTAGTGATAAAAATGTAAGGCTCGTCCGGTTTTTGTCGCGTAGCGACAGTTGAATTTAGCCGTGTGGTTTCAACCCACGGTCGGGTAGCGTAATCGTCCCGCGTCGCGTCAGCGCCGCC
>JAYUCP010000706.1:0-17254 GCA_043740245.1 Acidobacteriota bacterium | reverse complement strand
CGATTTCGCGCGCCGCCCTAACACCGGGGGAGCGAGTTCACACTAACGCCAGAGCACCACTCACTCAAAGGCCTCTGGCGCGCGTGATCACGCTGGTGGCCTCTTTTTTCGCGCTTTGCCTCAAGGGTGCCAGCCTAAGGGGTTTGGGAGTCACTCGTTCCAAATGGAATGAGCGGGTTGACGCGTTCTGTCCCTTCGATGCGATCAATTTTCCAAACGCCGCCAATCAGTTTGAAATGATGTTGCTGCGCTTCGTTGTGGTCGCGCAAGACAAACTCGACACGCAACGCGGCTTCGTCCGCGCGGGGCTGCACCAAATCAGAAACCGCCAGCCCCGTGACCTCGCTGTGCAGCCGTTGCAGGTATTGGCGGAACTGCGCGTCGCCCAACTCTGCCGCAGTCTTGCGCAGTTTCGCTTGTAACTCGCCGCTGAAACAATCCAGGTAGGCCGCCGCGTCCCCCGTGCGCGCGGCATCCGCCATCCGCCAGATCACCGCTTCAGGCGTGGCGGCAGCGGGGCTGTCGGCGGTCAATTGAGCTAAGCGCTGCCGCTGGGTGAAATACGCGAGCGCGGCGACGATCAGCAGAATGGTAACGATGGCAGGCAATTGTTTTTTCATCGCTGCTTATTTCGGCACTGGCGTTGGTGAAGCGGGCGCTGTTAGTCCTTGTTGCCCTTGCCCCTGCTGAAAAATGCCGAGATCCATCAGGCTGCGGCTGCCCGCCGAATCAATCACGACCTTTTTCATACGCGGCAAGACTTCCTCCATCGCTTCCAGGTAAAGGCGCTGGGCCGTGAGGTCGCGCGCCTGGCCCGACGCGGTCAGCAATTTGTCGAAACGCGCCGCCTCGCCTTGCGCTTCGTTGATGCGTTGTTCGTGATAACCCTCGGCGTCGCTTTTGAGCTTGCCGGCCTCGCCCGCCGCTTTGGCGAGCGCGTCGTTGGCGTAGCCGTGCGCTTCGTTGATGATGCGGTCGCGGTCGGCGCGGGCGCTGGCGACTTCGCGGAAGGCGTCGGCGACTTCGGCGGGGGGCGTGACGCTTTCGATGTTGATCGAACTGAGGTGCACGCCGCTGCCATAAGCATCGAGCAACGCGCGCGCGCGCGCCAGCGTGGCGTTTTGCACGGCGATCTTGCCGGTCGTCAAGACATTGTCTACCGGTTCGACGGCAATCGTTTGCGCAAAGGCCGAGGCCACCGCCGTCTCAACCACGCGCGTGGCATCTTGCGCGCGAAAGAGATAAGCCCCCGCGTCTTTGATGCCGTATTGCACAGCCACCACGATGGCGATGATGTTCTGATCGCCGGTCAGGAACTGCACGGGCGTGGTGGCACTGCGGCCCAACAACTGATCGGGCATCTCGACGCCGATGGTCAGACGTTTGGTTTCGAGCACTCTGAGCTTGACGATGCGCTCGACCGGCCAGGGCCAGTGATAATGCAAGCCCGGCCCGACGCCGTTCGACACCACGCGCCCAAAGCGCGTGACGACGGCTTGCTGTTCAGGCGCTACCAGATAAAGCCCGCTCGCCAGATACAGCAGCAATGCAATCAGCCGGTAATGCGTTTGCACAAACTGCGCCGCGCGCGTCTCACGCCAATTCCAGCGCGGCGGCGGCTCGTGCGAATGCTCAGGCTCGTGCGGATGGTGATGGTGTTCGCCATCATCGTGCTCGTGATGATGGTGCTGTCCGCCAAACAAACTGAAGCGCGGCAAATTCACTTCGTCCTCCCTTGCGTCAACAACCGCAGCAATTCGGAATCGGAAGAAAGGATCGCCGTCGTGTTCGGGTCAATCACTTTTTTGTACGCCTCGAGCGTGCGCACCAGCTTGTAAAATTTCGGATCGCGCGAATAGGCGGCGGCATAAATGCGCGTGGATTCGGCATCGCCATCGCCGCGAATGCGTTCGGCCTCTTTGTAAGCTTCGGAAAGCACGCGTGATTTTTCCTTGTCCGACTCGGCGCGAATTTTCATGGCTTCGGCTTCGCCCTCGGCGCGGTATTGCTTGGCGATGCGCTCGCGTTCGGCGCGCATGCGTGCGAAGACGCTCTCGCGGTTTTGCGTCGGCAAATTGACGCGCTTGATGCGCACGTCCACGACTTCGATGCCGTACTGTTCGGCGGCGCGTGTGCGGCACTGTTCGGTGACCTGGCGCATCAACGCTTCGACCTTGACCTCTTCGGCCTTAATCGAGACGAGCGAAGCCAGATCGGCATTGCCCAAGGCCGCCGCCAGCGCCGCCCAAACCGTATCGTGCAAGCGCATCTCAGCGCCCGTCAGATCACCCGTCGTTTGCAGGAAACGATTCGGATCGGCGATACGCCAACAAACATAGCTGTCCACCACGATGTTCTTTTTGTCGCGCGTCAAAAATTCAGACGGGCGCGGGTTGTAAACCAACAGGCGCTTTTCGAAATTCAGCAAACTCTGCCACGGCCATTTGGCGTGCAAGCCCGCGTCGGTGAGCGTGCGCACTGGGCGGCCAAATTGGGTAATTACGGCGTACTGCGTTTCGTCCAGCGTGAAGACCGTGCGCAATAACAGCACGAGCACGGCCAGCACCAGCGCCGCGCGCATCAGAATGTGTCGTTTGTTTTCTTGCATAGCGATTCAACCCACGGATGTTGAGACAGGATGAACAAGATTGATTCAGGATTTACGAGATCGGATTGGCGTGTCGGCTCGTGCCAACCATTCTCCATTCTCTATTCTCAATTCCTTGCAGAAAGCGCATGGGTACGCGGATGACGCGGATGCAGCGGATTCTTTTTCGGGTTGATCCGCGCTGATCCGCTGCATCCGCGTCATCCGCGTACCTATCCCCTCTACTTTGCAGGCATTTCTTTTACGCACAGGCTTCATATCACTTGTTGCGATTCACTCGCGCTTTTCCGGCGCAACCAACGCCGCCGGATCAATCACGCTACCTTGTTGATCGAGAAAAAACATTTGCCGCCGCCCGAACTTGGAAGCGTCAATGATGAGTTTCTTGCGGCCCGCCAGCACCTTTTCGATGGATTCGAGATAGAGCCGCGTTGCGGTCACGCCGGGCGCTTGCTTGAACGCGCCTTCGGCCAGTTTGAAGCGCTCGGCCTCGCCGCTGGCGCGATTGCCGCGTTCGGTCGTATAGCCCGCCGCTTCAGCCAGCCGCGCCAACGCTTGCCCGCGCGCGAGTTCGAGTTGTTCGTTGCGATAGGCTTCGGCCTGATTCATCAGCGTGCTTTTCTCTTCAGACGCGCTGGCGACGTTGCGGAAGGCGTCCACGACTTCGAGCGAGGGATGCACGTCCTGCAATTGCACGCTGAGGATGCGCGCACCGCTGCGGTATGCGTCCAGCTTGCGTTGCGCGAGGTCGCGCGCCTGGCCTTCGATGGCGCTGCGGCCCGTTGTCAATACGGCGTCGAGCGGGGTCTGGCCGATCAAGGCGCGCAAGGCCGCTTCCGCCGCGACGCTGACAAGGTTGGCGGGATCGGTCGTGGCGAACAGATAATCATCGGGCGCGCCGACCGCGTATTGCACGACGGCATTGACCTCGATCAGATTTTCATCGCCCGTCAGCATCAATGCTTCGTCGGGCCGCTTTTCATAACGGCCACTGCGGTGTTGCAGATTCCATTCGTAGGCCAGCGGCTCAGTGGGTGCGGCCCCTGCATCAATGCTGAGCGTGCGAAAGCCGAGTTCGGCCACTTGCACGCGCTGTGGTTTGAGCTTTGTGATTTGCTCAACCGCCCAGGGCCAGCGCAGGTGCAAGCCCGGCCCCGCCGCGTCTACTTTGCGGCCAAAGCGTTGCACCACGACCAGCTCATCCGGCCCGACCAATGTGATGCCAGAGAGCGCGTAGCCCAGCAACAACAGCGGCCCGGCGCTGCGCCAGACGGTTGACTGATGGTGTTGGAACCAATGAATGCCGTTGTGCATGGCGTGCTGCAGCCGAAGTTGCGGCGCGAGATGTTCCAGCCAATGCCCGGCCTCGTGCGTGAAGGCGGCGCTGCGTTTCACCAACGCGTGTTCGCGCACTTCGCCATACACCAGCAACCGCAACGCATTGAGCACGACCAGCAGCGCCGAAACCTGATGCGTCACCGCCGCGCCTGCCGGGCCCAGCCAGCCCAACGAAGCCGCCGCGACCGAGGCCACGTTGAAGGCCAGCGCGAAGCCCCAGATGTTTTGTTTGATGACCGCCAGCGTCGCGCGTCCCACTTCCAATAACAGCGGCAAGCGTTCGAGGCGATCATTCATCAGCACGATGCCGGCTTCTTCGATGGCGATGTCGGTGCCGCCAGCGCCCATCGCAATGCCTACGTCGGCGGTGGCCAGCGCGGGCGCATCGTTGATGCCGTCGCCGACCATCGCCACGCGCAGGCCGCTGCGTTTGAGGCGTTCGATCAATTCGACTTTTTGTTGCGGCAGCAATTCGGCGTGAATCTCGTCCACACCGGCGGCGCGTCCGATGCTCTGCGCGATACGTTCGCGGTCTCCGGTCAGCAAGACGACGCGCTTCACACCAGCATTGCGTAAGGCGCGAATGACGGCTTTGGCTTCGGCGCGCAATTCGTCGCGCACGCTGACGGCGCCTTGGGCCACGCCGTTTTCGGCAATGATGACGGGCGTGCCGCCCGCTTGTTCGAGCGCGGTCAACTCGGCTTCGGCGGCGGCGCTCAATTCAATCTGGCGCGCCGCCAGCATGCGCCGATTGCCGACAACGACGCGCGTGCCGTTGGATTGAGCCTCGACGCCGAGGCCCGGCTCAACTTTGAACTCTTCCGCTTCGGCGATGAACAGGCCGCGCGCACGCGTTTCTTGCACGATCAATTGCGCGATGGCGTGTTCGGAACGCTGTTCGGCCAGCGCGGCCAATTTCAACAAATCATTTTCAGCGTGGCTATTGAAAGAAGTGATGCCCGCGATGACCGGGCGGCCTGCGGTGAGCGTGCCGGTCTTGTCGAAGACGACGCAATCCACGCCCGCCATTGCTTCAAGCTGCGCGCCGCTTTTGACCAGCACGCCCGCGCGCGCCAGCCGGCCAATGCCCGCCACGACTGCCGCTGGGGTCGCCAGAATCAACGCGCAGGGGCAAGCCACCAACAACACGGCCACCGTCCGCAGCCAGTCGCCGGTGAAATAAAACGTCGCCACCGCCGTGATTGCCAGCAACGGCAGGAACCAAGCCGCGTAACGATCCGCCAAACGCACGGCGGGCGCTTTTTGCTGTTCGGCCTTTTCAATCAAGGCGACGATTTGGGCGAGCGTCGTGTCATCGCCCACGCGCGTCGCTGCGATTTCCAGCGCGCCCACCGCATTGACGCTGCCCGCATACACCGCCTCGCCAAAGCCTTTTTCGACGGGCAACGATTCGCCGGTGATGGGCGCTTCGTTGATCGAAGCGCAGCCGAACGCAATCGTGCCGTCAACGGGGATGCGTTCGCCGGGACGCACGATGACGATGTCGCCCGTTTGAACTTCGGCAATGGCGACTTCGCGTTCGCCTTCGCCCGCGACCTTGAGGCGCGCGCGTTGGGGCGCGAGATCAATCAGTTGTTTGATGGCCGTGCGCGTGCGGCGCGAGGCGAATTCTTCCAGCCCCTCGCCGACCAGCATGATGAAAACCGCCTCGGCCGCCGCGATGTATTCGCCAATTGCCAGGGCCGCACCGATGGCAATCACAATCGCCAAATCCGCCGTGATGCGTTTGTCGAAGAGCCCCGCAATCGCCTTGTAATAAATTTTGTAGCCGCCAAACAGCGCCAGCAGCAACGCCGTGTTGACGCCGAAAACGGTGGGCACGTAGCCGAGCCAATGTGCGAGCAACAACACGCCTACGACCGCCGTGAACAGCACGTAGGCCAGCCAGCGACTGCCCTCAGTCTCTTCCATGTGTTCGTAGTAAAGGTGTTGAACGAGGATCATGATGTTTCTCCCACGAAGCCACACCAAGGGGCACGAAGTGGCGGCCAACGTCTATGGATTTCTTTCTTCGAGTACCTTCGTGTGGCTTCGTGGGAAGTTTTCTTCTTCTTGCCAGCAATAGCAAGGTCGGCAGCATTCAAGCCCGCGCCAGTTGCAGCGCCACTTGCGCAAAAGCCGTGGCATATTGCGCGACCGCTTTGACATTGACCGCATCGGGCCAACGATCCGCCGGATGATGAAAGAGCGGATTGTTTGGGCACAGCAACGACAGATAGCGCCCGCCGCCACGCTGAATGTTGCCCGCTTCGCCAAGCGGAAGCGCGCCGCGTTTGGCTTTGTCATTCACGGTCACGTCAACCTGAGTGAGCGCGTTGACCGCCAGTGTTTCCAGTTCATCATCAAACGCCTGGATGCGATTGGGCGTATCAACCGCGCCGATGTTCGCGCCGAAATGCAGCCAGACGTGCGCGCCCGCCACCAGTGTGGGGCGGCGCGCGATAAATTGCTTCAGGCCCAGATGGCCCAATTCGTGTCCGCTCGAAGAGAGGAAATGCACCGTGCGCGCCGGACGCGCGGCTGTGAGGGCGCGCAGCACTTCAAGCCAGCACACCAGCCCGCCGCCGCGTTCGCTGGTCGAATGCCACCAACCGCTGCGTGGCGTCATCACCACCAGCGGCGGCAGTTTGGCGTCTGCGCCGTTGAGCGTGGCAGTGACGTTCCAGGCTTTGGTTGGTGTGCGTTTGGCGTGCGCGCTGAAACGCACCTCGGCATTGCGCTCGGCCAGTTGCTTGATCCAGTCGCCGTGTTCGCTGCTGATTTGCAGCACAGGCGCGCCATACGGATGCAAAAATTCCGCCGCATTGATCGGGCACAGGCCCGGCCGCGCGCCTTTGGTCACGACGATCAACGCGCGGTGGCGGCTGTTGCGCCGCGCGGGTGCATACACCGGGTCGTATTCCGCATTCGGTGGCAATTCGAGCCAGCCGATTTCCGCGTCGCTGCCCAATGCGCCCAGCTTGCCACGCAAGCCTAGCGCAACGGTGAACGGCGCATCAAAGACCGGCAATCCCGTGACGCGCCGGCCCGCCGCTTCGACCACGCAAATTTGCGGATCAACGCGGTCGTGCACGTACGATTCAAGCACGGCTTGCGCACCGCAACGCCGCGCGTGGGCGGCCAGCCAGCTTGCCGATTGGCGTTCGGCGGTGGTGCCGGTGCGGTGAATGCCTTGCTGATCGTATTCCCGGATGAGTTGGGCGCCGCGCTGCTCCAAGTCATCCGCCGCCTGAGCAGGCGCAACAAACCCCGCAGCAGTTGCACTCAGCCAGCCGAGAAATTCTTTGCGAGAAAGTTGCATCGTCAATTCCTCATTTCTGTTTGCGCAAGCGCTGTTCGGCGCGTTCATTCAGCCGCCGGATGCCGCCCGCGTTGCCCAGCCCTCACCGCAATCCCTCGCCGCGCAGCGCCTGCCGGGCGTCGGCGAGTTCGGCGTCGCGGCGGTGGTAGCCGCACTTGATGATCAGTTTCTCCGCCTCATCCAGATCATGCTGCGGCGACACCCACGGATACGGCTCTTCTTCATTCCGCCTTCCGCCTTCCGCCTTCCGCATTCCAAACAGCCGCGCCCGGTACAGGTGAATGTCCGCCTGGAACAAGCGCATCCCACCGCGCGCGGCGATGTCCCAGGCTTCGTCCAGGTCGCTTTGGGCGCTGTCGGGGCCAGCCTGTTCGTAGCTGCGCGCGCCGCTCAGATGCCGCAGCCAGGCGCGGGTGAGCAGGCCGCGCGGGAGATGTGTCATGTCGCCAGCGCGGCGGAGGCCGGACACAGCCTCGTTGATTGCGGATTGCGGATTGCGGATTGCGGATTGTTCCAGCAACGCGGTGTAAAGCGCAGCGCGACCGAGCGTGAGGTGGTCGAGGGCGATGTCAAGGATGCCCGCGTTTGTAAAGTGGTTCGTCACCCAATCAAGCGTTATCGCCGCGCGTTGAGCGACGGCGTGGCACGTCTCAATCAACTCCGCACTCTGCACTCCGCACTCCGCACTCGAAGCCGCCGCCCGCTCCGCCTCAGCCAGCAGCAGGTCGCAATACTCGAAGCCTGGCAAGGAATACAGCAGCGGGTAGTACCAGGGCTGGCCATCGGCCTGCATCTGCTCGGCCTCGCGGAAGCGCGCTGCCGCCTCGTCCCGGCGCCCCGCCTGGTGCAGGGCGTCGGCGTGGGTCGCGCGCCTGCTCATCCGCTGAAACGCATTGCCACTGCGGTCGGCATACTGCGCGGACAGCGCGGCGTCCGCCACCGCCCTGGCAACCTCACCCAACGTCAACTCCAATTCGCTCAGGTTGCTGGCAGCGATTGCGGCTTGCTTCCAGCTCTCCTGTTTGGCCATCAGGGTAACAGTAAGCCGCATCGGCTCAAGTGCCTCGGTCAGTCGGCCCAAGGCGCGCAGGTAAAGCGCGGCTTGGCCTGTCACGAATGCTTGGTTGTATTCATCGAGCGCGAGTGAAAAGCGACTCCACGGCGTCTCGAAAAAGCAAGCGACGGCTCCCAAGTCGGAACCGAAAGCACCGAGTTTTCTCCAAGAGTAATGCTGGTTTCGTTGTAGGATGCGAGCAGCGTAAACCTTCTCACACGCCTCCTGCTGCAACCCCGCCTGACAGCCGTGGGTCACAGCTTGGTAGAGTGGTTGGAGGTCTTCGAGCGTGGGTTCGGACTTCTTGTCCGAAGTCGTCGCGCAGAGGTGTTCGTAAAGCCGCCGATGCGCGGCGCGCCAGGCGGCGGGCTGTTCGCGGCGCACGCGCCGGGCGAAGTATTCCCGCAGCAGCGGATGCGCATCCAGCGCCAGCAGGTCGCCGGAACCTTCCGCCCGGTTGACCGTCAGCAGCTTCGCGTCTTCCAACCGTTTGAGCGACAGGTTGCGCTGCGCCTCGCTGATGGGCTGGTGGGTCTGTTTCAGTCCAAGCCATTTCGTATCCGTCGTGAAGAGCGGTTCAGTCAAGCCCGCGATAGGCTTGCCTTCACACAAGGCGCGCAGGCAATCCGCTGTCGCGGGCTGGTCGAACAGGCCGAGCAATTGCAGCAACGCGAGGGCGCGGCGGCCTTTCGCCTGCGCTTCCGCCGTCTGGCCCGCGTCCTCGCCCGCATTCTCGAAAGACCGCACATAGGCCTCGATCACGCGAAAGGCGTGGCCGCCCTGCTCTTCGGCATCGGCTTCGGCCAGGTTGAGGCGGTCACGGCGGCGTATGTCTCCGGCGTGGGCGTCGCGCAGGTACGTGCCCAACAGGTTCAAGGTCAGCGCGTGGCCTTTCACGTCTTCGACCAGTTGCTCGAACGCCAGCCTGGTGCCGCTTTCTTTGCGCACGCCGAGTTTCAGCAGCAAGTCTACGCCCGCCTCTTTCGCCAGGCGCAACAGCGGTCGCTCCGGCGCGGTGTTCTGCCAAAACGCTTTCAAGTCGGGGATCGAATAGCGCGTCGTGACTACGCACAGGCCGTGATTGTTGGCGGCCAGCCCTTTCAGCAGCGCGGCCAGGCCTTCGTCTTTGAGCTTGCCGTCGAGCGGCGGGCCGGGCGGATATTGCAACGGTTCCAACCCGTCGAGGATGAGCAACGCGCGCCGTTCGCCGACAAGCCCGGCCAGCCGCCGCCCTTTGTCGAACGCGCCCGCCGGACTGCCCGCCATTGCCGCATCGCCGAAGAAGGTGAGCGCTTCGTTGAGAAACAGATCGGACGAGGCGGCCACTTGTTCGCGCGTGCCCTGGCTGTAAAACGACCACGCGAACGCGGCTTCGCACCCCGGCCAGTCTTGCGCGGCGAGATCAGCCGCCCACTTCGCCACCAGCGAGGTTTTGCCCTCGCCGCCGAGCGCGACGAAGGTGAGGATGTGTGGACGCGGCGCTTCGACGCGGCGAACTTGCAGCCAAGCGGCGTTGAGCAGTTTCGTTTCAGCCTCGCGCCCGATGAGTTCCGTCGGGGCGTATTTGATGATGCGCGCGACATCGGCCTTGAACGCGGCACCTTGCACGATGGGAATCTCGGCCACCAGCCTGCACAGTTCGGCCTGGTCTTTGAAAAAGTAGTAAAGCTGATTCGTGTTTTGAATGGCCGCGCGATGCGCCTGTTGCAGCGCCGTGGCTTCGGCATCTTCGGCTTGTTCACCCAGTTTGGGCGGCTGGCGCACAGATGCATCGGCTGAGAGAAAAACATAAACCGGCTTTTGCATCTCGCGCGCGATGTCGAATTCCATCTGCGTGTAAGAACGCCGCGCGGCATCCGCCGGTCGCTGGTTCGGCTCCGCGCCAAAGCGGAAGCCAGCGATGTGGATCACGGCATCGGAATCGTGCAACCGGCGGCGCAGCATTTCTTCGACAGTGGTGTGATCGGTGTGGAAGTTGGGCTGATTCTCAGCATAACAGCCCTTCTTCTTGATTTCGTTTTCCACCGCAACGCGGAACACACCGAACTCGTGCGAGACGCCGCTGATGAAAATGGTCGTGCGAGGTTTCATGGCAAATCTCTTCGCAGTTTTTTCACGAACAAAAGGACGATGAGTTGAGTACAGCGAAAAAGCCGCTAGCGGCGGCGCGCAGGTTTCTTGCGGAAGCTGACGACATTCGCATCCGGGTCTAACTCGACTTTGCAGCCTTGAAATAATTCCGTGCCGAGCAAGCCCTCGTCAGTCTCGTTGGCCTGAATCAAGAGCGATAGCTTTTGTCCGAACCAAAGAATTTCTCCGCTGTAAGTAGCCGTGCGAATGGAGGCGCCGTTCGCCAACCGGTGATAGGTATGGCCGTATTTTTCAAGACCCAATCGTTCAATCCGTCGGAATGGCAACATCAGTGTGCCGCTGTAACCGGAGTCAACGATCACGTCGAACTTTTCCCCGCTCGACAAAGTAACTTCCAGATGAGGCGCAGGCTCGTCATCCCACCAGCCTTGTATTTGGTGCTTCTTCATAGTGACCTCGGACTGCGGGAAACAGTTGCCGTGGGAAAGCCGACGCGGACGAAAAACATCAATTTGTCAGGGTGCTTTTCTTTCGCCTTCAGAGCCGCCTCGATCATTCTGGCGCCCAAAAAGTAATCGCCGGAATCCGGCTCAATCGCTACGAACATCCCTTTGTATTCTGGCTCCAGCAAAGCTTTTAGCTTGGTCTGGTAGAGCCGATTCCCTCGGCGGCAAAGGCGTTCGCCTTCCGCGTCTTCTTTAGACCGGCGTTTCGTCTTGGTTGTTTGTTTCGTTTGCCGGCGCAATGTGGTGCTCATAAATTTGCTCCTTTCTTCAAACCATAGCCTAAGCCGCGTGTCACGGCGAGACAAGCGGCAATTCCACAAACGTCGCCTGCCCCGGCGCGTGATAAATCCGCTGTACGGCCTTGCGGTAATCCGCAGGCTTCGCCCAGAAAATGTTCGGCACGAAGCTTTGCGGATTGCGGTCGTAAAGCGGGAACCAGCTTGATTGAATCTGCACCATCAGCCGATGCCCCGGCAGGAAGACGTGATTCGCCGTCGGCAGCGCGAAGCGATACAGCAACAGCTTGCCCGCTTCGAGAGGCTTGGCCGTTTCAAAGCTCTCGCGGTAACGCCCGCGAAAGATGTCGGCGGCGACCATCAACTGATAGCCGCCCATCTCCGGCTGACCGGCGACTTCGTCGGGGTAAACGTCAATCAGCTTCACCACCCAATCGGAATCGGTGCCGCTTGTCGAAGCGATCAGGTTGGCAATCGGCTGGCCGCTGATTTTCACCGGCGCGGTCAGCACATCAGTGACGAAGGAAACCACATCAGGACGGCCTGATGACTCGCGTTGATCGTCCACCAGCCAACGCCACCACGTGAGTTCGGCGGTGTAGCCGGTGGGCCGATTCGGGCGCGCGCGGAAGGGCACAGGCTTGGCGGGATCGGAAACGTATTCCTCAAACGCCGCGTCGCCGGGCTTAGGCGCGGCGTAACTCAGCTTCTGACCGGCGTTCAGATACAGCGGCGTCGCTTTGATCGCGCAGCCATTCGCACAGCCAGCGGGCCACGCGGGCAAGCGCCGCCACTTGTTCGTGCCCGTCTCAAACGCCGTGACAGATGCAACATCCATTTTGGGCGCGTCGTCTTTCAAAAAGTGATCGAGGAAGGGGCGCAGAATTTCCTGCCGAAACGTGAGCGCGGTGTCGCTGCCGAATTTCAACGCGCCCAGCGTGCTGGCTTCCTGAATCTCTTGCCCGTGATGCCAGGGCCCCATGACCAGAAAGACCTTGTCGTTATTGGCGTCCTTCGGCTTGATGGCTTTATAAACGGCGATGTCGCCGTAGATGTCCTCCTGATCCCAAAGGCTGTGCACCAGCATCACCGGCACCTTCAGCGGCTCGACCCCCAGCAGCTTGTCCATCGCCTGCTGTTGCCAAAAGGCGTCGTAGCTCGGATGTTCAAGCAGCTTGCGCCAGAAGCCGATTTGTTCGAGGCCACGCCGCCGTCCGAGTTCGCCCGCCGAGCCAGCTTGCATGAACATGTCGTAGTCGTCGAAATGGCTCGTCCACCACTTGGCTTCGTTGGCACGCGTGCCGACCTGTTCGTAGATGTAGGGCATGTTCTGTTGCCGGAACGCGCCGTTGTGAAACCAGTCGTCGCCCATCCAACCATCCACCATCGGATTCATCGGCACGGATACTTTCAGCGCCGGATGCGGATTGAAAAGCGCCATCAACGGCAAAAAGCCGTCGTAAGAAATGCCGAGGATGCCGACCTTGCCGTTGCTTTCGGCTACGTTTTTTACCAGCCAGTCAATCGTGTCGTAGGTGTCGGTCGCGTGATCCACGGGCGTTGGATTGAGCGGCCCGTGCAAGGGCCGGTTCATCACGTAATCGCCTTCGGAACCGTACTTGCCGCGAATGTCTTGCACGGCGCGGATGTAGCCGCCTTCGACGATCACGTCAACAGCATTGTCGTAGCCTTGCAGAATCGGGCCGAGATGCGCGCTGGCCGCGTGGCTGGTGAGTTCAGTCGCGTTGTAAGGCGTGCGTGTCAGCAGAATCGGCGCATTGCGCGCGCCTTTGGGCACGATGACGACGGTGTGCAGCCGCACGCCATCGCGCATCGGAATCATCACGTCACGCTTGACGTAGTCGAAGCCGTCGTTGGTCGGCTCGAACTTGTCGGGCGTTTCGCTGGGCAGGGCGGGATATTTTTTCTGTTGGGTTGTTTGCGCGAGGCTTGTGGCCGCCGCGAAAATCGCCAACAAGACAAGCGTCATCATTCGCTCACGCTTCATATACTTTTCTCCTATTGCGGTGTGTTGTGACCTTCGTTGAATTGCTACACGAACTGCTGGAACAAGCGCGACAAACACAGGCTGGCTAGGTTAATTCAGGTTGCTGCGCGAGCGCCGCCAAAAAATTCTCCGGCGTGACGATTTTCAAAAAGCGGAACCGCTTCTGAAATTCGCGCCCGGCTTCCTGTTCCCATTTCATCAGATCAAGCAAGTCGTTGTCGCGGCTGACCAGATAAGCGGCTTTTATCTCAACCGCCAGATTGATGTAAGGCTCGTCTTTCGGATCGCGTGGGTAAACAAAACGCCGGGGCACTTGCCGGATGAGCGTGACGCGCTGATTCAGCCGCTCGAATAAGGCTTCGACCGCAACATCGGTGAGCCGGCGCAGGCTGGCGCGCACATCAGACCGGTTGAGCACATAACGCACTTCGGCCAGTATCGCCTTGCTCACGTAGAGCGTGATCTTTCTTTCGTCGAGCAGGTCGAGGATGCGCGCGGCGGGACTTTTGGCATTCGCCGCCGCTTGCACAAAAACCATGCAATCAACGACGACTCCGGGCTGATTGGCAGGCTGGCTCATTCGTCTCCATCCGCTGCTCGCGTCTGGTAAAAGTCCGCGCGGGCGCGCTCAACCAGCACATCCAATTCCTCATCGGTCATACCGCTTTCAACAAAGCCTGCGCGCACTGGCGCCAGAATCTCTTTGAAGGGTTTCTGCGCCAGAAGTTTTGCTTCCAACACCAGCCGCGCGTAATCCGCGGCACTCCCAGCGCCGTTGCTGCGCCCAAGCTCTTCCAACGCCTGCGTTGCTCCGCTTGGCAGGCCGCTGACTTCAAGGCTTTCAGTTTCCAATTCCAAGCTCATAGTCGTACCTCCTTTCGATACCGGACAGAGATGCATGCTCAATCTTGCTCCTGATTCTCGCGTGCGTAATCACGCCGCGCCCGCGAAAAGAGCGCATCCAACTCTTCATCCGTAATGCCACTCTCGGCCACTTCCCGGCGGAACGGAGCGAGAATCTCATCAAACATCGGCGGCAGCGGCGGCTCATGTTCTGCCGGAATGGTGATCGAAAAATTCATCGTTGCTACCTCCTATAGTTCATTGCTTCGCCACCAGCATACCGCACAAACGCGGCGCGCGTCACTGCCCCGCCGTCACTGCCCGGGATGATACTGCCGCTCGCTATGCCCTTCCAATTGCGGGCGGTAAAAATACACTTCGCGCAACTCGCCCGTGCTGTACCGCTTGGCCTGGTCATTGAAATGCGGCGACGCGGGGTTGCTATTCAGGCCGCCCGCCGTGACGGCCTTGGCGCGCACGTGGTCGCCGAATTCGATCACGGCCACAAAGCTGTTGCCGCTGGTGCCATAGCGTTTTTTCGTCGCCTTGTAAGCGCGCGCGCCAAACGAGGCCAGCGAACCCCAACGCGACGACGTGAAGCCCACGGGGATGCTCGGCCCCGCGTCGTTGAAGGGCTGGACGATGTCGCCGGTCAGCCGCTGAAACCGATTGATCTCGCCCCACGGCGTGTTCCACTTGCCGAAATCAGCCGCGAGTTTGTCAGAAGCCGCAGCCAACGCCTCGAGCCGCTGTTGCGCCGTGGCGCGCGCGGCCATGAATTCAGACACGGATACATTCGCCTTCCTGGCGTCGGCACTCACCCGCTCGCCCAACTCTTCGCCCCAGTAAACAGCCAGCGAAGTCGCCACCGACGCGACCGACCAGCGGTAATCCCAGGCGCGCAGCAGCTTGATCTGTTCGGCCAGTTTCGCTTTCAACGGATTGCCGGCGGGCGTCTGGTCATAGGCTTTCAGCAACGGCGGCAGTTGAAGCTCGAACTCCGGCAAGTAACTGTCGTAAGCGGCGGCGATGAGCGAGTCCGGTGTGAAGTCCTTCTTCTGGCTCAGCACGCGAATGGCGTGCAGGCCGCGCGGATTCTCGCCGTTGCGCTCCACATAAGCGGGATAGTCTTTCTGCTTCGGACTGTTCGCGCCCGCCGCCGACCAGGGCCAGTTGTTCGTGTTGTAAAGCCAGCCACTCGCTGGGTTGAGCAAGCCGGGCGTCTCGTCAATCGAATGCACGCCCTTCCATTCAGTCGCGGGATCAGCGCCGTCCACCGGTTTGTTCCAATCGAAGCGGGTATCGCGTTTCGGAATGAAGTTGGAGTGAAAGTAAGCGATGGTGCCGTCGGCATCGGCATAGACCGTGTTGTTCGATGAGTTGGTGTGCAACTCCAGCGACTCGCGGAAGGCTTTGTAGCTTTTGGCCTTGGTGCGTGAGTAAGACTGGGTCAGCGCCTTCAACGGTTCATTCATCAAGCGGACGCTCACCCACTTGCCATCGGCCTCGCGCACGATGGGGCCGTGATGCGTGCGGTAAACGGTGAATTCTTTTTGCGCCAGCCCGCTGGCGGTTTTGTACGGCACGCTGATCTTCGCCGCCGTCAGCGGACGCTCTTCCGCGCCGTAGCGATAGGCGAGGCCGTCGCCTTTCTTCACGACCGTTTCCAGATACTCGTCAATGTTGTCTACGCCGCTCGACGTGTGCATCCAGCCGATGCGGTCGTTGAAACCCTGATAGACAAAAAACTGGCCCCACGTCACCGCGCCGTATGCATTCAGCCCCTCTTCGCTGACCATCTGCACTTCGGCGCGGAAGAAGAACGAGGTGTGCGGATTGATGAGCAAGAGCGCGTGATGCGCGCTGGTGTTGGCGGGTGCGATGGCGATGCCGTTCGATCCGGCAGGCTCGGTGAACGCTTCGTCCAAACGGGCTGGCTGCGGCGCGATTGCAGACGCCAGCTTCTTCGGGCCGTTGCCGTAAAAAGCTTCGAGCTGTTTCAGGTCAACACGCTCGATGTCGCCGCCGATGCTGCCTTCGCTGAAAGTCAGCGGCATCCAGGGTTCGAAATGTTTGATGACCCTGGGCGCGACCTTGGGGTGTGTTTGCAGGTAGTAATTCAAGCCATCGGCGTAAGCATTCATCAACACTTTCAACCAGGCCGGGCTTTTCTCGTATTGGGCTTTCATCTCGTCAACATTGATGAACAGCTTCATGCGCAGGTCGCGGTAAATCTCGCCTTCGCCCTCGGCCTCAGCCAGGCGGCCAATCGAGTTGAGGTAGTTCGTCTCCACCCGATTGAAATCGTCTTCGGCCTGCGCGTACATCAGGCCGAAGACGACATCGGCATCCGTCTTGCCGTAAATGTGCGGGATGCCCCAGTCGTCGCGGATGATGGTGACGTTCTGGGCCTGCTTTTCCAGGGCTGCGACGTCTTTGGCGTCTTTGTTGGCGGTGGCCCGTGAGTCGCAGGCAGCGCAGAACGCCGCACAAAGCAATGCCAGGGTGATGACAAGTTTTTTCATGAGTGTTCTCCGATGGGTAACTGGGTTCCAGTGTCAAACTGGCCGCTCGGCTAGCGACATACTCTCAGCAGCCGAACAAGTGGAATGTGTCATAGAACTGATTGGTCAGCAATGCGTCGTGCGTTACACTCGCGCCCGAACAAAAGGAGCTTTGTTATGACCATCATTGAATTGCTACCCAAACTGCAAGCCTTGCCGCGTGTAGAAAAACTGCGCGCCGTGCAATTTTTGATTGGCGAGATTGCGCGCGAAGAAGCGCCACAACCTCTGGCCGCTGGCGCTGCCTATCCGGTCTGGTCGCCTTATGAAGCTGTCGAAGCGGCAGCGACGTTGCAAAACTTATTGGATCAAGAGAAACGAGAACAGCATGGCTAAGGCGCTCCAATTTCCCTACACCGTGATTAACACTGCGTTGGGCGTGAGCGGCAGTCTACCCTATCTGCCGTTCACGCTGGCACATCAGCAACACACTGCGCCGGTCTCGGGCCTGGTGGACAGCGGCTCAATGGTCAACGTCTTGCCGTATCAAATCGGCCTTCAACTGGGACTGGTGTGGGCGCAACAAACGGTTCCGGTGAAACTCACGGGCAATCTGGCGCGCTTTGAAGCACGCGGGTTGATTGTCTCCGGTTACAGTAGGCGAGGGAATCGCTTCCCCCGCCCCTGCTACAAAACCGTGCGTGAGAGTTTCCACCTCACACGGCTCCTCAGCACGAAGCTCTT
>JAYUCP010000705.1:0-17342 GCA_043740245.1 Acidobacteriota bacterium | reverse complement strand
CGCGTTGTGAGATGGTGCGTCAACCCGGCGCGCAGGCCTTGGCGGCAGACACCTCAAGAGCGCCCCAAGCAACGGGCTGGGGCGCGGGCACAGGGCTGTTGACCTGGGGCGCAAGCGTGGCGTTCCTGTTGGGTGCGCAGTTCATCGCGATATTTATCTATGTTGGTGTGCAGATGTCGCGCACCGGCAGCTTGCCGAAAGGCGTCCAGATTGATTGGCTGCTGGCGATTCTTTCCATTGCCGCGACGATTCCGGCGCATCTGCTGACGTTGGCCTTTTGTTGGTTTGTGGTGACAAGGCGCGGCCAGCGGCCGTTTTGGCAGAGCATGGGCTGGGGCTGGCGTCCGCAATTCAAATGGATACACGCGGCGGCCCTGGCGGCCTTGATGATGGGCGTGGCGATCCTCTTTGCAAAAATCCTGCCGCACCAGGAGACCGATCTCGAAAAGATTTTGAAGCTGGGCACGAGCGTGCGGGTGTTGACCGCGCTCTTGGCGGTGTTGTCGGCGCCGCTGGTCGAAGAGGTCGTCTATCGCGGCGTGCTCTATCCCGGCTTGGCGCGCAACTGGGGAATGGGGGCGGGCGTGGCGGGCGCGACGTTGTTATTTGCGCTGGTGCACGTACCGCAGTATTGGAACAGTTGGGCTGCGCTTGCGACGATTCTGTTACTGAGCTTTGTGCTGACGGTGTTGCGGGCGGCGACGGGCAGCATCCTGCCGGGTATAGCGACCCATTTCTTTTTTAACGGGGTTCAAGCGGTGTCGTTGCTGCTCGGCTTGGATGAATCGGTGAAAGAGAAAACCACTCAGACCGCACAGTTCGTATGGGTACAATTGAATAGTTTATTTTGCGGCTTGTTTTGAAACGTAAGCTGCGCCAGTGCTGACGAACGGAGCGAATTAACCACAGACCCCCAAGTAGGAGAGCGAAGACCGTGGCAGACTTTTTTACAATGATGGAGAAGTTACAAGGAATGTTCGACAGCGATGATGTCGAGATTCTGACCAATGACGGGCGCAGCATACGCGGCAAAATTGATAACCTGCGCAGCACCCAGCCGTTCAGCAAACCGGCCGTCAAAGTCCTCGGCGCAGACGGCAAGATCACCAAGATCCTTTTTGCCGACATCAAAGAGATGGTCAATCACAAAAAGAAATAACCCAACAGACCGAAGCGGTGATGAACCAGAGAAGCCTGACCAAAACCGGCAACCACGAGTTCATCACCGTTCGCTTATTCTGTTCGCGTTATGCATCTGCGGCTGGCCGCTTGAAGGTGTATTTCACGTAGCGGCTGCTGGAAAGATATTCCACGCCTTTATTACTACGGTGCTCGGCGTAGCCGTCAACGTAAACGGCGACCAATTCCCAGCCATCTTGTCCGAGTAAGTTCAACCCGGCGTCTACGTTGGCGTCAATGAAATCTTCTTTCGTGATTTTCGAGCCGATCTTGCGAATCTCGCCCCAATCGACCGTCTTATATTCCCACTTAGCCATAGCTACTCTTCCTCTTTAGTTGTTAGTCCAAAATCCCGCCGTTGTTATCAACATGCTAAGGCAAGCAGCCAAAGCCTGGCGATAACAAAGACGCTCCCGGCCTGCGCTTTGGAGCTAAAGTTCCAGACACCGGGCAACACCCGAACCACGGCGTATGACCGCGCGATCATCACCGGTGCACAGGTACGTTCCTACGAATTGTCGTGAAAGACCTAATTGAGGGGGAAGGTAAAGCTGAACCGATTCCAGCGAAATAAGACTGCTGCGATTTGCTGGGAGAAACAGCTTCGGTGACATCCAACGGCCTGCTTCTCGTTCCCGCGCCGCTGTTTGCCGTGCAGATAATCCGCTAGACGCGCAAAAGTTGCAAGCTGAATAAGTCCGGACAGCTTGCGCCAACAGCCCTCTGTTCGCGCCGCAATTTGCTCTTCGTTTGGGTTTTTCTTGTAGGGGGGTAACGCTGATAAGTGGAGCGTGGCAGGAAACGTTACAAATTCAAGCCTGCCAACCGCGCCTGAGATAATGTGGCAACGCTGTCAGTTTGCTCCGTGTTACTGTCAGCGTATCTGCGCTTCGATTTTGGGCAAGCTTAATAACACGACATCGCCGACGATCTTCAAACTCCGTGCGCTGACCTTGTCGAGCGTGTCGTCTTTGGTATGCCAAAAAGTCTTGTCCGGCGGGCCGTATTCAAAGTCAATGATGTCAACGGCCGGCACCCCCGCTTCGAGAAAACGCATGTAATCGTCATCGCCGACCGAGAAGGGGCGGCTGGGAAATTGTTTGCTGTAGCCGCTCTCGGCCGCTGTGCTCCAAATCGCTTCGACCAGCCAGCTTGATGAATTCTGTTCGCGCGGGATGGTCAAATCCTTGTCGCCGATCATATCCAGCAACACCAAGGCCTTGATTTGCTCGAGCTGTTTGGCCGCGCGTAGCCGTTCGACCATGTGGCTGCTGCCGTAGGTGTGATCCTTGCCGTTCAGGCACTCGCTCCATTCGGTGCAAAACGACTCTTCGCCGTCAAAGAAAACGAATTGATAGGTGAATTTGCGTTTGGTCTTATCCGCCGCCATTACACGCGCGATTTCGAGCAACGCGCCGGTGCTCGAACCGCCGTCGTTCGCGCCGACGAAGGCGAATTCTTTGTAGGGCTTGGTGTCGTAGTGGCTGGCGAGAGCGATGAAACTGGGCGATTCGCCGGGCAGTTCGGCGATGATGTTTTTCATCTTCACCTTGCCCTGCGGCGTGGTCGGCGTGAACTCATCCAGCGAAACTTTCAAGCCGTAGCTTTTCAGTTCTTTGACCAGATACTCGCGCGTTTTTTCGAGCGCGGCTGAACCGGCGGGACGCGGGCCGAATTCGACCTGGGTCTTGACGTGGTTGAAAGCGCGTTCGCCGTTAAAGTCGGTCGTCTTCTTGGCCTGCTCTGTTTCGGGTGTGGCAGAAGTGTTGGGAGTGGGCTTAGGTTTGGAAGCCACGCCATCTTTGGCGCATGCCAGCGAGAGCAGGCAGATCGCGAGCAGCAGGGAAATGCGGATTGCGGATTGCGGATTGCGGATTAGGAGCGCCATAAAAGTCATTTGTGATAGCCCGTGGTGTGCGCATCGCCAAACGCGGCGCGGACTCTCATTCAATCCGCAATCCGCAATCCGCAATCCGCAATCTCTATTGGTCTGGCCCGGTGAATTCCAATGTGTGAATCAGGAACTCGCGCAATTGGCGGCGATCCACCACGGCGTCGAGCATGCCGTGTTCGAGCAGGAATTCAGAGCGTTGAAAACCCTTCGGCAATTTCTGGCGAATGGTTTGTTCGATCACGCGCGCGCCGGCAAAGCCGATCAACGCGTCAGGTTCGGCGATATTCAAATCGCCCAGCATCGCAAAGCTCGCCGTCACGCCCCCCGTCGTTGGATTGGTCAGCAGCGAGATATACGGCAAGCGCGCGTCATCCAATTGCGCCAGCGCGGCGGCAATTTTCGCCATTTGCATCAATGACAACGCGCCTTCCTGCATCCGCGCGCCGCCTGAGCAGGACACGATGATCAGCGGCAGCCGCTCTGCCAAACAATGCTCGATGGCACGCGTGATCTTTTCGCCGACGACCGAACCCATGCTGCCGCCCATGAAATTGAACTCCATCGCCGCGATGACCACGCGCCGTTTGTCCAGCGTGCCCTCACCCACGATGATCGCGTCGCGCAGGCCGGTCGCTTTTTGGCTCCTGGCCAAACGTTCGGGGTAGGGCGCGGAGTCCACGAATTTCAGCGGATCAACGGGCGAGACATTGGCATCGTGCTCTTCGTATTTGCCGTCGTCGAAAAGCATCTGCAAACGTTCGCGCGCGGTCAAGCGGAAGTGATAGCTACAGGTCGGGCAGACATTCAGGTTGGTCTTCAGGTCTTTGCGATAGATGGTGGCGCTGCAATCTTCATTCAGGCACTTTACGAAGATGCCTTCGGTCTTGACAGTGCGTTCTTCGGGCGGCGCAGGTTCGTTGATCTTGTCTTCTTTGCGTTTGAACCAAGCCATAGTTGGGTTTTTAGGGATTGTCTTTTTGCCGGTTTGTCGCGAATGGGCCGCGCTTCCGGCGTCGGTCACTTTCGCGCAAACGTTGTTCATTGTAAAGAAATTCGAGCGTGCCGGGCGGCAGTGTTTCCAACTTCTCAAGCGCCTGTTCAGTCAAGGGCAAGAGTGCTTCAAAGCTGTTGCGATAAGCGCGCAGCACTAACACGCCCAAACCGTAAAGCGCCACTTCTTGTTGACTGTACAGATTGACATCCGTAGTGACCAGCACGTCGAAGCGGCCTGAAGCGGAAGCCAACTGTAGCAATTGCCCGTTCTGTTTACCTTTCCAACCCAACTCTTCTACAAACTCCACCACATGCGGCAGCAAGTACGGAGCCAGATCACGCGGCGTACATTCGTCAAAGAGCAAACGCATCAGTAGCTCACCGTTTCCGCCAGCGCCCCTTCATCCAGCAATTCCTTCAGGTAATCGAGCGCCGCAATACACTCTTCACGCGTGACCGAATGGAAACTTTGCAGAAACCGGTCCAGATCGTGCCCTTCCGCAAAATTGTCCAGCAAGGCACTGACCGGCACACGGCTCACCCCAATGACCGCTGCGCCACTCATCCGCGCGGGATTGCTGGTGACAGCCAATGTACCTTCGTGTAGGCCATTCAGTGCTGGTTGCGTTCCGTTCATTGCCAATTGCTCCTGATTTGATGAAGGCGGATATTACGCATTGGTCTAAAGCCTGTCAAAATCCGCAATCCACAATCCGCCATCCGCAATCAGGCCAGCCACTGCCCCAGCTTCGCCAAATCCACATTCCCGCCCGACAAGATCACGCCAACGCGCAGCCCCGCCAAATCGAATTTGCGTCCGAACAGCACCGCCGCGCCCACCGCGCCCGAAGGCTCGACCAGCACCTTCATGCGTTCGAGCATAAAGCGCAACGCCGCGATCATTTCATCGTCGCTGACCAGCAGGATGCGTTCGACCAGCGTCTGCACAATCGGGAAAGTCAGTTTGCCCGGCGCGGTCACTTGCAAGCCATCGGCAATCGTCCTGGGCACGGCGATTTCAACGCGCGCGCCTTTTTGCATGGACAGCCAGGTGTCGTTGCCCGTCTCCGGTTCGACGCCAAAGATGCGAATGGCGGGGCGCAGATGTTTCGCCGCTGTCGCGCAACCCGCGAGCAAGCCGCAGCCGCTAACCGGCACCAGCAGCGCGTCCAACTCCGGCACGTCTTCCAGCAATTCCAGTGCGGCGGTGCCTTGCCCGGCCATAATCAGGTAATCGTCAAAGGGCGGTACCAGCGTCAGCCCGCGTTCGGCGCAGAGGCGGTCGCCGATCTCTTCGCGGCTCTGGCCGTAGCGGTCGTAAAAAATCACTTCGGCGCCGTAGCCGCGCGTGGCCCGCACTTTGATCTCCGGCGCATCCTCCGGCATCACGATGACGGCTGGGATGCCGAAGAGCTTTGCCGCCAGCGCCACCGCTTGCGCGTGATTGCCCGAAGAGAAGGCCAGCACGCCGCGCTGCCGCTCGTCAGCATTCATCGCCGCGAGCTTGTTGTAAGCGCCGCGAAATTTGAACGCGCCGACGCGCTGCAGGTTTTCGGCTTTGAAAAAGACTTCGCAGCCAGCGGCTTCGTTGAATTGCCGCGAGGTCAGCACGGGCGTGCGGTGGGCGACGCCGCGCAGGCGCTGTTGGGCTTCGAGAATGTTTTGGAAAGTCAGCATAGGGTTATTGTTCGGAAAAGATGTTGCGCAAAGTCTCAGTCGCCAGATTCCCGCCGGAGATGACATTGACCACACGCTGGCCCGCCAGGCGTTCGCGCAGTTTCAACGTGGCCGCCGTGGCCGCCGCGCCCGCGCCTTCGACCAGGTTGTGCGTGGTGCGCCAGAGCAGCCGAATCGCCGCGCGCAATTCCTCGTCGCTGACCAGCACGATTTCATCCACGCCCTGCTTGATGATCTCGAAGGTCAGCGCCGCCGGCGCGCGCGTCGCAATGCCTTCGGCAAAGGTGTTGGCCTCCGGCGTCGTCACGATGTGGCCGGCCCGCCACGACAGGTAATTGCTGGGCGCGCCCTCGGCCTGCACGCCGTAAATTTTGGTTGCGGGCGAGAGCGCGCGAAAGGCCGTGATGACGCCGCAAATACCACTGCCCATGCCAATCGGGACGAAGACGGCGTCGGCCTGTTCGCCGCGTTGCTGTAGCGTTTCGATGATCTCCAGCGCGTAGGTGCCGACGCCGTTGATCAGGTGCGGCTCGTTGGCCGAATGCACGTAGCGCAGATTTTCAGCCGCCGCCAGCCGTTCGACCGCTTCGCGCGCCTCGTCAAAGTCGCGCCCGTGTTCGATCAGCCGCGCGCCGAAGGCTTGCAGCGCGGCGTTCTTTTCGGGGTTGTTGCCCAGCGGCACGACGATGGTCGCGGGCACGCCGTAGTGCGTCGCCGCCAGCGCGATGGATTGGCCGTGGTTGCCGGTGGTGGCCGAGATGACGCCGCGATGCGTGGGCGCGGCGGCGAAGCGGCTCAACAGATTCAAGCCGCCGCGCACCTTGAACGCGCCGGTCGGCAGATGGTTTTCGTGTTTGACCAGCACGCGCGCGCCCACGGCTTCGTCGAGCAGCGGGTGCGCCAGCAGCGGCGTCGGTTGCAGCGTCTGGTAGACAACCGCGCGCGCGGCGCGGATGCCGTCAAGCGAGACGGCGGCCAGCCCTTCGGCCAGTCCTTCGGCAAAATTGGATTGCAAGTCTTGGTTCATTATCAACTCTCTCCGAACTCGCCACAGGTTTAGAGCGGTACGGTACAAGGACAGCAACTTCAACACAAAGGGACAAAGGATCAAAGGAACAAAGTCTTTGGGGTAGGCGCAGCACTCTCTACCCTTCACCCCCTTTGTCCCTTTGTCCCCTTGTCTCTTTGTGTTGAAGAAGGCCTTCCAATCTCAAGCCCGCCATTCCGCCAACCGCCGCCGCACTTTCTCCGCATTCGGGTCTTCAATCGCTTCAAAAATCCTGAGCGCCGCCTCGGCATTCGCCACCGCCTGCGCGCGCTGGCCGAGCTTGTCCTGGCTCAGACTCAGGTTAAACAGCGCAGTGCCTTCGCCGCGCCGGTCGCCGATCTCGCGGTCAATGTCGAGTGCCTGTTGGTGGAACTCGATGGCCTTGCGGGTCTCGCCCAAGTCGTCGTAAGCGACGCCGAGGTTGCCGAGCGCATTGCCTTCACCACGTCGGTCGCCGATCTCGCGGGCGATGTCGAGGCGTTGCTGGTAAAACTCGATGGCCTTGCGGGTCTCGCCCAAGTCTTTGTAGGCGACGCCGAGGTTGCCGAGCGCTTGACCTTCGCCGCGCCGGTCGCCGATCTCGCGGTCAATGACGAGTGCTTGTTGGTAAAACTCGATGGCCTTGCGGGTCTCGCCCAAGGCGGCGTAGGTGAGGCCGAGGTTGCCGAGATCAGCGCCTTCGCCACGCCGGTCGCCGATCTTGCGGCTAATGACGAGCGCTTGTTGGTGAAACTCGATGGCCTTGCGAGTCTCGCCCAAGGCGGCGTAGGCGTTGCCGAGGTTGCCGAGATCCGCGCCTTCGCCGCGCCGGTCGCCGATCTCGCGTCGAATGTCGAGGTCTTGTTGGTGGAACTCGATGGCCTTGCGGGTCTCGCCCAAGGCGGCGTAGGCGAGGCCGAGGTTGCCGAGCGCATTGCCCTCATCCTCGCGGCGTTGCAGATGGCGGGCGGCGTCCAGTTGCAGTTCCAGCCAACTGATGCGCGCGCGCGGTGGCAGGCGCAAATCGAGCACATAGGCGCCGGCGGCGGGATACTCTATGCACAACGCGGCGGCTTCGTCATCGTTCGCGCGGTGTGCCGCCGCCCAGGCCAGCCCGGCTTCGATGTTCGGCTGCGCGCGGTCAAACAGCTTCAGCCCCGCCACGACATCGCCCGCCAGGTAAAGTTCGTCTGCCTCGTTCAGCACTGCGGCAAAGTGTTGCGCGTGGCGGCGCTGAGCAATGGCGCGTTCATCGGTGGTTGCCAACAAGGTGGCGAACTCGCGCGCCAGGTCGTGCCAGCGGTAACATGCCTCGTCCGCGTCCCAATCCAGCAGGCTGTATTGTTCCAGGCGTTCCAGGCGTTCGGCCGCCGCGTCTTCGTCGCTGCTGGCCCAAACGGCCCGCGCCGCCGCCGCGTCAATGCCGCCGGCAAAGACCGCGAGCGCGCGCCAATCCGCCGGCAAGCCGGGCAGCGCGTCCTCACCGAGCAGGTCGTAACTCAGCCCCAGCGAGACGGCGACGCTCATCTGGCGCGTCTCGTCCTTGAAGTCGAGCCGTTTCTTTTCCAGCCGCGCCACCAACCGTTCGGGCGTCAACGCGGGGCTGCACGCCAGCGCGCTGGCCGCCGCCCGCAAGGCCAGCGGCAACCGTCCGCACAATTCGGCTACCCGCGCGGCGTGCGGGCCGAGCGCGGGCGCAATGCCCAACAGCAACGCGCGCGCATCCGCCTCGCTCATGACTTCCAGGTTGAGCTGGCTCAGCCCCGGCAGCGCGATGGCCTGGCGCGAAGTCACCAGCATCAGGCAGGACGGCGGCGGCGTGAGCGGCGCGACCTGGGCCGCATCCTTGGCATTGTCGAAGAGCAGCAGCGCGCGTTTGCCGTCGAGCACGCCGTGATAAAGCCGTTGCACCGCCGCTTCGTCATCGGGCGGCTT
This sequence comes from Acidobacteriota bacterium, assembly GCA_043740245.1. Classification (GTDB taxonomy): domain Bacteria; phylum Acidobacteriota; class Blastocatellia; order RBC074; family RBC074; genus JACPYM01. Next base: position 8,637 of record JAYUCP010000705.1, on the reverse strand, counting down.
TTGCTCAGGCCGAAAGGCGGTGATGACCTGGCGCATCACCTCGGCGGGGGCCAGCGCTTCCTGGCGCAACCCGCTGCGCTCGGCCAGCGCCACGCCCTTCAGATCGAGGTAGATTTGCCCGTCGGGATAGGCGGGTTTGAGTTCGGCGGCCAACCGCAACGCCAGCGCCGTCTTGCCGATGCCACCCTGGCCTTTGACGCCGGTGATGCTGACGCCGCGCTCTTTGACCTGTTCGCGCAACGTGGCGAGTTCGGCGTGGCGGCCTACGAAATCGCGCGGCGGGGCCAGCAGCGGCAACGACATCTGTTGCGCGGGCGGCGCGGCGGCGTAGTTGTGAATGTGGGTGATGGGCGCTGCGGCTGTTGGCAAGGTGGATGCGGGCGGTAATTGCGGGGCTGCGGGTTCGTCCTCTTTCCGCCCTTCTTTGATGGCGAGGCCGACGGCGACGAGAAAGGCTACGCCGATGGCGAGCCAAACCCATTTGCGGTGCGGCCCGATCAGTCGTCTGAAATCGTCGCCGAGCACTTCAATCGCGATCTCGCCCAGGAACAACACGGCGGCCAACAACGCGGGAATGACCCAACGACGCGGTTTGGCGGAGGGGGTGATAGCCATAGTTCAACGATCCGGGTTTGTTTGTGTGGTTGCTTCAAACGACCGTGCGGCGCACCGCTCAGTGTGGGACAAGATCAGATACTTGTCATTACCCACATTTTCTTCGCTCTTTGAATCCCCCCAACGGCAGTTGGGGGATGGTTAAAGTCCAGCCTACAAAAAGCGCGCAAGCTCCTTGAATTCCCCCAACGGCAGTTGGGGGATGGTTAAAGTCCAGCCTGCGGAGGCTACAAGCTGGAGTGACTTTGGTTGACAATCATCCTTTGCCAACAGCAGGTCATCAGCGACGAGTTGACGCTGATCAGATACTCACCGGCGGTAAACGCGCAAGGCCGGACTTTAACCATCCCCCAACTGCCGTTGGGGGGATTCAAGGAGCTTGCGCGCTTTAGGCCGGACTTTAACCATCCCCCAACTGCCGTTGGGGGGATTTAGAAAGCCCGGATAAATATCCCACGTCGGGAAGTTTTGCCGCGCCATTACGACGGCGTCGCGTCCGCCGCCGGACTCACAGCGGTTTGTGGCAAGCGAAAATAACCGATACACGCAAACGCCGCCAGCATCACCGCGCTCGCAAAAAACAGCGCCCTGACGCCGACCGTGTGCGCCAGCGAGCCGGAGATCGCCAGCCCGATCAATTGCGCCCACGAGAGCGCCGCCATCAGGCTGCCGCTGACGCGCCCCATCATCTCCATCGGCGTCTGGCCCTGGATCATCGTCTGCGCCGAAACAAACACAAAGACCACGCCGATGCCGACGCCGAACATGCCTATGCCCGCGCCCGTCAGGCTGCGCCAGGCCGCCAGCAGCAGCACGAAGACGCCCATCGTCAGCAAGCCGAGCAGAATCAAGTGGCTCTTGCTGAGCCGCGCGGGCAGCCGGTTCATATTCAGCGTCCCCGCGATCATGCCCACGCCGATCAGCGCGTTGATGAGGCCGAAGGCGGTCGAATTGGCGTGCAGGTCGTCGCGCACGTAAATCGCGATCAACGGCCCGAAGCAACTGATCGCAAACATCGCCGCCGACATCGCCACGATCACGAAGGCCAGCGTCTCGTGCGTGAAGATGAACTTGATCCCGGCCACCAGGTCATCCACCAGCGATTTGACCGGATGGCTGTTGGGGTCGGGCTGTTTCGGTTCGCGCGCAATTGTCAGCGCGGCGATCAGCGTGGCCGAAATGAGGAAGCTGGCGGCGTCTACGTAATAACACGATTGCGCGCCCAGCCGTTCGACCATCAGGCCAGCCAGCGCGGGGCTGACGATGCGCACCATCTGAAAGGCCTGCTGCATCAGCGCATTCGCCGCCATCAGGCCATTCGTCGGCACGATGGTGCGCAGCGTGATCGTTTGCGCGGGCACGAAGAAGGTCGAGACCAGGCTGAGCACGAAGAGGATCGCGTAAAGCTGATTCAGGCTGTGGGCGAAGACCAGCCCCAGCGCTAGCGCCGCGCGGATCAAATCGCTGGCGATCATCGTGCGCTTCACGTTCCAGCGGTCTACGAAAACGCCGGCCAGCGGGCCGAGGAAGGCGAAGGGAAGCATGAAGAACACGCTGATCAGCGTCACCTGCGCCGCCGTGCCGTGCAGCTTGAACGAGACCACGCTCAGCACGGCGAAGAGCGCCAGGAAGTCGCCGAAGATGCTGACGATCTGCGCCAGCCAGAGACGGCGCACTGGCGGCAGTTGCAGGACTTCACGAAAGGTGAGTTGAGCGGGTGGTGCTTGAGCAGTGGTTTCCATAGTGTGACGGCGAAACTCCTCTGGAATGATTTGTGCACCTTACTAGAGGCGAAGGAAGGAGAAAAGGATAGCTGTGGCGGCTTGCGACGTAGCGTCTAAAACAGCGTCGTGCCCACGGTTGTCATTGGCCCGTCACGTTGCCCGTGAGGGGCCCGGTGTCCTCGATTCTGGCTTGCGCGCGTGCTTTGTATTTCTGTAGCAACTCGATGCCATAGCGAATCGGCACGCCGAAGTTGGAAGGCGTGTTGGGCATCACGGCCTGGTTGACGCCGATGACTTTGCCATTCGGGCCGAAGACGGGGCCGCCGGAGCCGCCTTCGCTGGTGGGCGCGTCATAAACCAGTTGGCGCGGCGTGATGTCGCCGATGTGGCCTTGGGTGGATTGCGGGCGAATCTGTTCGCGGCCCGCCAATTCGTTCAACGCCGTGCGCAACGTCACACGCTTCAGGCCCCAGCGTTCGCGCTCATCCACGCGCGCCAGCAAACCTTCAAGTCCCGCCGGATAACCCATCAGCGCGACCGATTGACCGCTGACCGCGCCTTCGTCTTTTTCGTCCAGCGGCAACACCGGCAGCTTCAACTCGCCTTGCTCGAAGCCGCACAGCGCGATGTCGTGTTCGGCGGCGACTTCCAATTGTTTCAGCACGACGGCCTGATGTACCTTGGGGAAGTAAACCAGCAACTCGCGCACGCGCGGGCGCAAGTTTTGCGCGCGGATCAGGCTGGCGACGGGGTCGTCTTCCCACGGTTGCAATACGTGGCGATTGGTCAGTACAACGCCCTTCTCAACCAAAAAGCCGGTGCCGATGAATTCGGTTTCGTAAACGCGCCCGCTGCCCTCTATGCTGAGGTTCAGGCCGCCGCTGGCGCTGATCGGATTGCTGTTCTCGCTGTATTCGCGGAAGCGCGCTTCGCGGCCCGCGCGCGGGTCAACAAAGGTGTACATCCCATAAATCAGGCAGACGCTGTCGCCGTAGCTTTTTACCACTTGCGCGGCGAAGGAAACCGAGGTGATCGCGTTTTGGGCGTTCTCGCCGACTTTGGTCAGCTCCTTGTTGACGGCTTCGAGCTTGGTGCGTGTCTCTTCGATAGTTTTGTTGAGGTCGTTGATGGCGCGCTGATTTTGGCGGCCTTGAATGAAGCCGAGCGTGGGGATGTAAATCGCCGCGCCCACCAGCAGCACCGCCAGCCCGCCCATTATGTACAGCCAACGTTTGGGAATTTCGGCCACCAACTCGCGCACGAGTTGTTTGACAAAAACCAGCGCCACGTCGGTGCGCGGGATGGGCAGCGTTTCAGCCGAGCCGTTGCGGCTGCGCCGTATGCGCAACGGTTTGGTGGCAGGGCCGACACGTTGCAGCACCGCTGTGCCCAAGGCCAGCGAATCATTGAGTTCAGTGCCTTCGCTCAGCGCAAAGAAACGCAGCCGGATGCCAGTCGAACCGAGATGAAAGGTGTCGCCGTCGTGGATGGCTTCGCCCACGGCAATCGGTTCGCCATCGCGCAACAGGTTGGCCTCGCTCGTCGCGGCGGCGATGCGATAGACGCCCTCTTTCAGGCGCAGCGTCAGCAAATAGGTTTCGGGCGGCAGGAAGTGATCTTCGGTCACGATCTGCAAATCGCAATCCGCCGCCGTGCCGATGCTGATGGCCTCTTGTTGCAGAATGCGGGTTTCAGGGTTGGGTACTCCGGCCAGGCGGATGACGATCCCATTCATAACTACACACGACCTCACACGGTTGAATTGAGGGGGGAGCACGCGCGCCAGCGACTTGTCTGACGTGGCGGCAAGATAACACAGCGCCGATTGCTTGCGCGGGTGGAAAATGCGGCGTGGGCTAAAATCGCCGCAAAAATTCCGGCACTGGCCTGCCGGGATTGACTTGGGCGGCGCGCGCTGTACCGTAGGTTGTCCAACCTGCGGGGACTTGGTGAGGTGAGCGATGAAGGCGCAGCGTATTACGTGACCTTGCTCGCTCGACCGTTGGAATGCTCCGCAGGTTAGACAACCTACGGTACATTTTCAAAGGGGGAATCATGTTGCGACAAACGCTGCCGTTTATTTTGTTACTCGCTGGTTTGGTGTTGGCTGGCCAACCCGCCAAGAAAATCCTGATCGCTCATCGCGGCGCTTCGGGCTATGCGCCGGAGCACACGCTGGCGGCTTATCAGTTGGGCATTGCGCAGAAGGCCGATTACATCGAGCAGGATTTGCAGATCACCAAAGACGGCGTGCTGGTTTGCCTGCACGACATCACGCTCGAACGCACGACTGATGTCGAAGAAGTCTTTCCCGACCGCGCCACAGTCGAGAACGGCGCGAAGCATTGGTACGTGGCCGATTTCACGCTGGCCGAAATCAAGCGGCTGGACGCGGGCGGCTGGTTCAACCCGAAATTCAAGGGCGCGCGCGTGCTGACGTTTACTGAAGCCATTCAAGCCGTGCGCGGCAAAGCGGGGTTGTATCCTGAAACCAAAGAGCCCGAAGTTTATGGCAAGCGTGGGTTCGAGATGGAAAAGCTGCTGGTGGCCGAACTCAAGCGACACAAGCTGGATCAACCCAACGCCGATCCTAAAACGCCGCTCATCATTCAATCGTTCAGCGCAGCCAGCTTGCGCAAACTGGCCTTCGAGTTGAACTCGAAACTGACGCGCGTGTTCCTGGTGCACAATGGCAGTGAAAAGCAATGGCTCAACCCCGAAGGTTTGAAGGAGGCCAAGAAATTCGCCGACGGCATCGGCCCGTCGAAAAGCTTGATCGAAGCCGAACCGAAGATCGTGCAATGGGCGCACGACCTGGGGCTGACGGTTACGCCCTACACGTTCCACCTCGGGCAGTCGGGGAAATACAAAGACGTGCGCGAAGAGATGCGGCAGTTCTTATTCGTGTATGGCGTGGACGCGTTGTTTACCGACAACCCTGACCAATTCCCGCGCAATTGATCGGCGCGAAGGCTATACTCAGCGGGCTGAGCAGCAGTTCTGTTAAAACATAGGGAGGTTTCGATGAGTTATGCATTACCAAAATTAGACAAGCCGCCAGTGGTTGAATCTGCCGGCGAAGTTGAGCTTGCTCGTTGGAAGCGGGAAGCGTTGGGGAAGCTTGCCGAGCTTGCCGCACTGCCTGAAAACTGGGACAGCTACGGTAGCCCTGCCGTCCAGCCTTTGGCGCGCCAGCGTGCCGCTGACCTGCTTGATTTGCTGGGGCAATTCAAGCTGCCCGCGCCGCAGATATTCCCTGTGCCTGGTGGCGGGCTGCAATTGGAGTGGCAAAAAGCCGGGGGCGGAATGGAGTTGGAGATTCTGCCCGATGGCTCATTGGAATTTTTGATTGAGGATGCTGACGGTCAAATGCGCGAGGGTGGCTTGGCCTTTTCGCGCGAAGATCTGGCCCGGATGAGCCTCTGGTTTACGCGCTCGCAAGCGCGTGTCGTTGAGTTTTGAAGCCTATGCCTCAGCGTGTTGACGCCTCGGAAATCAGTAATGACGACGCGCTATGGCGGCGGATCGTCAATCATCCCGAATGGATCAGCGCCGATGGGCTGGGTGGCTGGCGCGTCAGTTCGGCGGCTTTTCTCGATCGCCGGAGCGGCGAGGTTTCGGTGCATTGGGCGAAGCTGACCACCCAGACGCAGGCACTTGCCGCTTACCCCGATGCGGGCCTGGTTGAAATCCTGGCTGGCTTGCCGCGTTCGCTTGATTTGATTGTCGCCTATGATCCCCAAGTTGATGACCCTTCGCACAGCCTGATCTGCGCTCCAGGGGACTGCGGCGTCAGCAAAAGCAAAGCGCGCAAGTTGGCGGCAACGGCGCGTTGGCTGGTCAAACCCCAAAACATCAGAGCATAAAAAAAGGCAGCGGAAGCGGTTGGCAAAGGCGGCAGATGCTGCGCGCCAATTGGCTTATTCTTTTTCTTCACTGGCAGACTTGGGCAGTTGCCGCTGAGCGCGCAGGATGCGGTTTTCGATTTCCAACAAGAGCATGCGCTGTTGATCGGCTTCGCGTTCTTTGGCGTGCTGCTGCCCCTGGGTAATGCGTTGCACCAGCGCCAGCAGCGCGTTGTGTTCCTGCCGCTGCTCTTTCAATTCCTTCTCAAGCCGTTCAACGCGCTGCATGATCTGATAGGCGCTCAGCAGGGCGTCAAAAAACTGTTTCAACATTGAGCGTTTCTCCAATTTGACGCAGCAGGCGGCGTGATTCTTTTTTGAGGATCTGAATCTCTGCTTCGTCTTTGTCCATCCGTTCGTTGGACAGCCGCATTTGCTCCAGAAAATCCGCCAGCAAGGCTTGAAACTGTTCCGCCTCGGTTTGAGTCAATTCCAGGGTCAGACTCTTTTCATTATTGGTCATCGTAAAATCCTCCTATCTTCACAACGGCTGTCGCCCCGCAAATCCGGTATCGGTATCGTGCCACCATTCGATGCGCTCTTCGCCGCGTTGCCAGCAAAGGTAAACCACGCGCCCATCGCGCCAGTGCGGGAAGTCGGCCAGGCCGCGCTCAAAATCCTTGATCTCGATGCCGAGGCTCAGCAGTTGTTGTACGGCGACCATAAAGCCGGTCAGGGCATGCGCGTATTTGATGCCTTGCGGGATGCCGCCATTCTCTTCGGCGCGGTCGTAGGCGCGTTTGGCGGCGGGCGCGAGGCGGCGCAACACCGCGCGTTCGCGATCAATCTGGCCGAACAGGCTGCGCACCACGGGCAGCAGCGCGTTGGCCTCTTCCACCGAAAACAATTTCATGTCGAGTTGGTCGTCCATTTGAAAATCGCCGCAAGGCTATAGCGTCAGCCCGCGCTTTGCAACAATTGAATTGCCCAGCGTTCCAGTGCTGTTGTTAGCAATCGGGTGTCCGTCATTGTTTTGCAGAGAGGGAACCGGACGGCGCGGCAAGGGTAGCGCGAACTGTCTAGTTTGCGCGGTTTCAGGAACTCCAACCATGGCGTAACTGCTGTCCTCTGGCGGGACTACTGAAGCCGCGCAAACTAGACAGTTCGCGCTACCCTTGCCGCGCCGTCCGGTGTACCTGAAACGCTCTCGCATGACGGACACCCCGCGCGCTTGCCCAGGTGGATGAGCGGGATTAGCATACCGGCGCTGCGCGTTTGCTCAGCATTTTGCCCAAGCGTTTGAATCGAAAGTCAGAGCCGGAAGTCCAAGCCGGAAGTCCAAGGAGGATGTTTATGTTCAAAAGACTTTGCACGCAGCTTTGTTTATGCGCATTGTTGTGGCCGGCCTGTGTCAGCGCCGCCCAAAATCCCGCGTCCGCCGCGCCGACACGGGATGAAGACGTCATCGTCATTCCCGCAGGCGTCGAAATTCAATTGAGCCTGCGCGATCCAGTCAGCTCCAAACTGAGCGAACCCGGCGACGAAGTGCTCGCCGTCGTGCGCCGCGACGTGGTCGTGGATGGCCGCGTCATCATTCAACAAGGCACCGAGGTCGTTGGGCGCGTGACGCTGGCCGAACCGGCGAGCCGCTTGCTCAAAGGGGGCCGCTTGCACCTGACGTTTGAGCGCATACGGCTGGGCAGCGGCGAACGGCGGCTCAACTCGATCATCAAATCGGCCTCTGACTTTTCGCGCGACGAAAAGATCAAGAGCGATGGCGAAGGCACGCTCAAGGGCGGCAAAGACGGTGGCAAGGTGTTGACCAATGTCGGCACGGCGGTCGGCCTCGCCAGTGCCGGCGCGACCGTGGCCGTGCTGGCGAGCGTTTATCGCAGCAATAGCGACGGTGTTTACCGTGGTATCGGCGGGGGGACGATTGGTACTGTGGCCGGTGTTTACGGCGGGGCTGCCATCGTCGGCATCTTGCTGAGCAAAGGCAAAGAAGTGCGGCTGGATCAAAACGCCATCGTGCGGCTGAAATTGGAGCGGCCGCTGACGGTGGATCGTTAGCCTGCGAAAGTAGGGCAGGTTCTCAACCTGCCGCGAACGGTAGAATTGCCTGTGCCGCTAAAGGCGCGTAAGGCAGGTTGAGAACCTGCCTTACGAATTGTTTCAGGAGGAAAACCAATGGCAAGCGAACTCAAGGTCGGCAGCAAAGCGCCCGCCCTCAGTCTGAAAAACACCGCTGGCGAGACCGTCAAGCTGGCCGACTTCAAAGGCCAGAAAGTCGTGCTTTTCTTTTATCCCAAAGACGACACCCCTGGCTGAACGAAGGAGGCGTGCGGGTTCCGCGACGCGGCTTTGCACAAAGCGGGCCTAAAATGACGGACGGTTTGTGCAACTGAGATTTTTGCACAAACCGCCTTTCCTGTCTTTACGCGATTTCAATCTCC
>JAYUCP010000704.1:0-2844 GCA_043740245.1 Acidobacteriota bacterium | reverse complement strand
GCATTCAACAGCGTCCCCGTCACATCCAGATTGAGCGTATCGCCGAACTCATACGGCTTCGACGCCTCGTAAGCCTCCACGCCCGTCGCCAGATACTTCGTGTCGTGCCGCCCGAACGAAGACTTGCCGAAACTCGCCATCAAATGCTTGAGCGTCTTGTAGCCCAAAAAATCCACGCCCTTCTGCGTGACCTCAAACTTGATGTTGGGTTTCTTGTAACTGCCCGTCTCGCCCTGCTGCTGGCGGTTGCGCCACTCGGCGCGTTGCGCTTCGTCATTGCCGAACATGCCGTCCAGCGCCTCCTGATCGCCCTGCGCGTTGAGGTAGCCTTCCTGCAACAACCGCTGAATCAGCCGGTCAATCAACTGCTCCAACCGCTCGTCGCGCGCGTTGCCGTCGGCGTCGAAAAGCTGGTCGTACTGCTCCTGATCCAGCAGGCCAGAGTTTCGCAACGCCTCGCGGATGGCGTCGCGCAAGGCTTGCAGCGCATCGGCGGGATCGCGGAACTCAGGCTCATCATCATCCCAGTCTTGCCAGCGATTTGACCGGCGGCGGAACTGGTCTTGAAAGCCGCTCTGCAAGAGGAATTCGGAGAGGGCGTCCATCAATTCTTGCAAGTTGAGGTCGTCCCAATCTTCGCCTGTCCATTTGGAGTATTTGGTGAAACGCATAAAGCCTCAGCTTTCGTCGAAGTAATCCGAATCAATTTTCTTGATGTCGTATGAGTTGGCGGTTGATACGCCGACGTTCCAATCAATCATCAGCTTCGCAAGCTGGGAACCGTTGATCAAAACGATTTTAGACTCGATCCGTTCAGCGTAATCAATTGCTTCTTTGGTGAAGTCAGATGTTGTGATGAAGACGCCTTTTCGAGCGCGATTGCCTTGTAAGGCTCCGGCGAATTTTTGAATCTCAGGTCGGCCTACTTTGTCAGCCCACTTTTTGGCTTGAATGTAAATCACGTCAAGCCCAAGCCGATCGATCCTCTTTGATAATGCCGTCAATACCATCATCGCCGCTTCCGCCTACTGCTCTGCCGGCATCTTCACGACTGCCGCCATAGCCCATCTTGAGCAGCACATCAACAACTAGCCGCTCAAAGAAATCCGGCGTCGAAGCCTTAATTCTTTCGAGCACTTCCGACTCTAAATCTGCGCGTAGCTGTTGATAAGCGGCCTCGAGAGCTTCTTCTGGAGTTGCATTTGTCTCGTTAGTTTCGCTGATGAAAACAGGCTTGCTGTCCGGGCGATCTTTGTCTTTTTTGGGCGTTTGGAATTCGACGAATTCTGGAAATTGCCGCAAGAATTGGCCGTCGATCTTTAATGGGTTCTTCTTCAGTGCGGCGCTCCCGCGTGAGGCAATTTTGAGGCGGCCTCTGCCTGACAATTCAAGAAGCTTTGCTTTGTGTAGGTATGTTTTAGCCCAGCCCACGCGGCTCCCAATAATCGTGCTTACACCGCTTGGCAAGAGAAGACGTTTTTCTTCTTCTGTCAGCTTGAACTCGTCGGCGAGTTGTTGCACTGCATCGCGTAGCAAATGCTCGTTACCGTCGCTGAGTATACGGAGCAATGGAAGCATCAATGTCTGGTAATCAGGGATTGGCATATGAGCTATGAGTGTTGACGAAGTTCCTACTTGTTTAGGCGGTCAGTGGCCCTGCCGCCATCAATTTGTTCCTGCGTTGATCAATCGCCAAGTTCAAACCTTTCAGTGCCCGCGCGCCCAACAACGGCAAATCACCTTTCTCCGCAAACACGACTTCATCAATCGTGAAGTACTTGTCCAGCCGAATGATGGCGAAGCCGACGCTGCGGATGATCTGCATGCCGTTCGCCATCACAAACGGCATGCCTATCTTCTCGCGTTGCGTGCCGATCTTTTCGAGCAGCCTGGCCGGAATCCAGGTGTAATTACTGGCCGTGTCCACGAGCAGTTTGGGCACGATCACGGACTTCGCGCGATCCACGTGATTCTCAGCTTTGCAGTGAATGTAAAACGTATCCATCTCGCCTCTCTCAATTCAACCGTCCGCCGCTCCAATCATCAAAATCTCTATCCCGCCGTTTCGACGGGCGTTCCTGCGCCACCTGGCTATAACTCGCCGAACCGCCCGCCTCGCTGCGCGCCAGTTTTTTCTGTGCGTGCAGCCCTTCCAGCACCAACTCGCAACCGCAGATCAACGTGCCGTCCGCTTCGTCTTCCAGCAAGCCGCTGCGCACCGCGTCGAGCAGGCCTTTGACTTTGTTGAATTGGGCCAGCGCGTCGGCGTTGCTCGCCAGTTCGTGAATCAACAGACTTCGTCCGTGATTGAAATGGTCGAGCACCTCGCGCAGGTCAATGCCGCTGTAGCGTTCGCTGAACACCTCGCCGCAGGCTTTGCGGATCAGCTCGCGGGCGATGCGTTCGGCACCGATTTGTTCGCCTTCGTATTCCAGTTCGAGCTTGCCGGTGATCGCGGGCAGCGCGGCGTATATGTCGCTCAGGCGCGGGGCCGCGACCGTTTCACCATTCAGCAACGCGCGGCGCTCGGCGTTCGAGACGACGCATTCCAGCAGCGAGATGGGCAGGCGCTGGCTGACGCCGGAGCGTGCGTCAATGCGTTTGTCGGTGCGCGCGACAAAGGCGACCTGCTCGACAATCTCGCGCACGGCGGAAGGGATGCTGACTTCCAACGGTTCATCTTTGGTTTCATTTGCGGCTTGCCGTTCCGTCCAGGCTTCCTGTTGTGTGATCTCCATGCCTTGCGCGAGCGTGGCCGGGTAATGCGTTTGAATCTCGGCGCCGATGCGGTCTTTGAGCGGGGTGATGATTTTGCCGCGCGCGGTGTAATCCTCCGGGTTGGCC
>JAYUCP010000703.1:0-17360 GCA_043740245.1 Acidobacteriota bacterium | reverse complement strand
CGCGCCCCGGCCGGGGCGCTGGACCAACAGTTGGCACGCAAACGACGTCGAGTCCGGCGTCCCTGCCGGGACGCGCCAATGCGGCACGACCAAACCGCTGGTTCCGCGAAGCTCCACCACCGGCTAATATCCGCTGCGCCTCCGGCGCTGAAACATTGTCAAGCCTGCTGGCAGCGATTCCGCTGCGTAACATCAGTCATTACTTTGAGCATCGCCGCACAGGTAAAGTGTGGGGGATAAAAATCAAATGACGATACGAACAGCAGAACCTGCCAAACTCTCGCTGATTGAATTGCTCGATACGCCGGCCTTATCGGCGGCGGAAACAAGACGTTTGATTGGCTGGCAAGCCCTCATGCTCGTTGATTTGTTGCGCCGTCGTTGCGTGACTGTGCGCTATGCCGAACGCATGCTCTTCAATCTGGAGGTGGTTCAGCGCTTGGAGCAGCGCCGCTTACCAGAGTGCGTCGAAATCATAGATTGGGGCATGCAACTAGAGGACTGGGAGGCTCATACGCCGGAACATCTGTCTGAGGCGCTCGCCAGCATTGCACAGTTGGCGCAAGGGTTATTGACGCAACAGCCACAGGCCAAGAAACAGAGCCCCCAACGTCACACCGCCAAGACTGCTTAACGTGAGCGCGGCTGATGGTGGCGGCGGAGTTGGCGGAGCGCCAGGGCGAATGAGTTGCGATAACGCGAAGCAATGGAGTTCATACTCAAACGCATTAAACGCCTCATCATCCAGCAGCAATACCTGTTCACCGAAAAGGCAGTGACGGAGCGGCTGGCCGATGGCTTGACGGAAGAGGATGTGCTCGAAGCAATTCTCAACGCCTCGTTCGTCAGATCGAAACGGTCGCGCAGTTTGTCGCGCCAAACGAAGCAGGAGCAGGTCTATATCATCGAAAGCTTCACCTATGATGGCGTGCTGGTCTACACTAAAGGCGTGATTCGACAACAACAAGCGCAAGAAACTTTTTACATTTTGATTTCGGCCAAGCGGTCTACTTGGCAAAGCTGAATTATGGAAATGACTCGTTGCCCAATGTGCGCATCCACGGCGATCAAGAAAAAAAGAGGGAAACGCACGCTTCAACTCAAGCAACAGACAATCACCACGCCCGTGGTCGAGTTTTGGGAGTGTGCCTCGTGCGGCGAGGTTTTTTACCCGCCCAAGACCGGCAAACAACTCGACGAAGTCTATTTGGCTGCACCCAAGCGGAAGGCCCGCCCGGTAGTTTAGATAAGGTCTGTTAATTGGGGACAGATAACCGCTAAGACTTATGTACATACTTGGCATTAACGCATATCACGGCGACGCCTCGGCGACGATTATCAAAGACGGCAAGCTCATCGCCGCTGCCGAAGAAGAACGCTTCAACCGTTTCAAACATTGCGCGGGCTTTCCGGCATTGGCGATCAAGTATTGCCTGGCGGCGGCGGGCATCGGCATCGCTGACGTAGACCACATCGGTATCTCGCGCAATCCGTCGGCCAATCTCAGCAACAAGATTCTGTTCTCGGCTAAAAAGGCGATCAGTAGTTTGTGGGGAGGCGAGGCTGAGAGCGGGGAAAGCAGTAGCGGGCAGAGCGGCTTAAAACGCCTGGGCGAACGCCTGGCCAGCGTCGGCAAGGTGCGCAATTTCAAAGACGATCTGGCGCAGCAATTGGGTGTAGACAAAACGCAGATTCGCGCCGAATTGCATCACGTCGAACACCATCGCGCCCACCTTGCCAGTTGTTTTTTTGTCTCGCCGTTTGAACGCGCGGCGCTGCTCTCGATTGACGGCTTTGGCGATTTCGTCTCGACCATGTGGGGCGAGGGTGAGGGGACAAAGTTTGAAGTCCACGGCCAGGTCGAGTTTCCGCATTCCACCGGCATCTTGTATACGGCGACCACGCAATTCATAGGCTTCCCCTGGTACGGCGACGAAGGCAAAGTGATGGGCCTGGCGCCCTATGGCAAGCCGCGTTTTATCGAGCAATTCCGCGACATCATCCGCACCGCAGCGGGCGGCAAGTTCACGCTCAACCTTGATTACTTCCGCCATCACACCGACGGCGTCGAGATGAGTTGGGACGAAGGCTCGCCGGTAATTGGGACGATCTTTTCTGACGCTTACGCCAAAACCTTCGGCCCCGCGCGCGCGTCCGGCGAACCGCTGACCGAACGCGAACAGGACATTGCCGCTTCGTTGCAATTGCGTTTGGAAGAGATTGGCTTTCACATCCTGAATCATTTGCACGCGACGACGGGCTTGACCGACCTGGGCTTGGCCGGGGGCGTCGCGCTCAACTCGGTGCTGAACGGCAAAATCATGCTCAACACGCCGTTCAAAAATGTTTACGTGCAACCGGCGGCGGGCGACAACGGCACGTCGCTGGGCGTGTGTTATTACATCTGGAATCAAACGCTCAACCAGCCGCGCGGCGAATTTATGGAAGGCGCTTACACCGGGCCTGAATACAGCAACGACGAAATCCGCGCCGTGCTCGCTCAGTACGAGTTGGAATACGAAAGCTATACCGACCGCGCAGTCACGCGCCGCGCCGCGCAGGACATTGCCGACGGTTTAGTGGTGGGCTGGTTTCAGGGCCGTATGGAATTTGGCCCGCGCGCGCTGGGCAATCGTTCGATTGTGGTTGATCCGCGCCGCGCCGATATGAAAGACATCCTCAACCAGCGCATCAAAAAACGCGAACCCTTCCGCCCCTTTGCGCCTTCGATTATGGCCGAACACACGGGCGCATACTTTGAACAAACCCACCCCGCCCCGACCATGCTCATGGTCTATCAAATCAAACCCGAAAAACGCGCCGTCATTCCCGCCGTGACGCACGTTGACGGTTCGGGCCGCTTGCAAACCGTCACACCTGCCGTCAATGCCCGCTATTACCAATTGATCTCCGACTTCCACGCCCTGACCGGCGTGCCCATCATTCTCAACACCTCGTTCAACGAAAACGAACCCATCGTTTGCACGCCGCAACACGCCATTGATTGCTTTCTGAAAACACGGATGGATGTGTTGTATGTGGGCAATTACGCCTTGCGCCGCCAGCCGTTGGTGGCGGGCGAATTGAACTGACAACGCGCCAATGGCTGAACTAAAGCCCTTGTCATTACCCAAATCTTTTTAGTTTCTGTAATCCCACCACCGGCAGGTGGTGGATACTTCACGTCCAGCCTACAACAACAGGGCTGCCAACCTAATCCCATCAGCGGAAGCTGGTGGATATTTCAAGTCCAACCTGCGCGGCGACGCAGGCAGGACGTGAACAATCCACCAGCTTCCGCTGGTGGGATTGAGAGAAAATCCGGCCTGTTTGGTAGGCCGGGTCTGAACAATCCACCAGCTTCCGCTGGTGGGATTCACCCAAGTGAAAAGATTTGGGTAATGACAAGAACTAAAGGCCCGGGCATTTGCGGCCCCTCGTAGTAACGAATTTATTCGTTACGTGCAACCGGTTTAACGCACCTTGGTGCGACTGACGCCTGGCGGCAGTTGGTCAGGCTCGCCAATGGGCACGGCGCCTTCGTTATGAAGTTTGGTTTCGTTCAACCGTTTGGCGACAGATTTGGCCGGAGCTGCTTCTGTTGCGGGCGCTGCGCGAACGGTCGGCGCGAGTTTTTCTTCCGAGGTATGCGGTTCAGTTGCTGAGGCGTCGGCGGCTTTCTTTTCGGGTTCGCCGGCTGGCGCTTTGCCGCCGAATAGTTTGGCTGGGGCTTTGTCACGCAGGCGGGACACAGTGATGCTGATACGCCGGTTGCCGGGCGCAAACGGATCGCCGGGATAGAGCAGTTCAGTGTCGGCGTAACCGACGACGCGGCGCACCTGCTCGGGTTTGACGCATTCGCGCTCTAAGTAACGGCGGGCCGCATTGGCGCGGTCGGCTGACAATTCCCAGTTCGTGTAGGTCGAGCCACTCGGGAAAACGTGGCGATCGGTGTGGCCGCCCAGAAAGATGGGGTTAGGCAGGCTGCAAATGCCGCGCGCGATCTCATCCAGAATGGCTTGGGCGCTCTCGGTCAATTCGGCGCTTCCGCTGGCAAAGGAAACTTGTTCGGCTTTATCCAGGATTTGAATGCGCAGGCCCTCGTCGGTCACTTCGATTTTGACTTGATCCTTGACCGCGTCAAATTCCCGGCTGGTCTGAAATTTCTGGCGCATCTGGATGGCGGCGCTGGCCAGCGCTTCTTCGTTATCCTGTAAGGTCGGCTCTTTGCTGATGGTTTTCGCGCGGCTCAGGATGCCGCCTTTCATCGTGCTGAAGACGCCGGGCGATTTGAAATAATTGGCAATGGATTCCTTGATTTTAGTGTCGGCTTGCGAGACCAGCCACAACACCAGGAAAAGCGCCATCATCGCCGTGACGAAATCGGCATACGCCACCTTCCAGGCGCCGCCGTGATGGCCGCCGTGGCCGCGCACTTTTTTGACGCGGCGGCGCGGTTTTTTCTGCGGCATCTTCGCAGCTTGGGCGGTTTGCTGGCCGGCCTTCATCGCGGTTTGATCTCCTTCAGCTTGGTTTCCATCTCAGCGTTGCTCGGCCGGTCGAAGCTGAAAACCGCCTTGCGCGCAAATTCCACCGCCGTCAGCGGGGCCGCGCCATTGGCAAAGGCGAGCAGGCCGGCTTTCAAACAGGCGTAGTATTTCGACTCTTCGTGCGCCAGGTTTTCCAGGTTGGTGGCTAAGGGCCCGACGACGCCATAAGAGAGCAAGATACCCAGGAAGGTGCCGACCAGCGCCGAGCCGACGTGATGGCCCAACTCTTCGGGCGGGCCGTCCAGGTGCTGCATCGTCACGACAATGCCGAGCACGGCGGCGACGATGCCCAGCCCCGGCAAGGCATCGGCCAGCCGCGTCAAAATGCCGGGGGCGATGGCGCCCTCTTCGTGATGCGTTTCCATCTCGGCTTCCATCAACAGTTCGAGTTCTTCGGGTTGGGCCGAGCCGTTGACCAGCATTTTCATGGCGTCGCAAAAAAAATCCACCGCGTGATGGTTGGCCATAAAGACCGGATATTTGGCGAAGACGGCGGATTTATGCGGGTCGTTCACGTCGGCTTCCAGTGAAAGCAGTCCGCCTTTTTTGGCATTCACAAATATGTCGTACTGCATCCGTAAAGCTTCGAGGAACGAATCTTTGTTGTAAGGCGATCCTTTGAGCGCCGCCGGTATTTTGGCCGAGAGCACCAGCAGCAATTTGATCGGGTTGGCCGTTATCACCGCGCCAATGGCCGCGCCGCCGATTACGACGAATTCGGACGGCTGAACGAGCACACCCAGCGGCCCGTCCACCATCAGATAGCCGCCGATGACACACCCCAAGACCACCACGAGACCAATGATAATAAACATAACGTTTGCTTGTTTTGGATAACGCAGCCACGCAGCGCTTAGCCAGCCAGGCACTTTGCCGTTGCGCGAATGAGCAGCAGAGAAAAGCCGCCGCCGGCAGCTTCTCACTGCTTATCGTCAATGAGGAGGGCGGACTTAAGTCGGTTTCGGTTTGAGTGTTCAGGCTGACCAACCACGGGGGACACGGAGCACACGGGGAAAGACATTACTTGTTCTTCCCCCGTGCTCCCCGTGCTCCCCGTGGTTGGTTCAAGCTGAACATCCAAGTCGAAACCCCTGTAAGCAGGGTTAGGCAGGCAATTCAATCCCTGACGAACTCATGGGCGCGCCGCAAGCTGTGCGGCAAATCCTGCACAACGCGGGTGGCGCCGTTTTCATTGAGCTTGAGAAACTGGGCCGCCGGATGCGCCAACAGCAGGGTTGGCGTTAGGTTGGTCAAGACTTGTTCAAGCAACACGGGTGGCTGTTTCAGCGCATAAGTGGTCAGGCTGTCGGCCAGCGCGGCCAAGGCGACATAGGGTCTTTCGGCACTGGCCTCTAAAAAACTGTGATGATGGGCCATCGTTTCGATGACGGCGGCAGGCAAGCGCCATTGCTCACCCACCACGCGCCCGACACGCGGGTGATAGTCACGCACCAGGCTGTCAATGATTTGGCGCGGCATGGGGCCCGGGTTGGGTTGGGCGCGGCGCACTTGCTGGATGAGCGAATAGATGATCGTCTTGCCGAAATCCATCAGCAGCCCGCATAGAAAACCGTGGCCGCTATTCAACCCCGCGCAACCGGCCAACGTTTGCGCGACAAAGGCCGCCGTGGCGGAATGAATGCTCGATTGGTGCTGTTCGGCGGCAAAAATGTCTCGTCCCAGCCGTTGCCGCTGCAACGACGCCGCGAGCACCAGATTGACAACCGCCGTTTCGCCGATGCGCTGAATGGCCTGCGTCAAAGAGTTGATCTGCACTTCCCCGCCAAAACTGAACGAATTGGCGCTGCGCAACAGCCGGGCAGCGACCGCCTGATCGGTGTATATCAGCCCGCCCAATTCCCGCCACGAATAATTTGGTTGGCGCGTCAATTCGAGCACCCGCACAGCAATTTGCGGCATGACCGGCACAAAAAAATCCGCGCGTAACAACCGGTCAACCAATTCCATGCGCAAGGCGTCAGCCAAACCAAAGGTCTCGGTATAACGCTCGGTTTCGGCCCATTCAGCCGTCTGTTTGCCCGTTGTCTTGGGCGGCAACGCCTGCGGCTGGTGCGCCTGCGCGGCAACCAGCAGGCGCGCGGGGGCGATTTGCAGATTGATCGCCAGGGCCTGGGGCGGCAAGGCGCCGTCACAAAACGCAAATTGGCCGGAATGCCAGTGCAACGCTGCGCTCAGCACAGCGCAGATTTTTTCGGCGCTGGCGAGGAATTTATCCATGCCCGCACCGGCGGCGACCGAAGCCGCGGCAATCTCGCCCCGCACAAAGTAAAGCTGCAGGCGCTGGTCTGCGCCTTGCCGCATTGTCAACCCGCCGGTGCGGCGTGTGAGCGCGACCCATTGAATCAAATCGCCCAGCGGCAAGGTATGTGTTTCGCCTTGAATCATGCCCGTCACGCCTTTGTTCCGGAGACAGACTTTTAGACAAGGTTGGCGGGATTTTTTCGACCTGTGCGGACAAAAGGCGCGTCGCAGATGTACGGCAAACTGTTAGTTTGCCGTGGCTGCACACCGAAAACACAGGCGACCCGCGAAGCACTGGCAACCGAGGCCGGGCAAACTAACAGTTTGCCCTACCTTGGTGCGCAGCCGTTCGCTAAACCCTGAGAAGCAATTCTATTCATCTTGTCCAAAAGCTCTCTGCCTTGGTTTAGATGATCTGAATCACATCCTGCAGCGTTTGGTTGATCGTCGTGATGACGCGTGAATTTGCCTGGTAACCCCGTTGCGCCACGATCAAATCGGTGAACTCAGTGGCGATGTCCACATTGCTTTGTTCCAGTACGCCGCCGATCACTTCGCCGCGTCCGCCCGTGCCCGCCGCGCCCACCGAAGGCGCTCCCGAAGCCACCGTCTGGCCGTATAGATTGTCACCCAGCCGGCTCAGGCCTTCTTGCGAGTTAAACGTAGCAAGAGCGACTTGCCCGACGGTACGGCTTTGGCCGTTGCTGTATACCGCGACCAGCATGCCATCGCCCTTGGGACTGAACGAAAGCCCCGCCAGCGTGCCAGAGGCGAACCCGTTCTGTTCAGTGGCGGTGACCGCCGATGTCGCGTTGTAGTTGGTTAGCAGGCTTTTGCCGTTGGTGCCATCGGCGTTGAGTTCGTAAAGGGCAATGTTGATGCTTGGTAAGGTGGCGCCCGCGAGTTGGGTTTGATCCGGGACGATGGCGAGCGTATTCGGCGCGGTCAGTTGTCCGTTGGAATCGAAGGTGAGATTGCCGCTGGCGCCAGCCGCGCCCCCGTCAATACTGACTTGCGAGGCGTTGCCATCCAACGTCGCCGTGACGGTATAAGCGCCATCAGCGGTTTTGGTGTAAATCAAATCCAGCGTATGCGCGACGCCCAACGAGTCGTGCACCTCGACCGGCGCGTGAAAGGCGCTGGTGACGGCATCGGTCGAACTCAAATTCATGTGGAATGATGCATTGCTGGTGACGACCGGGTTGGCGAATTGGCCGAGCGGCACTTGCAACGAAGTCAGTGGCGCGCCCGGCGGAACCACGCCATTAACCGCCTGGTAGCCCTGCACCAAACCGCCGGTCGAAGTCACCAATTGGCCATCCTTGTCGAGCGCCAGATCGCCCGCGCGGGTGTAAGCCGTGTCGCCGTTTCTGGAGGAAACGACGAAATAGCCATTGCCGCGCAGGCCCGCATTGAGCGTCGAACCGGTTTCATCCAGCGAGCCTTGCGTGAAATTGGTCGTCGTGCCGACCGCTTGCACCCCGCTGCCGATTTGCACGGCCAGGCCCGCGCCATTCAGCTTGGCGCTGAGCGAATCGTGAAAGACATCGGCGAAGTTGATTGACTTGGCCTTATAGGCCGTCGTGTTGGCGTTGGCGATGTTGTTGCCCGTGACGCCGAGCGCATCAGCATTGGCCCGCAGGCCCGACAACGCGGTTGAAAAAGTCAGTGACATGTTATTCCTCCGGGAAAATCCGCTGCCGCCAGCCAAGCACCATGCGGGACTGTGCGCAACGGGAGATCAAGTGATTACAGCGTTTTCAAGCTGAGCGTTCAGACCGAATTAACCACGGGGAACACGGGGAACACTGGGAGGAGAAACCAGAGACTTCCCCGTGCCCCCGTGTCCCCCGTGGTTTGTTCTTCCTGAACACTCAAGGCAAAACCGCATTAAGCTGCGGGTAAAGGGACAATGCCCAGCGCCGCTTTCGCTTGCTGCGTTTGGGTCGGTGGTTTTTGCAGGTGCAGCAGTTGGTTGATTCCGTTGTTGATGCTGGTGAGTTGCTCCAGGGCATTGAATTGCGCGAGTTGCGCAACGAACTCCGCTCCTTGTTGCGGTTCGAGCGGGTCCTGGTGTTTCAACTGCGCGATGAGCAAGGTCAGAAAGGTGTTGCTGTCCACGCCCTTGTGCGACGTGTTGGCTGTGGCGGTTGTGGCTGTGGCGGTTGAGCTGGCGGCGGTTGTGCCGGTCGCAGTCAAGGCGGTCAGGTCATGCGGATTGATCGTCATAAGATTTTCTCTGCGCACGCGCTGGGGCGCGCCGCCGAAAATGCAGCCGCGAGCGGTTGGGCGCTGTGTCTGTCAGCCTTGCCTTGGCCAACCGGTCTAAGCGTGCAAGTTGATAAGCCTGTCTTGAGCGGGTGCCAGGCCGCCTTGCGGCGTTGGCTCGAAAGCAAAAGATTCAGGGGCAGGAATGCGAGTCAGTGGTGTGTGGGCGTGTCGTGCGTCTTGCCCGCCGGCGTGCCAGCCTTGGCCGCGCTGGTCAGGGCTGGTGTTGATGTCCAAAGTTCCGACCTGCAGACCGGCTTGTTCCAGCGCCTCGCGCAACTGGCCCAGTTGGCCGCGTAACACGTGCGTAGTCTGTTCGCGCTCGGCCGTCAGCCGGGCGTTAAGCTGGCCTGCGGCGTCGTAGCGCAATTCGATTTCCACCGCCCCCAGCGCTGCGGGGCGTAACTTGAGCCGGATGGTGCGCGGCTCATTGCGTTCAAGTTCGGCGCTGGCCGTGATGACAGGTTCGGCCAACTGCCGCGCCACGTGACTGACGTTTTCGTCACGTATGCCAACGTGCTGTGCAACTGCGGTGCCACGCTCGGGCGTGAGCGGTGCTGCGGCAAGGTCATTGACGGGCGTTTCATCCATTGCCGCCCGCGCGGCTTCAAGCTTAGCCGGCGGATTCAACTCGACGCCGGGGCGGCGCACGGCCGGGGCGGCGCTGCTTTCAGCTTCTGGCGTCGCGGCTGGCGTGACTTGCGGTGCAGCGCGCGCCAGCAACGGCGCGGCTGGCGCTTTGTTATCAACCGCTCGCTCAATCCGTCTGGCTTCGCGCAGGCTGGCCGCTGCGTGCGGGGTTGTCGTCAGCGGCGTATTTTCAGCGAAGGCTGTAACGAGCGGCTCAACACGCTGTGCGGGCTGTGCTGGCGCGGGTTCCGTGTTTGCCGCCAGCGGCGCTGGCACGGGCCGTCTGGTTGGTAAGTCAGCGGTTCGCGCGCTGTAATTTTCAGGCAGCGGCACTTCAACGACAGTGTCTGACAGCGTCCGAAAAGGCGTGCCCAACGCCAACGACGGCAATTCTTCTTTGACTAAGGTGCTTGCCACTTGCCGTGTAACTGGGTTGATGGCTGTTGCCCAACGCGCTCCGCCCGGCTGCTGCGCGGCTGGCAAATTGTTTGGCCAATTGTTTGAGACGCTGTTGGCCGCCCCTGAATGCGTGGCAGGATGCGCGGGTACGTTGGTTGAAAAATAAGCCGGAGCAATGGTGGCTGCGGGGCGTGGCGCGCCGATGGGCGTGGTGTTTTGCGCTGCTACCGCCGTCAACGGTGTCAACGTCCCGACACTTTCAATGGTTGTTGGCGGCGCCTGCCGGTCAGGAATTTGGCGCTGTCCCAACCATTCGTCAGTCAAATTACGCGAGACTGTTTCAGGCGAGTTGGCCGCCGGCTCAGCCAATTCAGCCTGATAAAATTGCGGCAGTCTGAGCTCACGCACAGTATCAGCTTGCTGCAGGCCGGGTATTAAGCTTTCGCTGGATGGTGGCGTGCTGTTCACGCTCAGCGCGGGCACTGATTGAGTTGCAACCTCAGCGTTGCTGCCCAACTGCTGAACAGGATTTGAAAAGTGCTGCTCGATTTTTGACAAGCTGGCCCGCAATGGCTCTGTCACAAGCTTCGGCGGCAACATTTCAGCCTCGCAATGATCCAAAGGTGTTATGACTTGAGTGTCTTGCACGGCAGCAACGCTTGAGCCGGGCTCAGAAACAGACAACGTGTGATCTTGCGGCACGCGCGCGTTTGGCTCTGCCGTCACCTTTGGCTCAGTGCTGGGCCAGGACGAGGCGCTTGTGGCCTGTAGAGGCAGCGGCTGTTGCGCAGGTCGTTGAATCTGCGCCGCCATCACAAGCGCGGATTCATTCGGCAATTCGCTGTCAAAAGCGGGCTGTGTTTGCGGGGGCGCAGGTGCTGGCGGTTGCAGCACTAATTGGAAGGTGCGTTGTCCGGCTTTGCTCAGCCGTTCGGGCAACACTGTTGAGAATGGTGTTTGGCGGGCGGCCGCTAACCAGTCGTCCGTGTCGCGCAGCGCGGGTGGAGTACGCGCTTCGCTGAGCGCGCGAACCGGCTGTGGCTGCATTCCGTCGAGCGTGGGGCGTGGCACAGGCGGTGTGGCTGTCTCGACAATCGTTGTGGCAGACGGCGGCGCAGCCGCAGTCTGCGGTTTCAACAGCATCGTTGCGGTTGGTTCCGCCTTTGCCGCAATCAATCCGGCAGTGCCCGGCTGCGTCTGGGGAATGGTTGATTCCGTGGTAACGGGTGTTGCTTGCGGCACTCTCAACTCCGGCTTGGCGGGAGTTGAGGGTGGCGGCGGCGCGTTTGGCGTCGCGGGCCATGCAAAGGGATAGTCTTCTTGGTAGTGGTGCAACCGGGGGAGAAAAGCATGGAGTTCAAGCTTTAGCTTGTCAGTCCCGCCACAAGCGGGGCCGCAGCCTGAAGGCTTAACTTCAGGCATTTGCATTTGGCGTTCATCATACCCTTTTGAGCCACTACCGTCTTCTTTAAGCACTATATGCACGACCTGGCCAACCGTTAACGGCTTGCTAACAGGTTCCGGTTGCGTTGCCGCCGGAACAGAAGCGGCCCTGGCATTCGCTGGTTCGGCGGCAACAGGCTTCGACCCATCTGGCAGACTCTTTGGCAATGACGAGGCAGTCAGCCCAGTCTTGTCAAAGTTCCCGGCTGCCAGCTCTACGGCTTCATTTACCTGTTCGAGCGCTGGCCGGACGGCGCTGTCCAACGGCGCAGCTTCGGGCACGGGTGATTTTGATCTGGTTGAAACCTCGCTGTTCTTTGTCGTGGCAGCTTGCTCGCTATCGGCTGCAAGCTGTGGCGCGTTGCTGGTGGTCCCGAGCCGCGTTGGCGGCAATTCAAGGCCAAATGGAAGCGCCGGGTCAGCTTGCGAGTGGCTTGGCGCAGGCGCTGCGTATGTGGGGCCGCCTTCAACAGCTTGCGCAGGTGCTGCCGCAGTTGGTTGACTGGTGGCAGGATGATGGCTCGGCGTAGCGGTCACGAACGGTTCCGCTGGCAGGACGCGTGTTTGCTTGAAGCCCTCGGCTTGCCGCGTCACGGCCGTTGCAAGCTGCGTTGTTTGTGCTGCGGCGCTCAACTGTTGCGGCAGTTCTATGACTGCTTCCGTGGTTGGTTCAGCGTTGACAGGCTGCGGCACGCGTGTGTTTGCGCCGTCAGGCTGCGGCTGCAACGGTTCGGCGGACAAACTGTGCCGCGCCTTTTGCGTTGTTCTCAGTAACGCAGCTTGCGCTGCTGAGCCGGGCTTTTCAGCTTGCGGCCCGGTTGGTTCGGCGAACGTGAAGGCGCTGGCGTGCGCGGCCTCGCGCGGCTGCGTGGTGTTCGTAGAGTTCGCCGCAGGCCCGGCTTGGTCGCGGACAGTGGCGCCCGCTGGATTGACTTGCGGGTTTGGCTGCCGGTTTTGCGGCGTGCGCGCAGAAAGGCGCGCGGGTTCCCTTGGCAGATTGCGGTCGAAATGCCAATTGTGGCGGGCTGCTTGGGTGACGGGGGTTTCGGCGGCGCGTTCACCCGGCGGCGCGGCTTGATTTGTCTGTTCACCCGGTTCGGCGGCATCGTCTGAAATTTTGGGCCCTGGCGTGGGCGGAAGCGGCGCAATGCTGTATGCATCAACCGGCTCATCCGCAGCATCCTTGAAACTTGCCTCGGACTGGTTTGCCGGGGGCGCCGGTTCAGTGTCTGTGCTTGCGGTTGACGCGGGCGCAGCCGTGCTGTGTGCGTTTGGCAGGTTGAATTCTTCAGCCAGGCTTTCGCTTGGGTCAGCCTTCAAGCTTTCAGGCAAGTTTTCAGGCAAGCTTTCAGGCAAGCTTTCAGGCAGGCCGTCGTTTTGACCTTCGCTCATCTGCTCGCGCAGGAGGGCGTCGAAGGCGCTGGCGTGCGCGGCGTTGTTGGTTGGCGCTGGTGATTTCTCTGCCAACTGCTTTTCGGCGAGCAGTGAGTTTGCGAGTTCGAATTGGAAAAACAAGTTAGACATTTTCTTCCTCCGCAGCGCGCCGCACGAAGTTGGCAGCCATCTCATCCAGAAAATTTTGTTCGGCCAACGTGGTCTCTGCCGCGTAGCGTGCCTGTTGGCGTTGCTTGAGTTGGCTCGTGATTTTGGCGTCACGCGCGGCCTCGAGTGCGTTGGCGCGGGCGGCTTCGCGCATTTGCTCCAACTCGGCTAAGCGGTTGCACAAATCGCGTTCGCATTGCGCCAGAAATTCCAGATAACCCAATTGCAGCGCCAGTTCATCGGCGTAAACCTGCCCGGTGGCGCGGGTCATTTTGCTTTCGGCAGCTTCGCGTTGGCGTTGCAGTCCGGCCAAAGCCGCTTCACCGGCGGCGACCTCGGCGGCGGCTTTGAGCAGGGCGCGTTCAGCCTCGTCACGCCGCTGTGCGCGCAGGTTGTGCACGGTTTGCAACCTGAACTTGAAGCGTTTCATCGCGCGTCCTCATTACCGAATTCGCGCGTGAGGCGTTCGACGACCGTGTGAAATTCGACCTGCTCGTGCCGGTCTTGCCGCAAGAAGTTGTTGATGCGGTCGTATTGCGCGATGGCTTCGTCAATGCGCGCATTTGTGCCGCGTTGATAAGCCCCGATGTTGATCAGGTCTTCGGCGGCAGCATAAGTGGCCAGCATTTCGCGCACGCGCGCGGCGGCGGCGGCCTGGGGTTTGGTCGCGA
The DNA here is from genome assembly GCA_043740245.1 of Acidobacteriota bacterium. Lineage (GTDB taxonomy): Bacteria > Acidobacteriota > Blastocatellia > RBC074 > RBC074 > JACPYM01. The sequence goes on along the minus strand of JAYUCP010000703.1, from coordinate 3,595 downwards.
CGGAATTGAACAGGCGCGAGGTGCTGTGCAGCACATCAATGCACGGGTAATGATTGCGCGCGGCCAGCGTGCGCGAGAGCACGATGTGGCCGTCCAGAATGCCGCGTACGGCGTCGGCGATGGGTTCGTTCATGTCATCGCCTTCGACCAGCACGGTGTAAAAGGCCGTGATCGAACCGCCCGTGCCGAAATTGCCCGCGCGTTCGAGCAGGCGCGGCAACAGCGCGAACACTGAGGGCGTGTAGCCTTTGGATGAAGGCGGTTCGCCCGCCACCAAACTGATCTCGCGTTGGGCCATCGCAAAGCGCGTCAGCGAATCCATAATCAACAGCACCTGCGCGCCCGCATCCTTGAAGTATTCCGCCACCGCCGTCGCCACCAGCGCGGCACGTATGCGCACCAGCGGCGAATCGTCAGAGGTCGAAACAACCAGCACGGAGCGTGCCAAACCTTCAGGCCCGAGTTCGTGTTCGACGAATTCGCGCACTTCGCGCCCGCGTTCGCCGATCATGGCGATGACGTTGACATCGGCGGTGGCATTTTTCGCCATCATGCCCAGCAGCGTTGATTTGCCTACGCCTGAACCGCCGAAGATGCCGATGCGTTGCCCCGTGCCGACCGTCAACAATCCGTCAATCGCGCGCACGCCCGTGCCCAGCGCCTCGGTGATGTTGGCGCGCGCCAGCGGATTGGTCGAACGCCGATGCAAGGGATAGAAACCGGCATGCTCGACCGCGCCCAATTCATCGAGCGGTTGGCCCAGCGCATTGATGACGCGGCCCAACAGCTTCGGCCCGACAGGCGCTTCGGCGACTTTGCCGGTGGCCACGACGGTGTCGCCCGCGCGCACGGGCGGCATCGGGCCAAGCGGCATCAACAGCACGGTCGAATCGCGGAAGCCGATGACTTCGAGCACGGTGCCCAATTCGCCGGTGCGGCCTGCCAGATAACACAATTCACCGACTGACACAGAAGGCCCTTGCGACTCGATCACCAAGCCGACGGCGCGTTTGATCGTGCCGCTCAGCCGCACCGGATCGAGATTGGCCAGGCGTTGGAAGTAGGAGGAGAAAGGGGCGGTGATGCGGATGGGTTCGTTGTTTTCCATAGCTAGAAAAAGAAGGCGGCAAAAGGTACGGCAAACTGTTAGTTTGCCGTTGCCTCGGCCTTCAGAAGCATGTCTTTCCACCAGTCGCTCTGCTCCGGCAGTCCCGGCAAACTAACAGTTTGCCGTACCTTTTGCGCCCGGCCTGAATTCGCCAGCAGGATCAGGGATGGCGCGCGCTCCCGGCATCAGACGCTCAAAAACTCTTGTTCAATCTCAGCGAACTGTTGCTCGATGCGGGCGTCAATCTCGCCCAATTCGCTTTGCACGATGCAGCCGCCGAGGCCGACCGTGCGGTCTTCGACGATTTCCACCGCGCCCTCGCTGTTGAGGCGCTCACGATGCGACCAGACGTAAGCGTAATCTTCGGGATGCAAGCGCACCGTCGCATTGGCGCGGCTGTGCAAGCGCGCGAGCGCGACGCGCGCGAGGGTCATGACGATTTCGCGATCCACGCGCACTTCGCGTTGCACGACTTTTTTGGCGATCTCCAGCGCGAGCCGCACCAGGTCGTGTTCGGCGTGCGCGGCCAGTTGTTCGCGCAAGCCGGCCAATTCGTCCAAGGTGGCCGTCAATTGGGCGCGCAAGTCGCTCACGGCCAATTGCAATTTCTCTTGTGCCTGAGCCTGCGCGACGGCCTGGGCTTCGGCGAGGCCGCGGGCGCGGGCGTCGGCTTCGATTTCGGCCACGCGGGTTTGGGCGCTGGCGATTTGGCGTTCGGCTTCGGCGCGGGCCGTGCGGACAATGCCGTCAGCCTTGGCCGAAGCGGCGGCCAGCAACTCTTGCCCGTGTATGGGTGGTTGTTGCGCTTTGTCTTGTTCCTTTGCCGCAGCTTCGGCGGCGGCGGCGGCCTCTGCGGTTGGCGCAACGGCGCCGGGGGCTTGTTTGGGCGCTGGCGGCACGCTGGGCGTGGGCGCAAATTGCACCGGGCGATTGGTCTTCGCAATGCTGGGCGGGCTGAACGGATTGATGGTGGGGGCCTCGCCCGCTTTGATCAGCTTAACTGACATACGCATCGTCTCCGCTGCTGGTGAGGCTGATGACGCCTTGCTCATCCAGTTCCCGCAGGATGTCAATGATCTCGCGTTGGGCGTTGTTGACTTCCTTGGCTTTGACCTGGCCCATGAAATCGAGTTCCTCCTTCATCATTTCGACGGCCCGCCCGGACATGTTGCCGAAGAAGCGGTTTTGCAACTCAGGCAGCGTGCCTTTCAACGCCAGCGTCAACACCTTCTTGTCCACGCGTTGCAGGATTTCGCGGATGCCCACATCGTCGAGCATCAACAGGTCGTCGAAGGTCAGCATGCGATTGCGGATTTCGAGCGCCAGTTCCGGTTGTTCGCCTTCGATGGCTTCGAGCAGTTTACGCGAGACATCGCGATTCAGCCGGTTGCAGAGTTCGGCCACCGAACGCAGGCCGCCCACCGATTGGCGGTTCATGTCGCCGACGCTCTTCAATTTTTGATCCAGCACGACCGAAACGCGCCGGATGACATCCGCCGAGATCGTTTGCAAACTCGCCATGCGCAAGATGACGTCGGCGCGCATGTCTTCGGGCATGTATTGCACGGTGTCGGCGGCGGTCGAGGCGTCCAGGTGCGCCAGCACGAGCGCCACCGTTTGCGGGTGCTCGCTCTGGAAGAGTTTGGAGAGTTGCTGCGGATCAACCTTTTGCAAGGCTTCGAAGCCGACCGTGGATTCGAGCGAGCGCGTGATTTTGTCGAGCAGCCGTTTGGCGACTTCCGGGCCGAAGGATTTGACCAGCAGCCTTTTGGCATAGTCTAAACCGCCGTTCACGACGAAGGTGCGCGCCAGCATCAGTTGATAGAACTCTTCGATCACGTCGTCGGCCATCTCGGAAGTGACGCGCGTCAACGAAGCGAGTTCCTTGGTGATGTGCTGCACCTCTTCTTCTTCAAGGTGTTTGAAGATGGCGCTCGCTACCTCGTCACCGACGGACAGGCACAGAATGGCGGCTTTGCGCGGGCCGCTCATGTTCGCCAGGATGCGGGAGGGCCCGCTACGTTCGAGTGCGCCAAATAAATCCTCGCCGGGCGCGTTGGTTGCTGAAAAGGTCTCCGGCATTGTGGTCTTCCTCTTTTTGGTAGTGATAAAAAGGTGAAGCTGCCGATTTGCAGCCGCGTAGCGGCGACCTGAATTTAGCCCGGCGTTTCAACGCCGGGAAAGGTCAGCGTCAAATCAGCGCCTGGGTCAGCGACGCTTGAATTCAGGTGTCGCTGACCCAGGCGCCGCAGCACTTACCGTGGTTTGAAAACCACGGCTAAATTCAACTGTCGCTAGGCGACAAAAACGACGGAGCCTTACCTTTTCATCACTACCAAGCTCTTAACTGCTGCTGCCCCCCTTCGTCCCGTGGGGGACGGTCTCGGGTTCAGGCAGGTGTTTCAACGCTTGCGCTTTTTGCAAGGAATTCGTGGGTATGACCGATAGGAAAGAAGATCAAGAGAGAGCGCCCTCAGCCCAGGAAGG
>JAYUCP010000702.1:0-2845 GCA_043740245.1 Acidobacteriota bacterium | reverse complement strand
TTCTGAGTGTGCGCGCTTCGGAAGCGCCAGGTCGCTACCGCTCCCTGTACCGCACCGGCTGCACCACAATCCAATTTAGCGGTTAGCGCACGAGCAATAACTCTTGCAGCTTCGGCCAGCCGTATTCCGCGCCGCCGGTTTTCACTTCCAGATTCGGCAGCGGATGAGTTGTACCCGCGCCGTGCGTGTGACCGCACAACACCGTCATCTGCCGGTCAGGCCGCGCGCTCATCGCCTCGAACAAAACATCGCCCACTGCTTTGCAGGTGAAATGCGGCAGCCAGTCTTCATCTGAAATGTGGCCCTGGTGCCAACAAGCTGTGCGGAACGGCGGCACGTGCAACAGCACCAGTACGTGCTGGAACCGCGTGAGCGCCTCTGGCAACACGCCGCGCAGATACTGCGCCGCCTCGTCGCCGAGTGCGTTCAAGTTGCGCAAGCGCGCGGCCCGATCCAAACCGGTCAACTCTTTGATCAATCGGTAATCGTTGAGCAGTACGCCAGAACCGGCGTAATCACCGATGCGGCCGTCACCCCAGGCGTCGTGCCCGATCAGGCCGGTGTATTCGGTCAACTCGACCACACCGCATTCAGGCAAGTAGCGCAGCCATTCTGATTGGCGCGACAACGCGGCTGCCTCTTTTCGCACCTGCGCGATTGAGCCGTGATAAAAATCGTGATTGCCCAGCACGAAGTAAATGGGCCGCGCCAGCCGCTCCGCCAGAATTTTCAGATAAGCGGCAACATCCGGCGCTTCGCCAATGTCGCCGCCCACCAACACGGCGTCAGGCTCTGCGTCGGCGATGCGGCGGCAAAACGCCTCGACGCCTGCGCGTGCGATGAAGTTCAGATGAATGTCTGTGACCCACACCAAATGTTTCATCAAGCCCATCCGCGCTAACGCGCCAGCGCGCGCAACGCCAGCTTCAACGCCGTCTCAAAACTCGCGTCCGCATTCTCCTTGAACACATTCCCCACCGCCTTTTCCGCCGCCGCCTTCTGATACCCCAAATTCACCAGCGCCGAAATGACATCATCGCTCAACGCATTCGCGACCGGCGTGTAATCCGATTGCACTGTTTCCGCCTGCGCGGCGATGCTCAGCTTCGCCACCTTGTCGCGCAATTCGACGACCAGGCGTTCGGCAGTTTTCTTGCCGACGCCGGGCACGCCGACCAGCCGCGCCAAATTGTTATCCCGAATCGCGCGGATAAGATCGTCAGCGTTCAGCCCAGACAGCAGCGTGATCGCCAGTTTGGGGCCAACGCCGCTGACGCTGGTCAGCAGCAGGAACAACTGTTTCTCTCGGTCAGTGCGAAAGCCGAACAGTTGCAGAGTGTCTTCGCGCACGTAGGTGTAGGCGCGCAACGACACCTCCGTGCCCGGTTCGCCCAAGTCATAAAACGTCGAAAGCGGCACGGTCAGTTCGTAACCGACGCCGCCCACGTCCACGATGACGGAGTTGGGTTGTTTTTGGATTAGTTTGCCTGCGATGTGTGCGATCAAACGGCGGCTCCTTATCGGTAGTCGGTAGTCGGTAGTCGGTAGTCGGTAGTCGGTAGTCGGTTAACGATAGCCTGCAACTTACTTTTGACAATTAGTGATTGATCCGACTACCGACTACCGGCTACCGACTACTGGTTTTGCAGTTTACGTAGCCCGGCTAAAGGCTGTCAATTTGCGCGCTAAAACCGCTGCGTTGACAGTTTTGCAGAGGCTGCGCTATCGTGACCACTCGATTGCTAAAGGCTTTTCCTGACGCGGCTTTAAGCTCCACACACTTGACCACACACTTGACCACAGACTTGCCACAGACTTGAATGAAGACAGAGAAGATTTCGGAACTCACGACCAATCGCCTCTCGGTCTACTTGCGCTGTCTGAGCGAATTGGAAGCGGCGGGCGTGGCGACCGTCTCGTCGCAGGCGCTGGCCAAGCAGTTCAATTTGAATTCCGCGCAGATTCGCAAAGACCTGGCTTACTTCGGCGAGTTCGGCGTGCGTGGCGTGGGCTATTTCGTCAAAGAGCTGCGCCGCAACTTGCAACAGATTCTGGGTTTGAATGAAGAGCGCCGCATCGCCATCGTCGGCGCAGGCAATCTGGGGCTGGCCGTGGCCAAGTATCAGGGCTTCAATCCCCACACCTTTCGCATCGTGGCGCTGTTTGACGACGACCCGCAAAAAGTAGGCACGCAAACGCACAGCGGCTTGCCGATTCACTCGACCGGACAATTGGCCGAGATCATCGAACGCGAGGCCATCGGCATCATCATCCTGGCCGTGCCCGCCACCGCGGCCCAGCAGGTTTTAGACCGCGTCGCGGCGGCGGGCATCAAGGCGGTGCTCAACTTCGCACCCGTTGTGCTCAATCCGAAAGCCGGGGTTAAGGTCAAAAACGTAGACTTATCGGTATCGTTGGAAAGCCTCTCTTTTTTCCTGGCGCGCCACAGCAATGAAGCGATCACGGTCAATCACCTCGATCTGTTTCGGTTTGAAGCGGCGGGCAGTGTGAAATCAATTTGAAGTATGGTTGACGAGCAAAAGGTCAGAGAACAAATCGTTGAGATCGCTACGCGCTGTTATGACCGTGGCTTGCTGGTCGCGGGCGATGGCAACATCAGCGTGCGCGTCGGCGAGAATCGGCTGATCGCCACGCCCTCCGGCGTCAGCAAAGGGTGGATGAAACCGGAGATGATGTGCGTGGTTGATTTGGCCGGCAATGCGCTTGAACCTTCTGACTACACCGTCTCGTCCGAATGGCCGATGCATCGCGTGATCTATGAACGCCGCCCCGACATTCACGCCGTCTGCCACGCGCATCCGCCGCACGCGACCGGCTTCGCCGT
>JAYUCP010000701.1:0-17508 GCA_043740245.1 Acidobacteriota bacterium | reverse complement strand
TTTTCGGCGCGGGCGGCGTGGCCGATGAGGCCGCCCCATTGTTCGACCGTGATGCGGCAGAAATAGAGTCCCAGCCCGACTTTGCCTTTGCCTTTTTTCCCTTGCGAAAACTTTTGGAAGAGTGTGGGTGCGACTTCGGGCGGGATGCCGGGGCCTTCGTCATCAATGGCGATTAGGATTTGGTCGTGTTCGTTGTCATAACAACCGACAGTGACGGTGGTGTCGGGCGGGCTGTGGCGCAAGGCGTTTTCGATGAGGTTTGAAATGACGCGCTCCAACCGGGATTTTTCGCCGACGACTTTCCAGTTGCGGGCGGCAGCCAGGCCCGGCGCGATTTGCAGTTTGACGTGGTGGAGCGTGAAGGCGGGTTGCAGGGCTTCGACGACATCCTTGATGGCTTGGGCGGCGTCGGGCGCGTGGGCCGGGTCAATGGTGAAGGAGTCGAGTGATTCAACTTCGGCGGCAAAGGCGTGCAGGATTTCCTTGATCAGCTTTTCCTGCTTGTCAGCCTGGCGCAAGCCGATCTCTAAGAACTTGCGGCCTTGCGGCGAGATGTTCTCGTTGGCGAGCAGTTCATAGCCGCCCTTGATGCCGAGCAGCGGGCCGGCCAGATCGTGCACGATGCAATGCAGCAGGATTTCTTTCTTCTGAATTTCTTTGATCAGCCGTTGATAGCTAAGGCTCAGTTCGTTGCCTTTTTGTTGCATCAGGCGTTGTTGCTTCTCCTGCTTCGTGGCATCTAGGAAGAGCACGTAATCGCCTTCGTCGGCCTTGAGGAAATACAAGTCCGCCGGGCAGCCCGATTCGGTGTGCACGCACGGTTGCAACTCTTCTTTTTCGAGCGGCAGCAAGCCGGTGAGCAGGAAGATTTGTTCATCCACCGGCGCGCCGAGTTCGAGTTGAGTCAAGCCATAAGTTTCCAACGCGCCGCCGCAAGCGGCCAAATTGCCGGCGGCATCGCACAGGATAAACGCGGGCGAACGGTCTTCGGCGATCAACGAATGCAGGTGTTGCTGAATGCGAGTCGGTAGTTCGGGCATGGCATCCATCATTTTTGCACAAGTCCTGGCATTTTTGCGTAAGTCCTGGCCGTGTTCACTTGGTCAGCGAGAGCGTGGCCAGCAATTGAAACGCGGCCTCGACGCTGTCGCCGCTCTTGGCGCTGGTTTTGACGATCTGCCAGCCGGCGGCGCTGAATTCGGCGAGCGCAGCCTCGTCAATTTCCCATTCGGCTTGCAGATCGCTCTTGTTGATGAGCAAGGCAAAGGGGACGCTGCCGATGGTGTCGTTGACGCGCTGTTGCAAGACCTTGGCGGTGTCGAGCGTAGTGCGCCGCGTGCCGTCGGCGACCAGCAAATAACCGGAAGCGCCGCGCAGGTAACTCAACTGCACTTTCTGAAATTCGTCCTCGCCGGCCAAATCCCAGATGACCAGATTGACTTCGTGTTCGGCGACCGTGACGGCGCGCTTTTTGATCTGCACGCCGACAGTGGTCAGGTATTTGTCGGCGTAACTGTCTTCGACATAGCGCCGCACCAGACTGGTCTTGCCGACGGCGAAAGCGCCAAGTAAACAGACTTTCTTTTGTAACAACATAGGCACTGCTGGGGTCAGCTATGGGAGTCAGGACAAATGCCTGCTCCTCGTGATGCGCTCAATTCTGCCACGCGATTTGGACGGACACGCGGCGATTGAGCTGTTTGTCTTCAGCCGATTGTTCGGTGCGCAAAGGGAATTTGGTGGCTAACCCGACAGCGTGCAGTTGCGCGCGCTCAACACCGCTGGCGGCCAGTGCGTTCAACACGCGGTCGGCGCGCTGCTGGCTCAAACGTTGATTGAAATCCGCGCTGCCTTCGGTGTCGGTGTGGCCGGTGATTTCCAGCTTGGGTTGTTTGCCGGTGACAGAGGCCAGGGCAAACAGCCGCTTGACCTGTTGGGTCAGTTTCTGCAAGGCAGCAGCCTGTCCGGGCGCAGGTTGGGCCGTGCCGGTGTTGAAATATAAAGAGGCAAATTCGATCTCTTCTTTGAGCTTGAACTGTTCGCGCGCTTCGGCGGTGAGCAGCCCGCTTTCATCAAAGCGCGTGACACCGGGCAGCGCGCGCGTCACGCGGCGCGCCGTTTCGAGCCATTGTTGCGGGGCGTCGCCGCTGACTTTGAGCACGCCGTTTTCAACATTGAGCGTGACGGTTGGCGGCGGTTCGAGCACGCGCACAGCACGCGCCAGCACCAGCGTGGGATCGAGCGAATGATACGGCTTCCACGTGCTCGCGACATCGGCGGGCTTGAGGTTGTGCGCGGGCAACAGCGCCGCCGGATCGTTGGCCAGCGGGTCGCGCAAACCTTCGAGATAAAAACGCGGGCCGAAGAGGCCGTTGCTGCTGTGCCCCTGTTCGGTCACGATCACGCCTTGCTCGGCCTGCAGTTTATTCAAGTACGCGTCCCAGCGCCGTTGCGCGCGCCAGTTGAAAAAGCCCCAAACGCATAACAGCAGAAAGAGCAGCGCCAGCGGAAGGGCCACCGTGGGCGGCAAGCGGAAGCCTTTGGGTTGTTCGGTGACGGGCGATTTGCCGCGATACTGGGCCTGCAAACAATCTTCCAAATGCGGGCGACTCAGGTCGAAGGGGCTGGTGTCGCCATCAAACGCGAGCAAGGCCGCGCGCTGTTTGCCGTGGATGGCTTCGAGCGCGGGCAGCAGGACTTCGGTGCGTAGGCCTTCGGGGGCGTTGCCGTTGATGACGACCGCAATGTAAGCGAGGTCAACCGGCGCTGTGCCGCCTTCAATCCAGACTTCGAGATCGCCGTAATCGAGCTTCATCAGGTTTTGCTCGTGCGTCGTTTTGAATGAATCGTGCGCAAAATCGTTGATGGCCGTGAGCAGGCCCGAAATCATATCGGCGTCTTTTGAGGCTGCGGTTGGTGTCGCGACGTGTTGCAAGAGCAGGCCTGTTTTTTTGTGAAAGAGAAAGGCCTGTTCAACGCGATAGAGCAACGTGTGGTACATCACGACTTCGGCAAACGAACGGCCCGTCTTAAGCGCCTCGATGCGCCATTTCATGCCTTGCGCCGAGACGCTGTATTTCATCGTCTCGTCAATGGACTGGACGAATTCGTTGAGCGCCTTGGTGATGGCTTGGCGGATGGCCGGGCCGATGACGGGCGTGACGGCTTCGATGACGGCGGAGGGATCGTGTTTGATCGCCAGTTTGAGCGCGGGGCCGATGTTGTGCGTCAGCGCGGCGGTCAAGGCTTCGTCCTGCCGGTTGCGCGCGTTGATGGCGTCAGGCAGCGCGCTGCTCAGGTCTTTGACGCGGCCCCGATGGTCGTTCAGGCGCTGTTGGATTTCGGCGAGTTGCTGTTGCTCAGGCGTCAGCAGCAGACGGCGCAGTTCGGTGAGTTTCGCTTGGTCGGTTGCGGCTTGCGCAGGCGGCGCAGGCATTGTCCCTGCCGCCGGTTCAGGCGGTTTGGTGGGGGTGGGGACAATGCGCAACGGATAGTCGCTCATACGGTTGGGCTGAATTGGCGTAACTCAATCAATGGGAGCGATGGGAGTTATGGGAGTAATGGGAAAATCAACAACTCATCAATGTCCCATTGCTCCTATTGCTCCCATCGCTCCCATCACTCCCATTATTCACCCGGCAAACGGAATTGATTGTTCAGCCGCAGCGCCAGTTCGGTAAACAGATCGGCCAGCGCGGCGCGGTCGGTTTTGTCGTGGCGCAATTCGCCGGCTTCGCGCGCCAGTTCCGTGGTGAGTTCTTCGCTCTTGCGGCGAATCTCGTCGCTCAGTTCCTTTGACTGGTTGAGCAGTTGTTGGCGCAGGTCGCGTTGGGCCTGGGCGGTCTGTTCGTCCAGTTGCCAGAGTTTGCGTTCGATGTTCTTGGCCGTCTCTTGCAGATGCAACGACATCGCTTCATTCAGTTCGTCGCGCCGGTGCGCGTCATTTTTGACGCGCTCGGAAAGCGAGCCGAATTCGGTGCGAATATAATTTTCCAGCGACTCGAAGCGGCGGCGTGTTTCTTCGCGCACTTCGGCGGACTCTTTCAAGAGCCGCTCTTCAAGCCGCGCAAAGCGTTTGTCGTAATCGCGCATCTGCGTGCCAAACAGAATGTCGCGGATTTTATCCACGCTGCCGCTTTCGCCCGCCGCGGCGGCGGCAGGTTCAGGCACGATTTGTAAGGGCGGCACGGCTTGCGGATATTGCGGCGCGGCTTCCTGCATGGGCGGCATGGGCGCGGGCACCGGCATGGGGATGACGTTGGGTTCCATAACGGTTCTCCTTGAATCTGAACTGTTGCCACGCGCGGCGTTTTGCGGCGAAAGGCCCGCAAAGCGCGCGCAAAAAAAACTCACGAAGTTTGACGCCAGGCGTCCGGAGGGGAACGAGCTTCTCAAGTTGTCCGGATGGTTATTCGTTGATTGAGTCCGATTGCGCTGGCAGCATAAATGATCTTTTCGGGAAACTGCAATACGCGCGGGTGGCCGCCGCCGCAGAGAGGCATAAAAGGAGCAAGAATGTTGAATTCCTTTTCCTGGGAGCGCAGTCCTTCCAGGCTGCGGGTCTTGGCCGGAAGCGCACTGGGAACACGAAACACGCAAGTATCACGGCCGCAGCCTGGAAGGACTGCGCTCCCAGGGGTTTTGGTTCATTGTGTTAAGCTAGGCGAAACTCAAGCGGTCAACAGCGCGCGAACAGTTGCAACGATCTTGTCCGGCTGGGTGAACAGTCCGATAGCCGCAATGCCTGCCGCGCCGTTTGCCAGCGTGGTGCGAAAGTTATCCAGCTTGATGCCGCCAAGTGCAAAGACCGGCACGTTGACAGTGCGACAAACTTCGGCGAAGGCTGGGATGCCGAGCGGCGCGCCGTAGGCGCGTTTGGAGGGCGTTTCATAGACCGGCCCGCAGACGATGAAATCAGCGCCCGCGCGTTCGGCAGCTTGGGCCTCGGCCAGTGAATGCGTGGAGGCCGCAACCAAAAAATCAGCGGCCACGCAGCGCCGCACTTCAGCCACGGGCAGGGAATTGACCCGCAGGTGCACCCCATCCGCGCCGCTTGCCAACGCCACATCCAGCCGGTCGTTGACGAGGACTCTGGTTCCGTAGGGTCGCACCAAGGCGATGGCGGCGCGGACGAAGGCGCACAATGCGCGCGGCGCTAAATCTTTTTCTCGAATTTGAATGAATTGACAACCGGCTTGAGCGGCCAGTTGCAGCGCGGCCAATTGCGCTTGCCAGCATTCTCGCTCAGCGGCGGGCTCAGACTTGGGGCGGAACGCTTGGCGGTCGGTGATCAGGTAGATTGACGGGCGAGTCAGTCGCAATGGCATCGGCGGAATTCACGACGGGGTAAATAATCTGGTGCCCCGAAAGCATAAAGACGCTCTCGCGGAATTTGAATAAGTCACGCAGCCCGGCCAAGAGGTTGACGGCGCCCAAGCCGGTCACCGCGCCGCGCACCCAGCCGCTGGTCAGGAACGAAAAAAGCCCGGGCGAATGGAGCTTGCCCGTGACGAAATAGAGAAAGAAGTTGTCATCCCAATAGCGCGTCCAGGGCAGGATCAAGAGCATGATCCCCACCTCGAAGCAGATCAGAATGTAAACGATGACCGTGATTTTTGCGGATAGACTCTGACGCAACTGGATATTTTCTTCTCCCTCACAGCGATGAAACGAGGCCGCAGCATAGCAGGCGCGCGCGGAACGCCGCAACTTGGCTACTTAAAAACGGAAGCAGGCCCGTGACGGCCTGCTTCTTGCTGAAATCAATTTTTTGTGCGCGGTGTTAGCGCGTGAGTTTTACCGTGAGCGGCGCGCGGCGGCGTTGCACCGTGATTTCCGCCACGCCGTTGGCTTCATCGAGAGCCGCCAGCAATTTGGCGACATCGGTGATTGTTTGCGAGCCGACTTTGACGATCACGTCGCCGGTTTGCAGGCCGTTTTCGGCAGCGCGCAGTTTGTCGGTCAGCGAAGAGATCAGCACACCGTTGGGCGCGACAAAATACGCCAGCATCTGCGCGGTGAGGGGCTGCACTTCGAGGCCGTAATAAACGCGCAACCGCACATCGGGTGGCGCGGGCGAAACGATGCCTTTCATGATCGAACCCATCGTTTCAACCTTGCCTTCCAAGGTGGCACGGCTCGGATCGGTGAGCGGCATGGCGTCCAATTTCGATTTCATATTTTCCCACTGTTGCACCAAGGCCGGGATCATCCGACTCGGTTCGCTGGCCGGCGAAGGCGCGAGCTTGGCTTTGACGAGTTTGTATTCAGCATCGCGTTTGAGCCGGATGGTGACTTCGCTTTCCGGCGGCAATTGACGGAGCGCGGAACCCAATTGCGCATTGCTCTCGACGCGGCGGTCATTCAGGCTCAGCAAAATGTCGCGCGGTTTGATGCCTGCCAACTCTGCCGGGCTATCGGGAAAGACGTCGCGCACGCGCACTCCCAACTCCGGTTTGGCTTGCCCCGTAATCGGCGTGGCAATCGGCGCTGACATATCCAGGTCAGGTGTCGCGCCGAGCCAGCCATAGGCCAGGCTCTCGTTGGCCTTGACCACTTTGGCGACGATGTCGAGCACACGCCCAATCGGATAGACCAGGCTCTGGCCTTCGCCAATGGTGTCGTAAACGGCCAGCCCGAAGAGCGAATTCTCGCCAACGAATACCAAACTGCCATCCTGCACGGGCGTCAGTTGCGGGTCGGCCAATTGATAAAAAGGATTGCCCGGCGTGTAACGGAAATCTCTGACCGCTTTGACGAGACGGCCATCTGTTGTGTGAATGCGCGGGCGATTGTTGGTCATGCCGGGCAATTGGTTTTGCCCCAGGTTGGCGTGGAAGCCTTTGAGCTTGACCGCTAATTGCGCGGGCAATGAAGCCATCTCGACAAATTGGGGCGGTGTGAACGGAGCGCCTTCGACCTTGAGCACGCAAAGACCCGTCACGGAATCGAGCCCGAGGAATTTCGCTGAAAAAGGCTTATTGAGACCCGGCCCCAAGACCGTGACATCGAGCGGCGGATTGCTGGGCGAAACACCCACCAGCCGTGTGACGATCAGCCCTGCGGCATCCACTACCAACCCGAGTGTGACGTTCTTGACCAGCAATGGCGGCACCGGTTCGCCATCCAGGGTCATCAAGGTTTCTTCCACCGGACGCAAGTCTACCGTTTGGTGAATGTAAACCAGACCGGGAACAGCTTTGTTCAGCGGAGGCGCTGCCGGGTTCGGCGTGGTCGCGGTTGGTGCAGGCTTCGGTGGTTGGGTTTTGCTTTGCCGGCGATTAGTTTGCGCGGTGGCGACATCAGCCAAAAACAGTTCGCCAACGCAAACCAGACAGAGCATGAAGATGAGGAAACGAACCGGCATTGAGAAAAAAGAAATGAAGATGGAGCGGGGGGCTTTCAGGCAAGAAAGGCCGCAGGTAACGAACGCGTAACCTGCGGCCTGGTTTCATTCATTGAGAGCAGGTTAAAACACCGCGACACTCAGCGTTTCAGACTTCGGCGCCAACTGCTGTCCATAGGCGAGATTGCCGCGCGGAATCTTCATCTCTTGCCGCGTGGCCGCAGAGAACACTGATTGTTCGCTCACATTGCTCGCCACCAACTGGGGTTCCGCCACGGCTTCCGCTGTCGCTTTGCCATTCGTGCTGCTGGCAGGACGGCTAAAACGCGCCGCAGTCGCTTTGACAGCAGTCGTGTGTGAGGAAGGTGTTTCCTGCTTGACGGGCACAGTCAAATTGCGGCTTACAGGCGCTTGCGTCGTGTCAACCTTCGTCGCCACCAACGCTGGTGAGTTGCTGGGCTGAGCCGTCTCACGATTGAGTTGGATCACGCTAAACGCGATAACCAACGCCAGTGCAGCCATTGCCGTTGCCGCTGGGCCAAACGAGAATGACTGCGCCCAGAAATTTTCCAACCAAGCCAGCGGGCCACGTGTGCCCTCTTCGGCTTTGGCTTGCGCCATTCTTGCGCGGAGCCGGAAATCGAAATTGCCGGGCGCTTCGATGGCGGGCAGGATGCCGACCAACGCCGCCACTTTGACTTCTGCGCTGGCCAAACGGGCTTGCAACTGCGCTTCAAAATGCGCGGGCGCGGCGACGACAGGCAATGACCCGAGCAACGCGGCCAGCTTGGACTCTTCGCTCGTCAGCACCGTCTGCAAGCGGGCTTGCAATTGGGTCTCAAAATCGGCGGGCGCTTTGACGCGGGGTTGCGCGCTCAGCAGGGACAACAGCGACGACGTTTCCGCCGCGAATTGCTGGCAAGCTGGGCAGCCGGTGAGATGGCCATGCACAGCTTCACTCCGGATGCCGCTGTCAATTGCCTCTCTGATCTGTTCACAATTCATGAATTTTCGCTCTCCACTCGGTAAAGACTCAGACTGCCTGGGGGCGGCCTGAGCGGGAACTGGGACACCCTGATTACCGTCTTGGCACCTTACTACAGGTAATCGCGTAACTTCTCTTTCAACAAATTCCGGGCGCGGTTAATCCGTGATTTCACCGTCCCGTCTGACAACTTCAAAATCTCGCTGATCTCTTCGTAGCTGCGGCCCTCGACATCGCGCAAGACCAGAGCGATGCGGTATTTTTCGGGCAGCGTAGTGATGGCGCGGCGCACAGCGGCGCGGCGCTCATCGTCAATCATCACATCTTCCGGCGCGATGATCCGCTTGTCGGCGAATTCAACCTCTAACTCTTCGCCGTCTCTGTCCGAAGAGAAGAAGGGCATTTGAAAAACGCCGCGGCGTTTGCGCTGGCGAATTTCGCTGATCGCCAAGTTCTGGGCGATGCGGTAAATGTAAGTCGAAAAACTGTTGGAGGCCTCGTAGCGGTCGGCGCTCGTATAAACCCGAATAAAGGTCTCTTGGGCCAGATCGCTCGCCCGTTCGTAATCGTTCAGCAGCCGGTAAACGAAATTGGTCAGCTTGTTTTTGTAGCGGTGAACAATCTCTGTGAAGGCCGCCTGATCGCCAACCTTGGTCGCCGCCATCAGCGCATGGTCATCCATTTCCTCGTAGCTCAACTGCTCGGGTTCGGCCATCTGCGTGGTGATCCAATCCGAAGACGACGCAGTGGCTGCAACACCCTTAGCGGTGTTTTTGAAACCGGCTTTGCTCAAACCCGTTTCAGGAAATTCAGCACTGAGACTCAGCGTATTCATTGATAACTTCGGGTTACTGCTTTGGAAGACTTATCCCTCGCCCAGGGCTAATTGCGCGGGAAGAAAATGCGCAATTGAAAGAATCGGAATGTGTCGCTCGATCCGGTTGATGAGGAACCTAACTTAAGGTTCTGGGGCTTTTGAATTTCTTTTGGATAACCTTTGCGATGAGCGAACGGGTCACGATTCTCCTCGCGCTGACACGCCTGTATCTGTAAATTGTTCCAGTATGTTAGGAAAAATTTTCCCACCCCGGACTGGACTTTAACCAGTGCTCTTGCGAACTGAAAAATCCGTGTCGTATGGGCACAGCCTTGAATTTTTTACCGGCCTGAGCACTCGCCAAGCCGCCCGATATGGTGTGAATGATTTTTACTCGCACAATAATTTGCGCCTGCTTGCCCGATGCTCTGGTGCTGCCTATAATCGCCGCGTCGTTACGACAATTCAAGCATTGCAAAATTCACTTGTCACGTTCGTGCGTGGCAAAACCATTTCAAAGGAGAACGAACATGAGTGTCCAAGTTGGAGACGCAGCTCCGGATTTCGAGCTGAAGAGCCATCTTGGGGGCACGGTCAAGCTTTCCGATTTTCAAGGCAAGAAGAACGTCTTTATCGCCTTCTACCCGCTTGATTGGACCCCTGTCTGAACCATCCAGATGCCTTCCTACGAAGCCGATCTCAAACGCTTCGAAGAGGCTGATACCCAGGTTCTGGGTATATCCATTGATTCCATTCCGAGCCACATCGCCTGGGCCAAGAGCCTTGGTGGTGTTACCTATCCGCTGCTGGCCGATTTCGAACCCAAAGGCGCTACCGCCAAAGCCTTCGGCGCCTATCGTGCCGCTGATGGGATTACCGAGCGTGCGCTGTTTGTGATTGATAAGGCCGGCAAGGTCGCTTACGCGGACATCCACGAAATCGGCAAACAGCCAGACAACGAAGTCATTCACGACGTGTTGCGCAAGCTGTAAATCTCGTCGCTGGAAATTGAACGGCAGGCTGGCGTCAACAGAAGCATTCAAGCAAAACTCCGCCGGAATGATTTCTGTAACGCTGCCTGCCGTGTCTGTTCGCGCTACTGTTTTGAAAGGCCGTACACCATGTCCATTCATCGTAAATGCGTCCCGTTTACTCCGCTCGATAAAGAGCTTTCTCAACTCACCGTCGCGCTCGTCACGGCCGCCGGCGTGCATCGCAAAGACCAGGAACCCTTCAACATCGCCGACGAATTGGGCGACCTGACCTTTCGCCAAATCGCGGGCGATGCCAACACGGCCGACCTGATGGTCACGCATCATCATTACGATCACAGCGATGCCGATCAGGACATCAACGTCGTTTTTCCGCTCGACATTTTGCGCGAATTGCACGCCGAAGGCTTCATCGGCGGGGTCGCCCGCGAGCACGTTGGTTACATGGGCTACACCATGCAATTGCGCCGCATGTACGAAGAGACCGCGCCCGCCATCGCCGAATTCATTGACAAGAAATCAAAAGCCGATGTGATCGTGCTGACCGGTGGCTGACCGAACGTCTGTCACCGCACGGTCGTCGCGGTACAACGTGAAATTGAAATGCGCGGTCTGCCGACTATCCTGATCACCGTCAGCCCGGAAGCTTCGGCCCAGATGCGTCCGCCGCGCGCGCTCTATCCCAAGGAATTCAAAGTCGGCAATTCACTGGGCCGACCCGGCCAGCGCGAATTGCAGAAACAGGTTTTGCAAGATGCGTTATTGATGCTAACTGGGCCTGCCTATCCGGGGCAGGTGCTCGAACGCGAATACCCCGCCTATCACGCGGAATGAACAACCATGGCGCAACAGGAATGGAACTCGGCCCTTTACGATCAAAAGCACGCCTTCGTCTATGAATACGGCCAGGATTTGCTCGCCTTGCTGAAGCCGCAACCGGGTGAATTGATTTTGGACTTGGGTTGCGGCACGGGACATTTAACCAACCAGATTGCCCAGTCAGGCGCGCGTGTGATTGGCCTCGATCACTCGCCGCAAATGCTGGACACCGCGCGTCAGCAATATCCGCAGCTCGAGTTCATCCAGAGCGATGCCAGCGACTTCAGCTTGCCCGAAACCTGCGATGCAATCTTTTCAAATGCCGTGCTGCATTGGGTCACGCGCGCCGCCGAAGCCGCCGCCTGCCTCGCCCGCGCGCTCAAACCCGGCGGACGCTTTGTCGCCGAATTCGGCGGGCATGGCAACGTCGCCAATATCATTGACGCCGTGCAATCCGTCGTGACCGGCTACACTCATGCCACAGTTCGCCATCCCTGGTTTTACCCTTCAATCGGTGAATACGCCGCGCTGCTCGAAGCCCAGGGCTTGGAAATGCGCCAGGCCTTTCTCTTTGACCGGTTCACCAAGCTGGAAGGAGACGACGGTATGCGCAATTGGCTGACCATGTTCGCCGAGAGCATGTTTGTGGATTTGCCAGCAACGGCAAAAAAGGCGGCGCTGACTGAAATTGAAGCGCGCTTGCGTGCGACGAATTTTCAGGATGGCGTGTGGTATGCCGACTATCGCCGTTTGCGGGTGGTAGCGATTCGTAGCGGATCACTTTCCTAGCGACAGCTTGCAGAGGAGGTCTTTCTTGCATTCCAGCGGCCCAATGTTTAGATTGCCTTTGTCATCATTAGACTATAACGCGAACGGCATCTGAGGCTCGAAACTAAAAATATAGCAGCCGTGCGAGGGATTGGAATGTGCACTTACACAGATGAGCAGCTTGCGGCATTGGTGCAATGTCCAAAGCAGATAGTTGATCCACCTGCCCTAAAGATGAAGCCTGACCGAGGTTCAAAACGGAACGGTATGACGCTGCAATCACAGGATGGCAATCATCGTTTCCGGGTGTTTATGAGGCAAAGCGAGGATTTCGAGGAAGATTTCTCTATCGGCTTGGGCTATTTACCGAAAGATGCGAGCGGGAGTTTTTGCCTCTTGCGCTGCAACGGAAAGCACGGCGGGCATCAGGCTCATCCTCATCATTTGAGCTTTCACGTGCATCGCGTAATAGCTGACGACGTTAACAATGGGAATAATCAGGAGCGTCATGTTGAAGTCACAACCGAGTATGCTTCATACCGTGACGGGTTGGCATACTTTCTAAAGCTAATTAACTTGATTTTGTCTCAGGAAGAAAGCAATCGTTACTTTCCCAGCCTGCTGCAACAAACGTTGTTTGATGGGCTGGATTCCCCCCTGACGGAGAGCAGCAATGAAAGCACTTGAAGCGCTGCGCCAGGAGTTTGGCAACCATCTTGATCTGATCGAGAAACGTCCGAGCGTTCAGCAGGTCGTAGCGCCGCTTTATCACGAAGACGGCGATATGCTCGACATCTTTCTCGATATTTCCAAGGATGCTGAGCTAGTGCCTGGACAACGAATTGTCATTAACGATCACGGCTTAACACTGATGCGGCTGTCATATACCTTTGATTTGGATACGCCCAATAAAGAACGTATCTTTCAGCGCATTCTGGTGGAGAACGGCGTTACCGAGGCTGACGGCAGGCTGATGATCCAAACTACCCCTGAATCGCTTTACCCCTCTTTGATGCAGTTCGCTCAAACGGTTGCCAAAGTCTGCAACATGCGGCAATTCAAGCGTGAGGTGCTGGCAAGTTTGTTTGAAGAGATGCTGGCTGATTTTATCGAAGACAATTTAGCCGCGTTCGAACCGCAAAAAGGGATTTTCCCTTTACCCAATCGCGACGACCTGGAAGTTGATTGGCAATTTCGGCCAAATGGAATTCCACACTATCTCTTCAGCGTTAAGGGCGACTCACAGGCAAGACTAGCTGCCATTGCTTGTCTGGAGTTTCAGAAAGCTAAATTGCCATTCAAAAGCATGATTGTTCACGAAGACTTTGAACGGCTTAGTAAGAAGGATCGTGTGCGCCTAACGAGCGCTTCGGATAAGCAATTCCCCTCGCTTGAAGATTTTCAACAGAACATCGGACAGTATTTTGAGCGTGAGAGCATTCATTGAAAACTTTTGCCGACTGTCCTTCTTGATCTTACGGAATCTGTTTCCACATTATTTTTAGGAGCGTGACAGTGAAAGAAGGTTGGGAAGCCGTCATCGGCTTGGAAGTCCACGTTCAGTTAAAGACCGCTTCAAAACTATTCAGTGCCTCATCCGCCGCCTTTGGCGAAGAGCCGAATGCCAACACCGACCCGGTCGTGCTGGGCCTGCCCGGCTGTTTGCCGGTGCTCAATCGCCAAGCCGTCAACCAAGCTGGTAAAGCCGCGCTGGCGCTCAATCTGCGCATCAACAACGAATCCATCTTCGCGCGCAAACATTATTTCTATCCCGACCTGCCCAAGGGCTATCAGATTTCGCAATACGACCGGCCCTTTTCCGAACACGGCTTCGTAGAGATTCTGACCAGCGCGCGCGACGACGGCGGGCGGCCCATCGAATGGAAGCTGAAGCGCTTCGGCATCACGCGCGCTCATATCGAAGAGGACGCGGGCAAATCCGTCCACGACATCGGCGATCCGTCGAAGTCTTATGTGGACCTGAATCGCGCCGGCACGCCGTTGCTCGAAATTGTCAGCGAGCCTGAGTTCCGCACCAGTTGGGAAGCTTATGATTACCTGACCTTCCTGCGCCGCACGGTGCAATTCATCGGCGTCTGCGACGGCAATATGGAAGAAGGGAATTTGCGCTGCGATGCCAACGTCTCGGTGCGGCGGCCGGGCGCGCCCTTTGGCACGCGGGCCGAAATCAAGAACATCAATTCGGCGCGCTTCCTGCAAAAGGCCATTGATTACGAGATCGAGCGCCAGATCACCATCCTCGAAACCGGCGGCAAGATCGTGCAGGAAACGCGGCTCTGGAATGAGAAGGAAAACAAAACCTTCACCATGCGCAGCAAAGAGGACGCGCACGATTACCGCTACTTCCCCGAACCCGATTTGCCGCCGCTGGAACTCAGCGATGAATGGATCGAAGCGCTCAAACACGACCTGCCCGAACTGCCCGAAATGCGGCGGCAGCGGTTTATGCGCGAATACGAACTGAGCGCGGATGACGCCTTCACGCTCACCAATCAGCGCGAACTGGCCGACTATTTCGAGACAGTGGCCCAGACGGCGCAGAATCCGCGCGCGGCCTCCAACTGGGTGCTGTCCGAATTGTTGCGCGAACTCAAAAACGCCGGTGCCGACATCACGGCGTGCAAGATCAAGGCCGAAGATTTGGGCGCGCTGATCGCGTTGATTGATGACAGCACGATTTCAGGCAAGATGGCGAAGGATGTTTTTGCGGATATGTTCGCAACTGGCAAAGCGCCCGGTGTGATCGTCAAAGAGAAGGGCCTGGTGCAACTCACCGACACCTCCGCGATTGAAACAATCGTTGATGAAGTGATCGCCAAAAACCCGAAGGAACTGGAAAGCTACCGCGCGGGCAAGCTGCAGTTGATGGGCTTTTTTGTCGGCCAGGTGATGAAAGCCAGCGGCGGCAAGGCGAATCCGAAAGCAGTGAATGAAATTCTGAAACAAAAATTGGGATAAACACAGGAGCGATTCAGGACTTATGAAAATCACGAAGATTGCATTGGCATTGATGTTTAGTTTACCGCTCGTTGCGTGCGAGCCCAGCAAGCCTACGACAAATACGGCAACGAATACGGCAACGAGTACGCCGGCGATCATGGCGACGCCCAATGCGCTCGCTACACCGCTGCCTGCGCCGAAGCAGGATGATGAATTGATGGTGATCGAGACCGAATACGGCAAATTCAAGCTCGCCTTCTATCCCGAAATCGCGCCGCGCCACATGGCCCAGATGAAGAAGCTGACCAAAGAAGGCTTTTACACCGGTCTCGGCTTTCATCGCGTGTTGCCGAACGCGATGATTCAGGGCGGCGACCCGCAAACGCGCAACGCCGACCGTTCGCTGTGGGGCATGGGCGCGCCCGGGCAAGAGACGATCCCGGCGGAATTCAGCCGCGTGCCCTTCCAACGCGGCAGCGTCGGCATGGCGCGCAAGGGCGGCGACAACAACAGCGCGACCAGCCAGTTTTTCATCTGCCTGGAACCGCGTCCGGCCTGGGACGGCCAATACACCGTGGTCGGCGAAGTCGTGCAGGGCCTCAACAACGTGCAGATCATCTCGAATATGCCGACCGAACCCGGCGGCGAAAAGGTGCGCGACAAGATCGTGATGAAGAAGGTTTATCTGGAAAAGCGCGCGGCGCAGTAGCGGTTATTGCTGAGCAGCGAACAGTGCAGTGCAGTACGGGGAGCGTGAGTGACCTGAGCTTTGGCGCAAAGACGGCTTGGCTTTCTGCGTGCATCTCAACAGCCAAGGCTCAGGTCGCTCACGCTCCCCGTACTGTATTTTCAGCGCCGAACTTTCACTTCCGCGCATTCGTAGCTAGACTTGCGCGCTTGGGACAGCAAGTAAGGGAACTACGAATGCATCTCACAGAAGCCGTCAAGCTTGCCTTTCAAGCGATTTGGGCCAACAAATTGCGCTCCTTCCTGACGCTGCTCGGCGTCATCTTCGGTGTCGCCACGGTCATCGTGGTCGTCTCGCTCATCGAAGGCTTCAACAAATACGTGGACGATAAGATCGCCAACATCGGCACCAATGCCTTCAGCGTGCAGAAATTTTCCATCGAAGATTTTTCCAGCCTGGACAATTACGAAAAAGCGCGCCGCCGCAATAAAGACGTGACGCTGGACGATCTCGCCGCCATCCGCGCGCGCCGCGGCGACAAGCTCAAAGACGCCGGGGCGCAGGAGCAGGATCAGTGCGAATTGAAATTCGGCACGCGCACGCTGATCGGCGTCAGCCTGCAAGCCATCACCAGCAACGTCATCGAGATTCAAAACAAAGAGATCGCCCAGGGCCGCGCTTTCAATGAAGGCGAAGAGATGGGCGCGCGGCTGGTCTGCTTCATCGGCCCCGACATCGCCGATGAATTCTTCCCCACGAGTTCGCCGCTGGGCCAGAAGATCAAAGTGGATGGCCGCCCGTTTGAGATTGTCGGCGTGGCGAAGGCGCTGGGATCGGTCTTCGGCCAATCGCGCGACAAATTCGTGACGATCCCGATGACGACGTTTTTGAATATCTACGGCACGCGGCGTTCGTTGCAATTGCTGGTGGCTTCGACTGCGCCCGCGACCTATCAGGACGCGATTGACGAGGCGCGCGTGGCGCTGCGCACGCGGCGGCGCTTGAAACCGAATGACGAAGACAACTTCGGCCTGATTACGCCGAGCGCGGTCAACAACCTGCGCGAAAAGATTTTCGGCACGATTCAAATGGTGGCGGTCGGCGTGACTTCGATTGCGCTGGTGGTGGGCGGCATCGTGATTATGAACATCATGCTGGTCAGCGTGACCGAACGCACCAAAGAGATCGGCATCCGCAAGAGCCTGGGCGCGCGCAAACGCGACATCGTCCGCCAATTCCTGGCCGAATCCACCGCGCTGGCCTTGGTGGGTGGCGCGCTGGGCGTGCTGATCGCGTGGCTGTTGAGTCAGGCGGTGGCGAACTTCACGCCGATTCCGACGGCATTACCCTTGCTGGCGGTCGCGGTGGCGCTGGGCGTATCGGGCAGCGTGGGGATGATCGCGGGCGTCTATCCGGCGTGGCGGGCGGCGAGTTTGGATCCGATTTCGGCGATGAGGTCAGAGTGAGATGGCAAAACAACGCGCAAGCAAAAAGCCAATTCCGTTTCGGTTTGTGTTGGATGAGTTGGAACCGCTCGATCCGCTCGTCAAACCGATGTTTGGCTGTCACGCGGTTTATGTCGGCGAAAAACTCGTGCTGTTTCTGTGCGACGCGGAAAAGTGGGCCGATCAGAAAGGTCTCTGGTTGCCGACGACGCCGGAGCAGTATGCGCGTCTGGCGGCGGAGTTCACTTCGGCGCGCGCGTTGATGAACGAGAAGCTGAACAAGTCGCCCTGGCTGCTGTTGCCCGCGAATGTGCCTGAGTTTGAGTCGCAGGCGTTGAAGGCGTGCGAGTTGGTGTTGAAGAACGATACGCGAATCGGGCGCGTGCCTAAGCAGAAGAAGCTGAAGCCGGGGGTGAGGTGGAAAGCGAAGTCCTCACTTGGTTGAAGCCAGTAGAATTTTCGCATGATCTGGCTCACGGGCGAGCCAGCAAAGCGCTGCTTTTCTGCGCGGGTTAGCTGAAGGTTTCTGATCACATTGGATTTTGTGGGCTGGTGCCAATGGACTACGGATTTGACGGATGCCACTGATTAACTGGACACTGGCGAAAAATTGAGAAATTAAGTTACTTTAGGCTGCCGCTCGGTGCAGGTTCAGGTAACACAAATCCGACCCGGATGAAAAAGATTT